>NZ_JAJONE010000001.1:2256666-2565000 GCF_024700075.1 Hymenobacter sp. J193
GACGACGCATCCAAAACGCCCCGCAACGACAGCCTGATGGGGAACCTGATGGGCTACCTCGACACCCGCATCGACCTGGTACGGCTGGAGGTTCAGGAAAAAGTAAAAGTAGCCTTCGTAGGCACAGCCCACGGCCTTACCATGGCCATTATCGGGCTCATGTTTCTCGTGTTTCTAAGTGTTTTCGCCGGCCTGGCCCTCAATGAAGCTCTTGACAGCTCGTACTGGGGTTTTGGCATTGTGGCGGGCTTCTACCTGTTGCTGCTCATTATCTTCATCGTAGGAGTAGATAAGAAGCTGTTTCAGAGCCTGGCCGATAAAACGCTCAGCAATACCATCTACAAATCCGACAAACGTCAAGCGTAAGCTGCTGCTATGGCTGATCTGCACAATCCCCTGTTCGAGGACGAAAAAGAGTTTCTGGAGCGTCAGAAGCTGGAATACGAGCGTGCCCTGCTGGGCGACGTGGAAAACATCAAGGAGCAAAGTCAGCGCGTGGGCAAGTTCGCCCTCATTGGCGCAGGCTTGGCCGGTAGCATCTGGCTGATTGCCAAAGCGCTGCGTTCCAAGCCCAAATACTCGCTCGATGAGGACGAGGAGGAAGATGAATACGCCCGGCACCTGCACCGCACCAGCCCTTCTTCCCGCCCCGCCCCGGCGCGCCGTTCAGCTGTTGATGAAGCGGTGGCCGATGACCTGGGCTTTGGAGTAGGCCATCATCAGAACGACCGGGGCGCGCAGGCCGGCTACCACGCCGCTACCCATGACCGCGCCCACCTGGCCCCCGATGTCTACCACACCGATGCCGACCCGTTTCAGCCGGTAAACTTTGCCTCGTCCAGCACACCGGCCACGCGGCGGCCACCCGTAGCCGCCCCCGGCTCAGATGCAGCTTCCTCTATTGTGGCCGAGGCATTCCACTCGTTTCTACAGTCGGACACCGGCAAGATGCTGATTGCACAGATTTCGGCGGTACTGATGGCTTACGTGGCGAAAAAAATCGGGGAATATCTACCATCGGACAAAAATCCCGACCTTGCAACGTCGCCTGCCAATGAGGCTACGACGCAGGATATCGACTTTACGTATCACCACGACGACGCGAATGCGCCACAACAGCCTGTATGAGACGCTTAGCACCCGCCGCGCGCACGGCCGCAAGTCGCTGGCTGTCCTGCTCGACCCGGACAACCTGGACGAAGCTGGCTGCCAACACCTGCTGGAGCTAACCGCGCAGCATTCCGTTGAGTACTTTTTTGTGGGGGGTAGCCTGGTGATGAATTCTCATCAGGCTACCCTTATTCAATTGATAAAATCCCGCTCTACGGTGCCGGTGCTGCTTTTCCCGAGCCACAGCCTGCACCTGGAGGGCCCCGCCGACGGTATTCTGCTGCTCTCCCTGATTTCGGGTCGCAACCCGGAGTTCCTGATTGGCCAGCACGTTATTGCCGCGCCGCTATTGCGGGCCAGCAACCTGCAGATTCTGCCTACCGGCTACATGCTGGTAGATACCGGCCGCCAGACCACCGCCAGCTATATCAGCGGCACCACGCCCCTGCCCTACGACAAGCCAGCCATTGCGGCCTGTACTGCCATGGCCGGCGAACAGCTGGGTCTGCGCCTGATGTACCTCGATGGCGGCAGCGGGGCCATGTATCCCGTATCTCCAGCTATGATTCAGGCCGTACGGCAGGCCGTGGAAGTGCCTATTATCGTAGGGGGTGGCATCAACACGACCGAAAAAGCCCAGGCTGCTTTGGCGGCCGGCGCTGATGTCATCGTGGTCGGCAACCAGATTGAAAAAGAGCCTGGATTTCTGGCGGAGGTTTCGCGGGTAGTACATTCCTACAATCAAGTGGCCGTCTGAACCACGGATTGGTCGGATTCCTCGGATTTCGTGGATGATAAAAAGGGCTTACCTTCCGGCAAGCCCTTTTGTTTTCTGCTCCAAGCGGAGTTGCGCCGTCCACGAAATCCGTGGAATCCGAAAAATCCGCGCGAATCCGTGGTTCCGTCGTTAGATGTTCATGGCCGACTCGCGGCGGCGCATCTTGCCGGCCGGAATGCCGAACATCATCTTGAAGCGGCGGCAGAAGTACGCCGTGTCCTTATAGCCCACTTCCTTGCCGATGTCGCGGATGCTCTTTTTGGTGGTACGCAGCAGGAATACAGCGCGCTCCATGCGCTGGTACTCGATGTAGTCCTGCGGGTTGATGCCGGTAAGCATCTTGAAGTACTGGCCCACATAGTCTTCTGACACGTTGGCTACCCCTGATAGCACCTTGTTTGACAGGTCGCCGCCCAGGTTCTCCTTGATGTAGTTGAACAGGTCGATGAGGCGCGGGTCCTTGAAGTAGGTGCTGTTGGTAGCCAGCTGCTCCACGAACATCTTGTTTTTCAGGATGTAGCGCACGATTTCCACCACAATATTCTCGGTGTAAATCGTGATGAGCCGCTCCCGGCCAGGCAGTTCCTGCAGGCTTTCCTCTACTACCTTAATAACCAGATTGGCCAGCTTGGAGTTGCCGGTAATCAGGAAGGCCGGCACGTCAAGCGAGGCGAAGAAGTTCACTGAGTCGAATACCTTGGCCTCAAAGCTCACAAAGGAGTGGCTTTCCTCAGCATCACCGATAAGGTCCAGATCGGAGTTGGAATGGAAGAACTTATCCTTGTTGCTGATCAGGTCGTCGTTGGTGATGACCTTGCCAGCGGAGTCACCATACGTCACTTTAGTCGCACGGCCCCCGGGAATGAAGAGCATTTCGCCTTCCTCCACATTGTGCTGCTCGTCGTCGCCG
This sequence comes from Hymenobacter sp. J193, assembly GCF_024700075.1. NCBI lineage: Bacteria > Pseudomonadati > Bacteroidota > Cytophagia > Cytophagales > Hymenobacteraceae > Hymenobacter > Hymenobacter sp. J193. The sequence goes on from NZ_JAJONE010000001.1 coordinate 2,259,465, forward strand.
AAGGCAAGACGGCCCTTGTGCAGCAGGATCAGGTTGTTGCCAACATCGTATGAATTGCGCACAGTGAAAGGCTGCTGTAGTACCAGGTTCTTCGCTTTGATGTAGCGGACCCCGAGCGACTCAATCACTTTATTGTAATCTTCCATAAACCTCTACTGGTTGGGTTGCTTGTAGGGAAACAGGCGGTTACAGCCTGAATGTATACAATACAAAACAAGATATAAAAATTCACAAAAACTAAACCCAGCTAAAAAAATAGCTGGGTTTAGTGCAATGAATCTGACTTTTAGGCAATTCGAGGCTTATTTCAGAATTTCCCGCGAGATTACAATTTTCTGAATCTCGGAAGTACCCTCATAAATCTGGGTAATTTTGGCGTCGCGCATCATGCGCTCTACGTGGTAATCCTTCACAAAACCATAGCCTCCGTGGATCTGAACGGCCTCTACTGCGGTGTCCATAGCCGTTTTGGACGCGAACAGCTTGGCCATAGCGCCTGATTTGGCATAGTCGAGTTGCGCATCCTTGTCGTGGGCAGCCTGCAGACAGAGCAGACGGGCAGCATCGATGTTGGTTGCCATATCGGCCAGCTTGAACTGAATGGCCTGGTGCTGGGAAATGGGCACGCCAAACGCCTTCCGCTCCTTGGCATACTTCACCGACAACTCGTAGGCCCCCGAGGCAATACCCAAAGCCTGCGCTGCTATGCCGATACGGCCGCCAGCCAGTGCCTGCATGGCGAACTTGAAGCCGAAGCCATCTTCGCCGATTCGGTTTTCCTTGGGCACCTTCACGTCGTTGAACATGAGGGAGCAGGTATCAGAGCCGCGGATACCCAGCTTGTTTTCCTTGGGACCGGTCTGGAAGCCCTCCATACCTTTCTCCACAATGAGCACGTTGATACCGCGGTGCTTAAGCTCGGGGTTGGTTTGGGCCATCACCAGGTACACTGAGGCGGTGGTGCCGTTGGTAATCCAGTTTTTGGTTCCGTTCAGCAGGTAATAGTCGCCTTTATCCTCGGCGGTGGTACGCTGGCTGGTGGCATCGGAGCCAGCTTCGGGCTCCGACAGCGCAAAGGCGCCAATCATTTCGCCGGTGGTCAGCTTGGTCAGGTATTTCTGCTTCTGCTCCTCGGTGCCGTATTTTTCCAGGCCCCAGCATACCAAGGTATTATTTACCGACATGATAACGGAGCAGGAAGCATCGACTTTGGAGATTTCTTCCATAGCCAGCACGTAGCTGACAGTATCCATGCCGCCGCCGCCGTATTTGGGGCTTACAATCATTCCCATGAATCCCAGCTCGCCCATTTTCTTGACTTGCTCGGTGGGAAATTTCTGCTGGTCGTCGCGCTCAATCACGCCGGCCCATAGTTCGTTCTGAGCAAAGTCGCGGGCTGCGGCCTGCACAGCCAATTGTTCTTCAGTGAGCTGAAAATTCATGTAAAAGGTACGTGGGTGGGAATTGGGGAAAAGAGCAGGCCGGTAGCCACAGCTGAGTGGTGGCAGGGCTACCGGCTGTCAAAATTACTTCTTAGAAATCGTAGATTACGCAGCATGCCGAATATTTCGGCCACCCACGCTTGCCACCCGCCCTGTATGGGAGGTCAGACGGCCCATAGTGGCAACAAACCAGTTGCGCTAAAGATTAGCGCCGGTCGCGGCTGCCCATGAATATGCTGACGTAGTAGAGCAGCGTGGCCAGGGAGCTGAGCGCGGCTACCACGTACGTCATGGCGGCCCACCACAGCGCGTCTTTAGCCATAGTGTGCTCCTGTGGGGTTACGATACCGCGCTTGTCAATCCAGGCCAGGGCGCGCTTGGAGGCGTCGAACTCCACCGGCAGCGTGACGAAGGAGAAAAGCGTGGTAAGCGAAAACAGCACGATGCCTACGCCCAACGGAATAGGCGTGGTGCGCAGCAGTATCACCCCGGCCAGCAGCACCAGCGGCATAAACCGGGACACCGCGCTGAGGGCCGGCACCATAGCCGAGCGGAACTGCAGCGCCGCGTAAGCCGTGGCGTGCTGCACGGCGTGTCCGCACTCGTGAGCCGCCACTGCAGCGGCCGAGGCACTGCGGGCAGCATACACCTCCTCGCTTAGGTTTACCGTTTTATCGGCGGGATTGTAGTGGTCGGTAAGGCGGCCTTCGGTGCTGATGACGCGCACATCGGTAATGCCGTGGTCGGCCAGCATCAGCTCGGCAATCTGCTTGCCCGAGAGGCCCGACTGCAGGCCAATCTGTGAGTACTGGGTGAATTTGCTGCGCAGGCGCCACTGGATGATCATGCCAGCCACCGTGGCCAGGATGAGTATCAGGTAGATGGGACCGGTAGAGTACATGGTTCAGGAAAGAAAAAGCGTGAACGGGGACTATGCTACCGGCAGCCACTTGCTACCGGCTTAGTCGCCCAGCTGGCGGATTCGCTCGACGATGCGCGTGGTGCTATAGCCCGCTACCAGCGGCACCGTAAGCACCTGCCCGCCATGCTGCAACACCACTTCGTGGCCCACAATTCCACTGATGGCGTAGTCGTCGCCCTTCACCAGGATGTCGGGCAGCACGGCTTCAATCAGCTGCAGCGGGGTCTGCTCGTCGAACAGCACCACGGCATCCACAAACAAAAGCGACGCCAGAATACGTGCCCGTGACATTTCGTCCTGCAAGGGGCGGCCGGGCTTGAGGCAGCTTACGGAAGCATCAGTATTGAGGCCGACGACCAGCCGGTCGCCGAGGTGGCGGGCCTTTTCCAGGTAGTCGACGTGGCCCAGGTGCAATAGGTCGAAACAGCCGTTGGTGAAAACTACGCGTTGCCCCGCCGCTTTCCATTGGGCTACCACAGCCGGCAGCGCGGCGCGGCTCACAATCTTGTCTTTGCTCCACATAAGCCCGTAGCTGATGCCGCCAGCTGTCTGACGGAATGTCGTTGAGTGAGTACGTTGTACGTGAGAGGCTAACCGGGCTGGTTACCCGCCGCCAGCGGCTGCGCCGTCCGCCCCGATTTAACCATGCTGGCCACAAAGCTGATGCCGCCCATAAGCACTACCAGCAGGGTTTGGGAGCCGTGCACCACCAGCGCGTACGCAATGCCCGCCTCCTTGCTGATGCCGTACACCAGCAGCGTGCTTTGCACCATCAGGTGAAACGCCCCGATGCCGCCCTGCACCGGCGTGGCCATGCCAATAGCGCCGAAGGTAAGCACCCCCAAGCCTGCAGCCATGCCCAGCTGCGCCGTTTCGGGGAAGGCAAAGAAGGCCAGGTAATCCATGAGGTAGTAAACCAGCCAGGTAAACAGCGTGTGCAGCAGAAACAGCCCTGGGTGCGCAAGCTTGCGGATGCTGAAAACACCATCGAGCAAGCCGCGCACGAACCGCTCCATCTTGTTGAACAACGCCAGCTGCCGCAGCCGCTCGAGGTTGCGGTAGAGCACATACAGCGTAATCAGTCCGATGAGCAGCAGCAGGCCACCGGCCACCAAGATTGTCTGTTGGCTGCGGGCCAGGGAGTCGTACTTATCTGAAAACAAGCTCAGCACAAACTCCCGGAAGCGGCGAAAGTCGACCAGCACGGTGGCCCCGATCAAACACAGCAGCACCAGCACATCAATGACGCGCTCCGTGATGACCGAACCCAACGCCACCTGCACGGGTACGCCGCTGGTACGCCGCAACACCGAGCACCGGATAACTTCGCCCATCCGCGGCAGCACCATGTTAGCCAGGTAGCCCACCATCATGGCGTGGTATACATCCCAGTAGGTGGCGGTTTGCTTGGCGTTGGTGGCATCGAGCTGCATTTTCCAGCGGTAGGCCCGGCTGAAGTAGCCCAGCGCCGAGAGCATCATGGTAATGCCCAGCCAGAAGTAGTTGGCCTCACGCATGTAGCGGCCCACCAGGCTCAGATCCTGCCCCCGCACGGCGTAGCGCATCAGCACCGCCGAGAAGGCGAGCAGCAGCACGTACTTAAGAATATTCAGAAGCTTCTTCACGAACAGGGGAATGTATAGCTGAATGGCTACAGTGCTAAATCGTCAAAGGCCTGCGAATGACAATTTAACCCTATAGCCATTCGGCCATATAGCTATTAATCAGGCAACCAGCCACTCCAGCCTTACCCCAGGCGGTTGTGCTGGTCGGGGAAGATGATGGTAGGCTGGTGCTGGCGGGCTTCGGCAAAATCAACCAGGCCGTAGGAAATGATGATGATGATGTCGCCGACGGCCACGCGACGGGCGGCGGGCCCATTTAGGCAAATCATGCCGGAGCCCCGCTCTCCCTTGATGGTGTAGGTTTCGAACCGCTCCCCGTTGTTCACGTTCACGATGGTCACTTTCTCGTTTTCCACCATGTTGGCGGCGTCGAGCAGGTCTTCATCAATGGTGATGCTGCCCACGTAGTGCAGCTCGGCCTGGGTTACTTTAACGCGGTGAATCTTCGACTTGAGAACTTCGATATGCATGGAAGCCGGGTGGAATGAGAAAACGGCCGCAAAGATACGATTGGTGAATGAGCAAGTGACTGAATGAGTGAAGTAGACATGCAGGAGGTATGCCTACTTCACTCATTCCCCGCCTTACCGCTCTACCACCACGTTATCAATCAGCCGCACGCCGCCCAGCCAGGCCGCCAGACATAGCGCCACCGGGCCGGCAGCAGGCTGCTCGGTCGCCAGCGGCTGCAGCGTGCGGGCGTCGCTGATATCGAAGTACTCCAGCTCAATGGCCGGCTGCTGCTGCAGAAACTCAGTGGTTTGCCGCTGCACTTCGGCCACCGTCTGCTCCTGCTCGATGAGGGTACGGGCCAGCGTGAGGGCCTGGTACAGGTGCGGGGCCACGGCCCGGGCTTCCAGGGAAAGGCGCCGGTTGCGCGAGGACATGGCCAGCCCGTCTTTTTCGCGCACCGTCGGGAATACCACCAGTTCCAGGTTGAAGCTCAGGTCCTGTACCAGTTGGCGCACCACGGCTACCTGCTGCAAATCCTTCTGCCCGAAATAGGCCCGGTGCGGGCGGCTCAGATGAAACAGCTTGCTTACTACCGTAGCTACGCCATTGAAGTGCCCGGGCCGGTGCGCGCCTTCCATCACGCGCTCCAGGGTCCCGAAATCAAAGCGCAGCAGCGTAGGCTGCGGGTACATTTCCTCCACCGAGGGCGCAAACAGCGCCGTGCAGCCTGTGCCGGCCAGCAAACGGGCATCGGCCTCGGGCAGGCGCGGATACAGCCGGAAGTCCTCGGGGTTGTTGAACTGGGTGGGGTTCACGAACAGGCTGACCACCACCACATCGTTTTGCTGAGCAGCGGCGCGCACCAGCTGCAGGTGCCCCTGGTGCAGGGCACCCATTGTAGGCACCAGCCCAATACGCAAGCCGGCCCGCCGCCACAATTCGGTGCGGTCTTGCAACCCGGCTGCGGTTTGCAGAATCTCCATAGACAAACAAGGCCGCTTCATCATTGCAATGGCAACGCTCGGGCGGGTTACATTGAATTTTCGCCTAAAATTGTTTAATTTTGTGCATCCAAAAGTGTGTCCTCCCATTAAAAACCCCAGGAAGCTGTATGTCTAAGCTGAGAATACTCTATGCTGCCACGGAAATTAATCCGTTTTTGCAGACGACCAAGGTAGCGGAGTTTCTGCGGATGCTGCCCCAGGGAATGCAGGAAATGGGCATGGAAATTCGGATTTTCGTCCCACGCTTTGGCATTATCAACGAACGTAAGAACCGCCTGCACGAAGTAGTGCGCCTCTCGGGTATCAACATTGCCGTGGGCGAGGAAGAAAAGCCACTGATTATCAAGGTGGCGTCTATTCCGAACGCGAAGCTGCAGGTGTACTTCATCGACAATGAGGATTACTTCCACCGCAAGTCGGTGCTCGTCGATAAAAACAACCAGTTCCACGCCGACAACGACGAGCGGGCCATCTTCTTCTGCAAGGGCGTGCTCGAAACGGTGAAGAAGCTGGGCTGGGCCCCCGACATCGTTCACTGCAACGACTGGATGACGGGCCTGATTCCGATGTACCTGAAAACGACTTACAAAAAGGATCCGATTTTTAAGGATGCCAAGTCGATTTTCACGATCTACAACAACGAGTTTGCCCATAAATTCGAAGGCGACATCATTGAGAAGGCCAAAATGCTGGACATCGATGATGAAATGCTGGAGCAGCTGAAATCGGCTGACTTCGGCGGGTTCATCAAAATCGGGATGCAGTACGCCGACTCCGTGGTGAAATCGGACGAGGATTTCAGCGACAACCTGAACGCGCTGTTCAACGAGTACTCCCAGAAACGGTGCATCAGCCAGGTAGCGGCCGATGACACCCTGCTTACCTCTTACTACGCGCTGTATAATGAATTGGCCAACTAGGTCCTTCCAGCGGGCGGCAGCCGTTTTCTTTTCCGCTTCTCTGCTGCTCACCGCCTGCGAAGACCCGAATACAGTAGGACTGGAGCTTCCGGGCTCCACCCCGCTGAGTACCGAGTTCAAAGACCTGGCCGTTACGGCCTCCACCGTTCAGCAGGATTCGCTGCCTACTACCGGTCGCAACCATTACCTCGTGGGGCGCCTACAGGATGCTACGCTCGGGACCATCACGGCCCGCACGTTTTTTGAGGCGCAAGTAAGCAACGACTCCATCCCGGCCCTGTTTACGGGGGCGCAGCTGGACTCAGTGGTTCTGTACTTTGGGTTCGACCAGATCTATGGCCCAACCACCGTGGCGCCCCGCTTTGATGTGTATAAGCTGGCCGCGCCCTTGGACAGCCGCACGACGTATAACTCGTCCAGCTCTTTGCCTACTGATGTAGCGCTGGCCACCAATGTACCGGTTAAAACCAACCGCCGGCAAATGGCCCGGCAGCGGGTAAACCCGTCTTCTACCACGGACACGACGACCAAGGTCGTGGATGCAGGCCCTCTGAACGTCATTCGGCTACCCCTGGTAAAAAGCGGACAAAGCACTGCCTTTACAACGGCTCTGTTTACGGCTCTTAATACCCCGGGCTTTAATCAGGCAGCGCTCAGTAATTTACTGCCGGGCTTTTCCTTGCAGCCTAATGCAAACTACGCGAGCAGTATTCTGCGTTTTGGTCGTACCACTGCCACCCGGGCCATTGTCTACTACCGGGCCGGTAAAACCAAGCAGCCAGATGTGCCCATAAAACGCACGTACATCATCCGGTACGCCAATGCTTCCAGCAGCAGCGCCACTGGCCAGCCGGATCCAAACGCGCCCCGTTATTTCACGCAGCTTACCACGCAGCTTAATGGTGCACTGGCCACGCTAGTATCTGACAAGGATTCTGTACCGTCAGCCAATACCAATGGCCTGACGTATCTGCAGGAAGGCACAGGCATAGCTACCAAGCTCTACGTGAGCGGTCTGGCGGAGCTGGCCCAGCAGAAGAACATTGTGGTTAACCGGGCCGAGCTCATCATTCCAGCCAGGCCCTACGCCAATGCTCAGTTTGCGTACCCGTTGCAGGCTTTCTTATACGAAGTCAATAAAAACAACCAAATTTTAACGCGCATTACCGACAATCAGGAAGTAGACCGGGTAGTGCAGGCGAGTGGCTTCTCCCCAACCTCCTCCGGCAACGCCGCTCCCGTAGACTTCTATGATTCCGGCTCTACGAACAAAGGCTATAGCGTGCTGCTAACGAGCTACATTCAAGCTTACCTGAATAACACCCTGGGTGAGAAGCCCCAAGGATTTATCCTAACGGCTTCGCCACGTCTGCTCTCCAATTTAGTGACGCCTCGTACCAACGGAGATGCTGCTTCTACAACCTTAGCTATAGCCAATAACCTGACGCTCAACCGGGCTGTGCTGGACGCTAACAATATTAAGCTTCGCGTATACTACTCGCGGCTTTAAGCAAACTTTTTTGTTGCATTTTTGTCGGCTGGTCGGCTGGTAAGGTTTTTGCCTGGCCGGCCCCAGTCGTTTTTTTCAGTTTTCAATTTTCATTTCGAACTGCCATGTGCGGAATTGTAGCATACATCGGGCATCGTGAAGCCTGCCCTATCATTATTAAAGGCTTGCGCCGCCTGGAGTACCGCGGTTATGACTCAGCAGGTGTAGCATTGCTTAACGGTCAGTTGAGCGTCTACAAGAAGAAAGGGAAAGTAGCGGATCTGGAAGCGTTTATCGCCGAAAAAGATACCCACGCCAACATTGGCATGGGCCACACCCGCTGGGCTACCCACGGCGAGCCTAACGATGTAAATGCTCACCCGCATTACTCCACTTCGGAGCGCATTGCCATCATTCACAATGGCATCATCGAAAACTACGCGGCGCTGAAGCAGCACCTGCAGCAGCAGGGCCACGTGTTCCACTCGGACACCGATACTGAGGTTTTTGTCAACCTGATTGAGGAAATTCAGAAGCAGAACGGTTGCTCCCTGGAGGAAGCCGTTCGCCTGGCTCTGCACGAAGTAGTAGGCGCCTACGCCATTGTAGTGCTCAGCAAAGACAACCCTAATCAGCTGATTGCCGCCCGTAAAGGCTCGCCCCTGGTGATTGGCGTGGGCAAGGACGAATTCTTCCTGGCTTCGGATGCTACGCCCATCATTGAGTACACCAACGAGGTAATCTATGTAAATGATTACGAGCTGGCGGTTATCAAGAACGGTGAGCTGGAAATCCGTTCGCGGGAAGACGTTAAGCAGACACCCTATATCCAGACGCTGGAACTGGAGCTGGACCGCATTGAAAAAGGCGGCTACGAGCACTTCATGCTGAAGGAAATCTTCGAGCAGCCCCGCTCTATCCTCGACTCCATGCGTGGCCGCCTAGAGCTGGAAGCCGGCCACCTGAACATGGGCGGTGTACGGGCCTACGAGCGTAAGTTCGTAAATGCCGACCGCATCATCATCGTGGCCTGTGGCACCTCCTGGCACGCTGGTCTGGTAGCCGAATACCTGCTGGAAGACTTGGCCCGGATTCCGGTAGAGGTGGAATACGCTTCGGAATTCCGCTACCGTAACCCCATTATCACGGAGCGCGACATCGTTATTGCCATTTCGCAGTCCGGCGAAACGGCCGACACCCTGGCGGCTATTGAGCTGGCCAAGAGCCGAGGCGCTACCATCTTCGGTATCTGCAACGTGGTAGGCAGCAGCATTGCCCGCGCCACCGACGCCGGAGCGTACACCCACGCCGGCCCGGAAATCGGGGTGGCTTCCACCAAAGCCTTTACCGCGCAGGTAACGGTGCTTACCCTGCTGGCCATGATTGTGGGCCACAAGCGCGGCACCCTCACCGACTCGAAGCTGCGTGAGCTGATGGTAGAGCTGAGCAGCATCCCCGCGAAAGTGGAAAAGGCGCTCCTGCTGAACGACCAGATTGAGCGCATTTCGGAGACGTTCAAGGACGTGCCGAACTTCCTGTACCTGGGCCGCGGCTACAACTTCCCGGTAGCCCTGGAAGGCGCCCTTAAGCTCAAAGAAATCAGCTACATCCACGCCGAGGGGTACCCGGCCGCGGAGATGAAGCACGGCCCTATCGCCCTGATTGATGAGAACATGCCCGTGGTGGTTATTGCTACCAAGGACAGCTCCTACGAAAAGGTAGTAAGTAACATTCAGGAAGTGAAAGCCCGCAAAGGCCGCATCATTGCCGTGGTAACGGAAGGTGACACCACCATCCCAAGCATGGCCGAATTCACTATTGAAGTGCCGGCGACGAGCGAAGTGCTGATGCCGCTGGTATCGGTGGTGCCGCTGCAGCTACTCTCCTACCACATTGCCGTAATGCGCGGCTGCAACGTAGACCAGCCCCGCAACCTGGCCAAGTCCGTGACGGTAGAGTAGCCCGTAACAAATTCATAAAAAAGCCGCCCTGTGAGAACGGGGCGGCTTTTTACGTTTGTTGCCTTACGGATCAGCCCAACTCGAAGGACTCATTGCGCAGATACATGGTTTTGAGCAGCGGGCAGACTTTATACCGCTCGTCGTGGGTATCGAGGTACAGGTTTTCCAGGGTTTCGTACACCCGGCTTACGCCGATGGTGTTGGCCCAGGCAAACGGGCCGTGCGGGTAGTTGGTACCCAGCTTCATGCCTAAGTCAATGTCCTTGATTGAAGCGGTGCCTTCCTGCAGGGTGTAGCACGCTTCGTTGATAATCATGCAGATGACCCGCGGCGTGACCAGTCCCACACGGTCTTGTACTATCCGGTAATCAGAGCCCAGTGCGGTGCATACCTCTGCCAGCTTGGTTGAATCTTCGGGCTTAAACAAGCTTACCTCAAGCAGCTTCCGATCGATGAGCGTGGGCAGGCCGCAGAAGCCAAAGACTGGGCCGAACGGCGGCACCTCGTTGTGGAACAGCTGCGCCAAACTGCGGGCCGTGGTATTGTAGAACAGCGGCTGCCGGGGCTTTTCGTAGTGCAGCTCGGGCCAGTCGCGCAGATCAAAGGCCACATCGGCGGCACCGAGACGCGTGAGCAGGTCGGCGGCCGCGGCGGGGCAGAAGTCGTAGGTATGGGTTTCGCCAAACTTGCGGCGCAGCTCGTCGGCCATGTGCAGGCCCTCCACAATGAACAGGTGCATGAATTTTTCAGCTTACTTTAGCTCAAAGATAGGCTTTCCCCTTCCACGAAAACTTCCCGCTCTATGTCGCACACCATCGTCTTCTCCTCCGACGCTCCTGCTCCCATCGGCCCCTACAGCCAAGCCATTCAGGCGGGCAATACCGTGTACGTTTCGGGCCAGATTGCGCTGGACGCCACCACCGGCCAGCTCGTGGGCAACGGCGACGTCGCCCAGGAAACGCACCAGGTGATGCGCAACCTGCAAGCCGTGCTGCACGCGGCCGGCCTCACGCTCCGCCACGTGGTGAAGTGCAGCATCTTCGTGAAGGACCTTGGCAACTTCGGCCTCATCAATGAAATCTACGGCAGCTACTTTGAGGCCGACTACGCCCCCGCCCGCGAAACCGTAGAAGTAAGCCGGCTACCTAAAGACGTGCAGGTGGAAATTTCCTGCGTGGCTGTGGCAGAGTAAAAAGGTGAACTATTGAAAGGTGAAATGGTGGTTTTCATCATACTAAGCTGAAGCTGGGTGCGTTAACCCATATTCTCTCTCACAATTTCACTTTTCACAATTTCACCCTATGAAAGAACTTGGACTCGGTTTATTTATCATCGGGCTGGTATCGTTGGCTTTACCATTTCTGGGCCTGAAATTCATGTTTCTGACCTGGATTGAACAATGGGGCCCGAGCACGGCCTGGGCTATTCGCGGCGGCGCCACGCTGCTGGGCCTGGTGCTATGGCTCAGCTTCAAAAACCGCGACTAATGCGCCGACCCGCTGCCCGCAAGCCAACCAAGCCCCTGCGCAAGCCCGATTATTTTCCGCCCGAAAACGTGCTGACGCGGGTACTTCCCCCGGGGTGGTAGGCCAGCGGGAGTTTGAGCAGTACCATTTCATTGGCTTCGATTTAAGCCAGGCTGACCTATCGGGGCGGCGGTTCAGCGAGTGTCTGTTCGAGAACTGCAACCTGGCGGGCACTACGCTGGCCAATACGGCCCTGCAAAACGTGGCCTTTGCGGGCTGCAAGCTCCTGGGGCTGCAGTTCACCGCGTGCCGGGACATGCTCTTCGACGTGCATTTTGACCAGTGCCAGCTCGACTATGCCTCGTTCTGGGGCAAGGTGATGCCCAATACGCGCTTTGTGGGCTGCTCTCTGCAGGAAGTTGATTTTACCCGTTGCGACCTCACGGGCGCCGTCTTCCAGGACTGTCAATTGCAACGGGCCGTATTCAGCCAGACCAGCCTGCCCGGCGCCGACTTCACCACCGCACAGGGTGTATGGCTCGACCCGGCCATCAACAACGTCAAACAAGCTCGGTTTGCGCTCAGCAGCCTGCCCGGCCTGCTCGCGCAGTATGAGTTGATAATTGAGTGAATCGGTGAATGAGCAAATGGATGAGTCGTAGCAAAAACTCACTCATTCACCCGTTCGCCGATTCACTCACTGGATATCGTACCTTTGCGGCGCGTTTCGGCACGTGTACCGGGCGCGAATCAGCTGTATTGTATGGAAAGAGAAGTACGGGTGCGGTTTGCGCCCAGCCCCACCGGGCCGCTGCACATCGGCGGCGTGCGCACTGCGCTCTATAATTACCTGTTAGCCCGCAAGCTGGGTGGCAAAATGCTGCTCCGCATCGAGGACACCGACCAGAACCGCTTCGTGCCCGGCGCCGAGGACTACATCCGCCAGAGCCTGGAGTGGTGCGGCATCCAGCTTGACGAAAGCCCCTGGACCGAAACACCCGGCCCGCACGCGCCCTACCGCCAGAGCGAGCGGAAGCCCATGTACCGCCAGTACGCCCAGCAGCTGATCGACAACGGCTACGCCTACTACGCCTTCGATACGCCCGAGGAGCTGGATGCCATGCGCGCCCGCCTTACGGCTGCCAAAGTGCCTAACCCGCAGTACAACAGCATCACGCGCACCCAAATGCGCAACTCCCTCACGCTGCCCACCGAAGAGGTAGCGCAGTTGCTGGAAGCCGGCGAGCCGTACGTTATCCGCCTGAAAGTACCGCGCAAGGAAGAAGTACGCTTCAACGACCTGATTCGCGGCTGGGTGGTGGTGCATTCGTCCAGCATCGATGATAAGGTGCTGATGAAGTCGGATGGCATGCCTACGTACCACCTGGCCAACATCGTGGATGACCACCTGATGGAAATTACTCACGTGATTAGGGGCGAAGAGTGGCTGCCCTCGGCTCCGCTACACGTGCTGCTGTACCGCTACCTGGGCTGGGAAAGCACCATGCCGCAGTTTGCCCACCTGCCCCTGCTGCTGAAGCCCGACGGCACTGGCAAGCTTAGCAAGCGCGACGGCGACAAGCTGGGTTTCCCGGTATTTCCATTGGAATGGCACGGCAAAGACGCCGAAACCGGTGAGCCAACGGTGAGCCGCGGCTACCGCGAAGATGGCTACCTCCCCGACGCGTTCATCAACTTCCTGGCATTTCTGGGCTGGAACCCTGGCTCTACCCAGGAGCTGTTCACGATGGACGAGCTGGTAGAGGCCTTCTCCATTGAGCGCGTGAGCAAGTCGCCGGCCCGGTTCGACCAGAACAAGGTGCGCTGGTACAACGAGCAGTACCTGCGGGCCAAGCCCGATGCCGAGCTGGCGCAGTATCTGGTAGAAGCCCTCCGCACCCAGGGCCAGGAGCTGGACGCCGCTAAGGCCGAGCAGATTGCGGCCCTTGTAAAAGAGCGCGCCACCTTCCCCGAGGACCTGGCCCGCGAGGCGCAGCTGTTTTTCCAACGCCCCACCAGCTACGACGAGCAGGTAATCAGCAAAAAGTGGAATCCCCAGGTGGCTGGCGCTCTAGCCGAGTTTGCCCGGGAGCTGCCTGGCACTGCCGACGCTACGCCTGACGGCATCAAGGCCCTGCTCACGCAGGTGCTGGAACGCCAGGGCATCAAAATTGGCCAGGTGCTGCAGGCCCTGCGTGTGGCCGTAACGGGTGCCGCCGCCGGCCCCGACCTGATGCACATCATGAGCATTCTGGGCCCGCAGGAAACCGCTGAGCGGATTCAGCAAGCCATCAGCCAACTGCCCGCGTAGGCGCACTACTGGTCTAGAGCGTGAAGAAAGCTCAGTCGATAGGTCGGCTGGGCTTTTTTATGAAACGGTAGCACAGGCCACTTCAACCGCTCCGGCACTGGTTTCGTACTAGAGTCTGCTACGCTGGCCGCTGACAGGCCGCGCGTCTTACCTGCTCAGCCTTTAGCCGCTTGCAACATGGCCAAGAAACCCGTTAGCCCGAAAAAAAGAAAGTCGACCCCGAAAAAAAAGCCCGGGTCCATAAGGAGCTGGAAGGCTTCGAAATCAAGGTGAACCCACTCGGCGAAATCACCTCCAACTACTCCATTGAGGACATCAACCACTTTCTGAACCGCCACGTGCGCGACAAAAAGCTGGTGAACCGCGACGGACAGTTTGGCGAGAAGGACGAAGAAGAGGACGATTTTCCGATTGAGGATGGCACCCGGGAGCCCGAGGAATCGGACGAGGACTTCATGCGCCGCACCAGCAAGGAGGCCCGCAAAAAAGGTGCTGCCCCCGAAGAAGATGTGCTTGGGGCTGCGGCTCCGGAAGAAACTGAGTAAGCCAGCCGTATCAATCTGCTGGGAGCGCCCGGCTGAGCAAATCCTGTTGCTCGGCCGGGCGCTTGTGTTTTAGCCTAGGGCAGGCAGCATCCTACAGGCACATTTGCTATACTTGAGCCTTCAAACTGCTGCGGCACCTACCTTTCTTTCGCTATGATGAACTCTCACGACGTCGACTACAAAATTCTCGGCCACGACATCCAGGTCCTTGAAGTAGAGCTGGACCCCAACGAAACCGTTATTGCCGAGGCCGGCGCCATGGTGTACATGAGCGAAGCCATTGCCTTCGAAACCAAGATGGGCGACGGCTCGGAGCCCGAGCAGGGTTTTATGGGCAAGCTGTTTTCGGCAGGCACCCGCCTGATTACCGGTGAGTCGCTGTTCATGACGCACTTCACGCACCGGGGCGGCTACGGCAAGGCTCATGTGGCGTTTTCAGCCCCCTACCCCGGCACCATCATTCCGCTGGACCTGCGCACGCTGCCGCAGGGCCTCATCGTGCAAAAGGACGGCTTTCTGGCGGCGGCCCGGGGCACCAAAATCAGCTTGCACTTCAATCAGAAATTCGGGGCCGGCTTTTTCGGGGGCGAAGGGTTTATTCTGCAAAAGCTTACCGGCGACGGCCGCGCCTTTATTCACGCCGGCGGCACTATCATTGAGAAGCACCTCAACAACGAGCTGCTGCGCGTAGATACGGGCTGCGTGGTAGCCTTCGAGCCTGGCATCGACTTCAGCGTAGCCCGCGCCGGCGGCCTTAAATCCATGATCTTTGGGGGCGAGGGGCTGCTGCTGGCCACCCTGCGCGGTACCGGCCGCGTCTGGATTCAATCCATGCCTGTGAAGAAGTTGATTCAGGCGCTGGCCCCCAATGGCGGCAATGCCCAGAAGGAAAGCGGCGGCGTACTGGGCAAGCTCGTCGGTGGTATCATGGACCAATAATACGCCCTCAAAGTCTACCCCAGCGGCTACCCTGACAGACACTTGGTATCAAGGTAGCCTTGGAGGCTGTTGGCATAAGTTAATGCTAAGACGAGATAAGCCTGCGACTATTTAGCGGCCGCAAGCTTATCCAGCGGCTCGTTGGGTGCCGTCATTGCTACAAAAACAAGACTGCCTACCATTATCAGAACCAGCAGGCCCAGAAACCCTAGCAGCGTTTTTTTCACCCAGGCAGGGGTTTTTTTCTTTCGTTTTTTGATGTAGCGCCGTCGCTTCCGGGGCGCTGGTTCCGAGTTAGGAGCAATAGAGGACACGGGTGGGGAGGTTAGATCAGAAGCATAGCTCTAATATAGAATGTTTTATAAAATAAAATCCCTTGCTGCTATTATTACCGTGGCCCTGGTGCCGCCTGCAGAGTTGCTTGGGAAGCTGCCGGAAACTTCTCCCGTCGCTGCAGCTGGCCCATTTCGTACCAGGCCCGCGAAACGGCCTCGCCGCTAGGAGCATACTCCAGCCAGGGACCAAACCAGTAAAAGTGCACGATATCGGCTTCCCGAACGATGCGCGCCCGGCCCTGCTTAGATAGCTTCCCGTTGGCGTGATATTCCTGAATGGATAGCAAGCCCGGGCGCCACCAATAATGCTGCTCTTGTCGCTCCAGGCTGTTTTTCGGCCCGTAATAACGCCAGCGGCCCACCATTTTCCCGTGGCGGTAGCGGCCGGCCGTAGCCAGCTGCGTATTTTCCTCATCGTAGTAAGTGCGCCACCGCCCCTGCCGCTCATTGCGGGAGTCGAAGCGGTTAAGCTTGGCTGCAGGGGGGTTGGGCGATGCTGTTTGGGCAGTGCGGCAGCTGCCAGCTGTTGCGGCCAGCAGGCTTAGAAGCCAGGCGGCAATCTTGCTGGTAGCAGAAACTCTTTGGAGCGGGGCAATCATCCTGAAATCGAGAAGGTAATGCCCGAAGCTATAACTAATTATTTAGTTGATCAAGTATTTCGTCGATGATATCCCGGGAATTGCTTAGCCGCGGCACTTTGTGCTGGCCACCCAGCTTGCCCTTGCGAGCCAGCCAACGCTCAAACGTGCCAGCCGGTACAGCCTGAACTATGGGCACTACCAGGGCAATGTCGCGGTAGCGCTTGGCGTCATAGTCGGAGTTGAGCTGGCGGAGGGTTTCATCGAGCACCTGGGCAAACTGCCGCTCATCGGCCGGAGCCTGCATAAACTCCACCAGCCACTGGTGGCCCCCACGCGAAGCGCCGTCGGTGGAGCTGAAATAGATTGGCGCCGCCGTGAAGTCGCGCACCAGAGCACCGGTAGCTGCACATGCCGCGGCCAAAGCGGCATCCGCGTTTTCAATCACGACTTCCTCCCCAAAGGCATTCAGGAAGTGCTTGGTGCGGCCCGAAATGCGGATGCGGTACGGGGCCAGGCAGGTAAAGCGTACGGTGTCGCCGATTTTGTAGCGCCACAGGCCCGCGTTGGTGCTGATGACCAGCGCGTAGTTGCGGCCCAGCTCCACGTCTTCCAGCAGCACCGTGCGCGGGTGCTCCGCCTCAAACTCCTCCGCCGGGATAAACTCGTAGTACACGCCGTGGTCGAGCAGCAGCAGCATGTCTTCGCAGTCGGGCTGGTCCTGAAAGGCGAAGTAGCCTTCGGAGGCGTTGTAGATTTCGAGGTAGCGCATCTGCCCGCTCGGAATCAGCTGCCGGAACAGCTCCCGGTACGGCCCGAAGGCCACGGCCCCGTGCAGGAACAGCCGCAGATTGGGCCACACTTCGGTGATGTTGGCGGCGCCGGCCAGTTCCACCACGCGCCGGAGCAGCACAATCATCCAGGTGGGCACGCCGGCCAGGGTGGTGACGTCGATGTACTGCACGTGCCGGGCAATGCGCTCAATCTTTTCCTCCCACTCATCCAGCAGGGCCAGCTCCAGGGGTGGCGTGCGCAGAAACTCGGCCCAGGCGGGCAGGTTCTGCATAATCACGGCCGAGACGTCGCCCACCCGCGAATCGGTGTGGGGGCGGAAAGGGTTGGCCGTGTGCGTACCGCCCAACGACAGCGTTTTGCCGGCCATTACATCGGCTTCGGGGTACAGGCTGGTAGCCATAGCCACCATGTCGCGGCCGGCGCGGTAGTGGCAGTCGTGCAGACTCTGGCGCGACACGGGAATGTACTTGCTGCGGGCGTTGGTGGTGCCGCTGCTCTTGGCAAACCACATGGTGGTGCCGGGCCAGAGCACATCGGCTTCGCCCTGCAGCATACGCTCCAGGTGCGGATATAGCTGCTCGTAGCTGCTCACGGGCACGCGTTGGGCAAACTCCTGCCGGCTGGGGGCTTCGGCGTAGCCATACTGGCGGCCCCAGGCCGTGTCGCGGGCCGTGTGCAGCAAGCCCTCAAACACCTGCTGCTGCGCAGCCAGCGGGTGCTGCCGGAAATGGTCGATGCTGGCCAGGCGCCGCTGTGCGGCCCACGTCAGAATGTTGCTGATCATCTACGCCCGCAAATCAGGTGAATAAGGTGCCCGAGGCCATACGCAGACTTGGCGGGGTGGTTGGGGTGGCAGGCTGCCGAGGCGCCGGGTAGCAAGGCTAACCACAGCGGCCTCAGGAACCTAAATATTGCGCTTTAGCTCGAAATTCTTGCCCAGATACACGCGGCGCACGGTTTCGTCGGCGGCCAGCTCCTCGGCGGTGCCGGCTTTCAGCAGCTTGCCTTCGAAGAGCAGGTAGGCCCGGTCTACGATGCTGAGCGTGGAGTTCACGTCGTGGTCGGTGATGAGGATGCCGATGTTTTTGTGCTTGAGCTTGGCCACGATGCCCTGGATTTCCTCGGTGGCAATGGGGTCGACGCCGGCGAAGGGCTCATCCAGCAGCACGAACTTGGGGTTCACGGCCAGGGCGCGGGCAATTTCGGTGCGGCGTCGCTCTCCGCCGCTCAGCACACGGCCCAGGTTTTTGCGCACATGGGTAAGGCTGAACTCATGGAGCAGCTCCTCCACTTTATCGAGCTGGGCCTGGCGCGGCAAATCCGTCATTTCCAGCACCGACAGGATATTTTCCTCCACGCTCAAATCCCGAAACACCGAAGCCTCCTGCGCCAGGTAGCCCACGCCGCGCCGGGCCCGCTGAAACATGGGCATGGTGGTAATATCCTCCTCGTCGAGGAAGATGTGGCCCGAATTGGGCTTCACCATACCCACAATCATATAGAAGCAGGTGGTTTTGCCGGCCCCGTTTGGCCCCAGCAACCCCACGATTTCACCCTGCCCCACCGTCACGCTCATGTCGTTTACCACGGTGCGGGCTTTGTACTTCTTGATCAGATGTTCCGCTTTCAGAATCATAGGCCGCAAAGGTAGTTTCTTGTTTCTCGTTTATGGTTTCTTGTTACCTGCCTCAAGGCAGCGGGGTAGCCAAGCGGCAGCATTCGAAACTATAAATCAGAAACCTTACGCCCGGGGACGCAGAAGCTGGTCGTGGAGGGCGCGCTGGGCTTCCGTGAGGGTGGGCAGGGGCTCCAGCAGGTGCTTTACTTCGGCTTCCATGTCGCGGGGGGAGGCCTCAACCTGCTGCTGCGTGCTGCCGCGCCGGTACACGATGCGCACGGGCGTATCGGTGGCCGGCTCGATAAGAGGGCGCAGCAGCAGCTCGGCATTTTCCATCGTCACGGGCGTGCTGTTCACTTGCAGAATCACGTCGTCGTTCTGCAGGCTAAATACGTTGTTCTCGGCGCGCGTCTGGGCCAGAATGAAGCTTTGCTTGTCCTGGTCGTAGCGGAAGCCCAGCTCGCCGAAGGCCTTTACCACCACGTTGGCCTTGGGGGCGTAGCGCCAGCCTATCTTGGCCAGGTACTCAGTGAGCGGCAGTGGCTGGCTGCCCTGCACGTAGTCGGTGAAAAACTGCTGCAACTGCGGGTGCGTGAGCTGCACGATTTCGGGAATCAGCTGCTCGTCCTCGAAGGGCCGCTCGGGACCGTACTTCTGGCCCAGCTGCAGGAGCACGTCGCGCAAACTCAGGCGGCCCTGCGTAAGCTCCTGAATGCGGATATCGAGCAGAAAACCGATGAGGGCGCCCTTCTTGTACACGTTTTCATACATGTCCTTGTAGGGGTCCACCAGGATGTTGCGGCTCATCTCGGTGAAGGACACGGTACGGTACTTCTGCATGTCCTCAATCTTGTGCTTGATTTCCTTGCGGAAATCGTCTTCCTGGGTGAGGCCGCCCTGTAGCTGCACCAGTTGGGCGAAATACTCCGTGACGCCCTCGTACAGCCACAAATGCTGCGACATCTTGGGCGTGCGGAAGTCAAACTCCCCGATTTCGCGGCTGTGGATGTTGAGCGGGGTGAGAATGTGCAGAAATTCGTGCGAGGCTACCTCCCGCACCAGGGAGCGGATGCGCACGGCGTCCGCAATTTCGGGCAGGAAGTACACCGACGAATACGAGTGCTCCATGGCCCCGAACCCACCTGCCGGGTTTACCACGGGCGAGCTGAAGGCCGGGAAGTACATGATGAAGTGGTAGCGCGGTACCGGCATCCGCCCGAAGAACTTAGCCAGCGCCTCTGCCATCGGCCGCATGGCCTCGCTCACCTGCGCCGACTTTACCACCCCGTTTTCCGAAAACACCGACACGCTGATGCGCGCTCCGCCGGTAGTGAAGCTGGTGGTATCGGGGCGGCTGTACATCACCGGGGCGTCGGCCAGCTGCACGTAGCTGCCGGCCCGAAACACGTCCTGGGTAGCCGTAGGGCTTTGCTTGCCCAGAGACGTAGCCCCGTACAGCTCGGCGGGCTTGTTGATGGTTACCTCGTAGGGCTGCATCTTGTAGCCCTCCAGGTAGCCGTAGAGGCCGTAGTGGTTGAGTACGAAGTTGCGGCCCGCGTCGATGTTGGTGCCCCCGGGCTGAAACACGAAGTTCTTGTCCTTGGAGTCCCAGGTGTCGTCTACGAGGTACTCCAGCCGGTCAAGCTGCCGGGCTTTTTCGATAAGAAACAGGTTGTCGCCCTGGCGGATGGTTTTCAGCTTTTTGCCCTGGCTGTCGAAGGCCTGAAAATCGGTGATGAAGCGGCCGTAGTCCTTCTTGGAATAGGAGCCGGGCACCACGCTGGGCAGCACGTACGTAGCCTGATTTTCGCGCACGGCGGGCGGGCGCACCACCACCCGCACCCGGTCGTTCTGTACCTGCTGCAGGTCCACGGCGACGCGGTACGTGGCGGGAGAATTCTGGGCAAGCGTGGCGGTAGCGCAGGGCAGCAAGCCCAACAGCAGGTAAGCTGGTTTCATAAGGCAAGAAAACGGGCCACTCCGAAACGCAGCCAACCAACAAGATACAAGTATCTGCTTATACCTCCTACCCTATTGGCGGGCTCCGCCGAAGCTTTTTCTTTTCTCCGGTTCAGCCAGCGAGTCTGCAACCCTGGCGCCCGGCTACTCCCAGCGAATGTCTTTCAGACGCAGCTGCAGGGTTTTCACGCCCCGGTACTCGTTCAGCTCCACGGTGTAGCACACGCTGAAGGGCCGGCCCAGCAGAATTTCGGGCAGGTACTCACCCAGCCCAAACCCGATGGCGTCCACAGTGTGGTGGCCGTCCTGGGTGAGGGTGATTTTGAGGTGGGAGTTGCCCACAATGCGGGCCGAATCGGGCAGGGGCATACACGCTACGCGACTCGAATACCGGGTTGGAGTTACCGGGGCCGAAGGGCTCCATCTGGCTCAGCAGCTTATAGAAGCTAGGCGTAATGTCCGTCAGCTCCAACTGCCCGTCAATTTCCACCGGCGGAATCATCTGCTCATCGGTGATGCGCGAAGACACCACTTCCTCGAACCGGCGCTGGAACTCCGGCACGTTCTCCACGGGCAACGTGAGGCCGGCCGCGTACATGTGGCCGCCAAACTGCTCCAGCAGATCCGAGCACTCCAGAATGGCCTGGTGCACATCGAAGCCAATGACGGAGCGGGCCGAGCCGGTAGCTTTGCCGTTGCTCTGGGTGAGGATGATGGTAGGCCGGTAGTACTTATCTAGGCAGCGCGAAGCCACAATGCCGATGACGCCCTTGTGCCAGGTTTCGTTGTAGAGCACCGTGGACCGGGCGTTACGCAGGCCGGCATCGGCCTCAATCATTTCCAGGGCCTCCTTGGTGATGCGCGTATCGAAGCCGCGGCGCTCCTGGTTGGTTTTATCCACCACGCCAGCCTTTTCAATGGCTTCTTCCTTGGAGCCGGCCAGCAGCATGGCCACGGCCCGCTTGGCATCGCCCATCCGGCCGGCCGCGTTGATGCGCGGTGAAAACCCGAATACCAGAGAGCTGATGTTAAGCTGGGCGCCGGTTAGGCCTGCCAGTTCACGCAGGGCGTCGAGGCCGGGGCGCTGGGGGTGGTTGGCGTCGTTGAGCAAACGCAGGCCGTGGTAGGCCAGAATGCGGTTTTCGCCGCCGATGGGCACGATGTCAGCGGCAATGCTGACGGCCAGCAGATCCAGCAGCTCATAAAGCGGTGCCTCGTCCTGGCCCAGATGCTGGCACAGGGCCTGCATCAGCTTGAAGCCCACGCCGCAGCCCGACAGCTCCTTGAACGGATACGGGCAGTCGGCGCGCTTGGGGTCGAGCACGGCTACGGCCGCCGGCAGCTCGTCGCCGGGCAAGTGGTGGTCGCAGATGATGAAGTCGACGCCGCGCTGGGTGGCGTAAGTCACCATCTCCACCGATTTCACGCCGCAGTCGAGGGCAATGATGAGGGCGAAGCCGTGGTCGGCGGCATACTCGATACCAGTTTCTGAGATGCCGTAGCCCTCCTTGTAGCGGTCCGGAATGTAGTACTCTACCCGCTCCGGGCCAAAGAACTGGCAGAGGTAGGAGTAAACCACCGCCACGGAAGTGGTGCCATCCACGTCGTAGTCGCCGAATACCAGCACCTTTTCGCCGGTGTGCAGGGCCTGCAGCAGGCGCTCCACGGCCCGGTCCATGTCGCGCATCAGCAGCGGGTCGGGCAGAGAGTCCAGTGAAGGGCGAAAATAAGCGCGGGCCTCTTCAAAGGAGCACACCTGCCGCTGGCACAGCAGGGCAATAATGGCCTCGTTGACGCGCAACGCGTCGGCCAGTTGCCGGACCTTTTCGGGGTCGGGCGCGGGCTTCCGAATCCATCGTTTCTGCATAGGGGCGGGCAGCGTACCAGAAGGCGGCGCTATCTTCAAAAGTAAGAAGAAAAGCCCAGCCTTGCACGCCCCGTCCTGCATTCGTGCGGGCTGAACGCGTAATCTCACGCTGGCAGTCAGCGGCTTGCAGGCAGGCAGAATATTCACGCCTTTTACCCGAGAGGAGGGCTGTCATTCCTCGCTCCGCTCGGAATCTGAGGGATACTACTGCAGGAAGGCGCCGCTAAGCACCCAGATTCCTCGCTCCGCTCGGAATGACAGGAATTAATTTACCGCGTCGCCGCGGAGCTTACGAAACCGCTTGCGGGCTTCGGCCACGTAGATGCTGCCGGGGTATTTGGTGATGACGCGCTGGTAGAGCTCCTGGGCTTTTTCGCGGTCCTGGAGGTTTTCTTCCTGAATGCTGGCGGCCAGAAACAGGGCGTCGTCGCTGAGCACGTCGTACTTGGGGTTTTCGGTGATGCGGGCCAAGGTTTGCACGGCCCCGGCGTAGTCGCTGGTGCGGCGCTGGAGCTGGGCTTTCAGAAACCAGGCTTCATCCTGGAGGGCGTGGCCGGGGTATTTCAGCACTAGGGCATCGAGGCCGCGCATGGCTTCCGGCAGCTTGTTCTGGAATACCAACAGCTCGGTGGCGGCGTAGTCGCGCAGAGCCACGCCGGCCGTGTCCATAGCGGTGTTGTCCGTGATGAGCAGGCTGAGCTGCATGGCATCGTTGGCAATTTCGCGGCTGGTGGCTTCCTTCAGAATGTCGAGGTGTCCTTGGGCCAGCTTGAAGTCGCCGGCGAAGTAGCTGAGGCGGGCGTTGCGCAGCTTGGCATCGTAGCCCAGCGGAGAATCCTTGTGCGACTTTTCCACCTGTGAGTACAGCAGCGTGGCTTCCCAGGGCTCCGCACGCAGCAGGTACAGGTCGGCCAGGGTCAGCTTGGCGCGGTCTACGGTTTCGGGGTTGGCGCGGGGCTGACTGATGGCTTCCTGCAGCAGCGTCATGGCCTTGTCTTTCTCGCCCAGCTGAAAAGCGTGCAGCTCGGCCATGTTGCGCAGGATATCGGCCCGGTACGGCGAGGTAGCCCCGAACTCGGTGAGCAGCTGCTGGTACTCACCCAGCAGCGTGCGGATTTTGGCCGCATCCACCGGGAAGGTGTTGCGCACCTGCTCCTCGCGGGCCTGGAGCAGCAGCTGGCGCGCGATGCCGTAGAACTGCCCGCCCCGGTACTCGCGCACCACGTACTCGTAGCCCGCAATGGCGCTTTCATAGTCGTGGTTGCGCAGGGCAATGGCGGCCAGGTCCAACACGCGGCTGCCTTCGCTGCGGGTGCGCCGGTCGAGGGCGCGGGCCTGCACCAGCGCACCCGTAAAGTCCTTGCGCTGCACGTACAGCCACAGCAGCAGCTCACTGTAGCTGCCCTGCTCGGGGTGCTGCTGCACGCTGTTCAGCAGGAGTTTTTCCAGGGCATCGAAGTCTTTTTCTTCGCGCAGGCTGTTCTGAAGCATGTTGCGCACGAAGGGGAGCTGCCGCTCGTCCTGCTGCAGCAGGCGCAGGGTTTCAGCCAGCAGCCGCTCGGTGCCGGGCTGGCGGGTGTAGAGCTGAATAAGCTGCGGTGCATACTCAATGTCGTTGCGGGCCAGGGCGCGGCCGCGCAGGTACACTTTCTCGGCCCAGTCGAGCTGCTGGTGCTCCTGAAAGTCGGCGGCTACAGCCAGCACCTGGTCGGACTTCAGGCCCGAAACCACCCGCTCGTACTGCTTGGCGGCGCCGGCCTTGTCACCGCTGCTTTCCAGCACCCGGCCCAGCAGTATGCCCACGATGGGGTCTTCAGGACGGCGGCGCTGGGCTTTGCGGGCCAGCTTTTCGGCTTCCTTGAAATGGCGCATTTCCTGCATGGTGCGCAGATACTCGGGCAGCACGGTGCCGTTGAACTGTAGCTCGTCGGGCAGTTGGCCGAACAGCAGCTCGGCCTTGGCAAACTCGCCTTTGCGGGCGTACTCCCGGGCCAGAGCCAGGTCCTCGGCATCGGCCCCCGACTGAGCCAGGGCCGGGGCCACGCCCAGCAATGCCACCACCGCCACGCTGCCTACCACCCGGCCGAGCCGGCTCCAAACGTTCATACCCATATCTATCAGACGAAAAGCTGCCACCGAAGGCTGCCGCAGGCTACAACTTACGACTCGGTTAATTCATTTCATACCGGCGAAAAAACCAGAAACAGCCAACCGGAAGACCACAAAAAAGGGCCGCACCCCAAGGTACGGCCCTTTCAGCTTGCGCTGGCAACCGGCGGCTTAGAAGAAGCGCGGGCGGTTGTCTTCTACGCTGGCGTCTTTCTTCACGGCTTCGTAGATGGCGCCGTCGAGGCGGGAGGAGCGCTGCTGCACCAGCTGGCGCTTAATGGCCTGCACATCCACGGCAGCTTGCTCCTTGTTGATGTTTTCGAGCTGTACCACCAGCACACCCTGGTCGCCCTGGATGGGGGCCGACTTCTGGCCGGGCTTCAGGCCGAAAATTTTGCCCACGGCCACCGGCTCGTTGCCGATGCCGGGAATCATGCCGGCGCCCATGGCAATGTTCTGGGCCTGGTTTACCTGAGCACCATTGCCGTAAGCGGCGGCCAGCTGCTCCAGCGTGCCGGTTTTGCCTTGGAGCTTGGCCATAATCTGCTTGGCTTTCTCTTCGTTGCGCACCAGCGCGGTCAGCTCGGGCTTGATGCTGGCCACATCGGCAACGCCTTTCTCGCGGGCGCCGGTAACCACGGCCAGCACGTACTGGTCGCCGATTTCAAACACGTCCGAAACGTCGCCCACTTCGGTTTTCTTGCCGTTGTTGTAGTACGACCAGCGCACCAATTCGCGGGCACCTTGCAGGGTATTCACGGCTTGGGCGCCTTTGTCGAGGCCCTTGGCTTCCTGCTTCTGCAGCGTCTTGTCGGCGGCTACGGCAGCGCGGAACGACTCTAGGTCGGTGGCTTTGCCTTTCAGCTCCTGCGCCTTGGCATAAGCCATTTCGCGGGTGCTTTCGGAAGGGGCAATGCTTTTCTGCACGGCGGCCACCTGGTAGGTCTGGGTCGTTTTGGGGGCCGTTACTTTCAGGATGTGGTAGCCAAAGGAGGTTTCAACCAGGTTGGGCAGCAGGCCGGCCGAGGTAGCGCCAAATACGGCCTTCTCGAACTCGGGCACCATGCGGCCCTGCGTAAACCAGCCCAGGTCGCCGCCGGTAGCGGTGGTACCATCCGAGCCAAACTGACGAGCCATAGCGGCGAAGTCAGCTCCCCTTTGATTTTGTTGAGCAGGTCCTGCGCTTTGACTTTGGCCGCAGCTTTGGCTTCCGGCGTTTCGGCCGTGGGCTTGATGAGGATGTGGCTGGCGCGGGCGGCGGGCTGGGTGCCGGCTTTCTGACCGGTTACCTTAAACAGGCTGTAGGTCCCGTTTTCGGCGTAGGGGCCGTACACTTTGCCCACCGTGAGGGGGAAGTTCTGGCGCAGCTTCTCGGGCAGGTCAGCCGGCGAGAGGTAGCGGCCGTTGTAGGGAAACTCGGGGTCAGAATTCAGCTTTACGAACAGGGAGTCGTTCGGGGCCGAGGTAAACTGCTGGGCCAACTGGTTGATGGTGGTTTTCACCGCTGTGCTGTCTTCCACCGAGGCGGTTACCGGAATGGTCACGTACTCGATGTTGCGGCCTTCCTCTACCTTGTACTGGTCTTTGTGCGCGTCGAGGTAGGCTTGCAGCTGGGCGTCGCTCACCTTCACGGCCGAGTCCGAAATGGAGAAGTACGGCACCAGCAGGTAGCGGATGTTGGCGCGGGTGTTGATGTCCTCGGCGTAGCGCTTGGCCTCCGCCGTTGTCACGTAGGTTGAGAGCTTGATGAGGTTGTTGTACTTGTTGCCGAGGCGGTCGGGACCCAGGTTGGCTTCGAAGGAATACCACGCATCCTGCGCCTGGGGCGGCAGCTTGTCGAGGTTCTTCAGGTACTCAATCACGCGGGTGCGGTCAAACTGCCCGGTCTTGGGGTCGGTGAAAGCCTGACGGATGCTGGGGTGAATGTTCTTGCCCTGCACCATGTCGGTCAACTCATCGTCTGAAACCTTCAGGCCCAGCTTGTCGAACTCCTTCTGAAAGGCAATGCGGTAGAGAATCTTGTTCCAGGCCTGCTCGCGCAGGTAGCCCATCGTGTTTTCGTCGGGCTGGCGCTGGTTCTGGGAGATGAAGGCCTGCTTGGTTTCCTCCAGTACGCGCTGGTACTCGTCGTACTCCACTTTTTCGCCGGCCACTTCACCTACCACGGTTTTGTCTCCGTCAAACAGACGGTTGTTGCCCCCGATAAGGTCGCCACCAATGATAAAGAGCAGCATCCCGATGGCAACCGTGCCGACTGCCCAGCCCGATTTTTCCCGGATTGTGTTAATTAATGCCATTTATTTGAAAAAAAGCGCGGTATGAAAAGTGGAAAGAGGCGCAAAATAACCAGAATCCCCCGGACATTCAAAGTACTGGCCCCCGCACCGGCAAGGTACGGGGGCCAGATGAAGTAAAAGCGTCAGCAGAACCTACTTGCGTTTGGCTTGCTTGGGGTTGGTATTGCCCCGACCCGGCTTGCGGGCGGCTACAGGTTTGGCGGGCTCCACCGGGGCCTGGCTGCGGCCCAGGTAGCGGTACAGCATCAGCAGGCTGAAGGAAGTCATAAACAGCCAGTAATTGTCGCGAAGGGCATTTTTGTCGTTCTGCAGCAGCGTTTGGTACGTGCCGATAACGAACGAGCACACGGCCAGCGAGAACAGTACGGTGCGGGCCAACGAACGGTCGAAGCGGATAGGCATGAGTAAATGATTTGCAGTTATTTAATTAAGTAACCAGCTTGTTTGTATTCTCTATTTTTGCTTTTTCTCCTCTGTTTTATCTATTAAAAAGCTGCCCGTAGGCTTAAGGATATGGTACCAGGAAAATTCCTGGTTGGCTTCCAGCCCGTAGCCCGTCCACACTTCGGTGTCGGTTTCAACCCGCACGGCGGTTTCCTTAGGCGTGTAGATCATGCCTTTCTGCTGATTGAAGAACAGCTCCTCGGTGTTGAGCTGCTGGTGCTTTTCGTCGTTGCGCACCTTCACATTGCCCCGCACGATGTACAGGTTCTGGGCCTTGTCGTACTTGCCGTAGTCGCCCTCCAGCGTGTTGATGACGCGCGTGCCATTATCACCGTAGAAAACAACCTTCATGCTTTTCGGAAACACCATGTCGCTGTTTTCAAACTGATGCTGCAACGGAGCAGTAAGCTTGATCTGCAGCTTGGCCGAGTCGCTGAACAGGATAAGCACGTTGGTACTTTCCGCAAGGGGACCTTTGTAGGTAACCGTTTTCTGTGTTTGGTCGGCCGGCTTGGTTTCGCACGCGGCTACCAACCCGATAAGGGTTAGGCTCAGGCCTATGCGGCGCCAGGTGGTACGACTGCTCATAGCGCGTTGCTACTCAAGACGACGCTTGATAAACCAGCGGTTGTTGAGCGAGAAGCCCAGTTGCGCCCGCACGTATTTTTCCTGAATGTTGCCGTTGGGCAGCTCACTGCTGGCGTCGGTGTTGCCGCGCATGCCCACGGCAAACGACAGGTTCACGCCCGCGGACTCCAGCGGCGAGGCCGTAGGTACGGGTAGCGTGAAGCCCCAGCTCAGCGCCCGGTCATAGAGCACCTGGCCGCCGGGGCGGTAGGGCATCTGCTCCACGCTCGCACCAAGGCGGTAGGTTATGCGCTTGAAGTAGCTGTCCACCGAGGCCGCGTCGGGCGTCCATTCACCGCCACTCGCCACCCGGAAGGTGTTATCGAGCTTGGTGGCATTGAAGGTGTTGAAGTTGGTAAAGTCTCCCCACTTCGTTTGCGCGGCATCCACCGAAACCGACCAGCTGCGGTTGTTGTCGAGCGAAAGGCCAAACTGCGCGGAGGATGGCAGCCTGGCGTAGCCCTCCCGACCCGTCAGCACCACGTTGGTTTCGATGACGCGGCCTTCAATGTCCTGCCGCTCCAGGGCCTGGTCGTGGGTGCCGTCGAGCTTGGAGGAAAAGCCGTAGGTACCACCCGCATTCAGGTTCAGTTTGTCGTTGAGCGGCACGCGGTAGTGCCCGCCCACCCGGAAGGTGAAATCGGAGTAGTACAGGTGGTCCCGTACCACCGTAGTGGAGGCATTTTCAACCCCCGTTTCTTCGGAGTACAAGGTTGACTTCGCGTCGTGGTCGATGCTGCCGAACGTGTAGCCAGCCGTGAAACCCAGCGACAAGTTCTTGGCTACGCGTATGCCCGTGGCTGCGTATACTTGGGTCAGGCCACCCTGACCTTCGTACTCTTTGAGGGAGCGCAGGCTTTCGTCGCCCACTACGGGTTCCGTCAGCTGGTTGGCATAATCAACGGACGTATAGGGCCGCAAGCCGATGGACACAGCCATGCGCTTGGAAATAGGTAACGCCAGCGCCAGATACGAGAGGTTAGCACTGCCGTCTTTCTGCGAGGCCTGCTGGTTGCTGATTTCCTTGTACTGCCCCGTTACCCCGATTTCGAAGGTAGTGCGTGAGGTGTAGTACAGCAGCGCCGGGTTCAGGTCGTTGATGTGCTGCCCATCAGGCGCCGACAGGCCAGCGCCCCCCATACCCTGCTGCCGGATGCCGCCCGCCGTAGCCGATGCGTCACCCAGGCCCAGGCGCGAATAAGGAGAGTTGCCGAGACCCTGACCATAGGTGCGGGAGGAAACGAAACCGCCCAATAGCGCCAGACCCAATAAGCCGGCGAATGATTTAGTTGACATTATGCACCAGAATTCGGTGAAGCCCGAGCAGAATCAGCTCAGGTACTACAAAGATGTGGCCTTTCAGCCGCGGTTCAAAGAAAGGCGCGTCGCCCCCGGTCAGCACCACGGCTAGTTCCGGGTACAACTCCCGGTACTCGGCTATGAGGCCGTTCACCTCGGCTGCCGCTCCGTTGAGCACCCCGCTTGCTATGGCGCTGGGCGTATCGTTGCCCGTGAGCGGCACGGGCGCTTGCACATCGGACGGCACAGCCAGCAACGGCAAGCGCCCGGTAAAGGTATGCAAGGCCTGGAAACGCAGCCGCAAGCCCGGTGCAATGCTGCCGCCCCGGAACGTAAGCCCTGCTTCCACAAAGTCACACTTAATGGCCGTACCAGCATCCACAATGAGCACGTTGCGACCAGGAAAGCACCCAGCGGCCCCCACGGCGGCGGCCAGCCGGTCGGCGCCAAGGGTGTGCGGGGTAGCGTAACCGTTCTGCAACGGCACGGGCGTGGCAGCCGGGTCGAGCCCTACTACCACGCCCTGCGTAAGCGGCTGCAACCTGGCTACCCACTCCTGTACCGGCTGGGCTGCCACCGTGGCCACAATGGTGTGGCGCGGTTGCAGCCGCGCGGCCGTGGCCAGCACCTGCTCCAGTGTAAGCCCCGCCGCCTGCTCTACCAGCTCTCCATCAACAAAGCACCCCAGCTTGCTGGAGGTATTGCCAATGTCGAGGGTGAGGTAGCTCATGCGCCGCTTGCTTTTTTACAGGAGCCGGCCTAGGCAGGCCGCGTTGCCTGCTACATGAAATATTTCAGACGAATAACTTCCTTCTCGTTCAGGAAGCGCCATTTGCCCCGGGGCAGGTCCTTTTTGGTGAGGCCGGCGTACTGCACGCGGTCCAGCGTTACTACATCGTAGCCCAGGTGCTCGAAGATGCGGCGCACGATGCGGTTGCGGCCAATGTGCAGCTCTACCCCCACAAAATGCGGATTCCCGGCCACTACGGCCACGTCGTCTACTTCGGCTTTGCCGTCTTCCAGCTGCAGGCCTTCCGTAATCTGGCGCAGGTGCTCCTCCGTCAGCGGCTTGTCCAGCTCAACCTGGTAGATTTTCTTGTTTTTGTGTGAGGGGTGCGAAAGTTTCTGCGCCACTTCCCCATCGTTGGTAAACAGCAGCAGCCCCGTGGTGTTGCGGTCGAGGCGGCCTACCGGGAAGATGCGCTCCTTCGAGGCATTGGCTACCAGCTCCATCACCGTGCGGCGGCCTTCGGGGTCTTCCGTAGTAGTGATGAAGTCCTTGGGCTTGTTCAGCAGCACGTACACCAGCTTCTCCCGGTTGAGGTTGGTTTTGCCGTACTGCACCGTGTCGGAAGGCTGAACTTTGTAGCCCATTTCCGTTACCACCTCGCCATTCACCCGGATTTCACCGGCCGCAATCAGCGAATCGGCCTCCCGGCGGGAGCAGATGCCCGCATTGGCAATGTAGCGGTTCAGACGCGTCAGCTCCTCGGCGGGCTCTTCGTCGCGGCGGCGCTTGTTACCCCGGCTTTTGTCTTCCTCGTAGTACTTCAGGTTTTTGTAGTCGGGGGCTTCGCCGGCCACTTCACCGTACTTGCGCTTGCCTGCCTGGTTGGAATCCGCGTCGCGGCCGGTGCGCTTGTTGATGGTACGCTCCGGACGGTCGCCGTACGGGCGCGCCTCCCGCTTGTCGGCGCCAAAAGAGCCAGGGCGGCTGGTGCGCTTCTCGCCGAAGCTTCCCCCACCAAAGCCGGTTTCGCGGCGGGCACCAAACCCACCAGGTTTCCGGTCCCGGTCGTTCACAGCCTCGCGCTGCCCATAGCCACCGGGGCGCCGGTCACTTTCCTCGCGGGGCGCCGACTCAGAACGGCGTTCCGGACGGTCAGTATCCAGATTCTCGGGGCGGCCCCGGTAGTCGAACTGCCGGGCGGGCCGCACTTCCCGCTCCCCGCTGATCTGGCGGGGCTCACGCTCGGGTGCTGGCGGCGTGGGCCGGAAGTCGGTTGATTCTTTCGGACCACGTGGGTCCTGCTTTATAAACTTGCGGTTCCGCTCGCCGGGCAAGCCACGAGGCACCGCAGCCTTTCCTTCCTGGCGATAGGGTTGGCCACCCCAGGTTTCTTTGGGCTCGAAGGGCCGCACCGGACGCTCCTCGCGGGGACGCTCATCCCGGCGGTCATCCCGCCGCTGATCGGGCCGGAAACCGCGCCGGTCGTCGCCGCCAAAGCGGGGCTGGCCGTAGCCACCGGGCCGGCTACTACCGCCTCGGGGTGAAAAGCCCCCACCCGACTGACCAAACTTTTTGGGGCCGCCAAAACCGCCGCTCCCCGATTTGCGCGGGCCATCGAAGCTGCCGCCGCTGGGGCGTCCAAAAGAAGGACGGTCGGCGTTGAAACCACGGCGGTTTTCTTCGCTGCCGCCGCCAAAGCGGGGAGCACCGGAACCAGCACGCTCGTCGCGGCTGTGGCCGGGGCCGGAAAACTTGCGTGGGCCTTCAGCACGGCCACTGTCGGTAGGGCGGCCCTGGGGGCCACGGCCACGGCGGCCTGGAGTATCGTCGGAGAAATGTTTCTTGCCCATACAGGTAGGCTTAGGTGCCGTATCGCTACGGTACGTGGGTAAAAGATGAAAATACGAAATTGGTGCGCGGAAAACGACGCCCGGTAGAAAACAGTGCCCGGACCAGCAAACAGCCCCTGCGGGAGCCGGCTGCTGGTCCGGGCGTTACTGGCGAGCCAGCGCGGCGTTTAGTCGCGGCGGGCCATCTTGGCTTCGATGGAATGCTGGGTGTGGGGCACGGCGCGCAGGCGCTCCTTCGGAATGAGCTTGCCGGTGCCGATGCACACGCCGTACGTACCGTTCTTGATGCGTACCAGGGCGTTTTCGAGCTGCTGGATAAACTTCATCTGGCGCGAAGCCAACTGGTTGAGGCTTTCCTTCTCGGCCGTATCAGCACCATCTTCCAGCACCTTCGAAGAAGATGCCGTGTTGTCGGTACCCGAATCGTTTTTGCGGCTCAGGGTTTCTTTGATGAACGCTACTTCCTTGCGGGCAGCAGTAAGCTTATCCTGGATGATTTCCGCAAACTCGGCCAGATCTTCCCTGGAATAGCGTAGGTTTTCTTCACTCATGGGAACAGGGAATTGAATATGGAGGTATTTAGCTAAGCACCACGTACCGGGGTTGCTGGGGCGAAACAGCAGGCTCACAAAATTAGTTTGCTGCTCCTATTTCATCTGCAACCTTGCTACGGTAAGTAGCACACGTCGTTTCCGGCCGCAAAGCTACGGCTTTGTCCTGATTTGCGCTACAGGCATTTTACTACGTGAGCAGCTAAGACTCAGAAACCTAGCATATGAATGGCCGTCACGGCGGCTTCCACCCCCTTATTGCCGTGCTTGCCACCGGCCCGGTCCCAGGCCTGCTCTTCGGTATTGGTAGTCACCAGCCCAAAGATGACGGGCTTGTTGAACTTCAGACCTACCGTAGTAAGGCCCTGAGCTACGGCATGACAGATGTAGTCATCATGCTTGGTTTCGCCCTTAATGACCACACCGAGACAGATAACGGCGTCGATTTCCTCGTGTTGGGCCAGCAGCTGCGCCCCCAGCGTCAGCTCGAAGCTACCGGGCACGGTGTTGCGGAACACGTTTTCTTCCTTGGCCCCGTGCTTGAGCAGCGTTTCGTAGGCACCTTGGGCCAGCGTATCCGTAATGGCGCGGTTCCACTCGGCCACTACCAGACCGAATTTCTTTTCGCTGATATCAACAAACTGATCGGAAGTATAGTCGCTGAGGTTCTTGAGGGCAGTTGCCATAGTCGGGTTGAGGTTGAAGAAAGCACAGGGCGGTCGGCCGCAAAGGTACTCGCCCACGTTTCCTGTTCTTTCTTGGGTTTTGGTTTAAACAAAAAGGTGACCGTGGGGCCACCTTTTTATTTTATTGGGTTATGGTTTCGGCTACTTGCCGGCCAGTCCTTCGGCGCGGCCTTTCAGCTGCTTGGCGTCGGTGGCTTCGGCGGCGGTGGGGTAGTCCGTCAGAATCCGGTTGTAGGCTTTCAGCGCGCCTTCGTAGTCTTTGGCCAGCTCGCGGGCCGTGGCTTCCTTCAGCAGGTAACCGGGCGTGAAGTACTCATTGCTCTTGTAGTCGGCGGCCTTGGCGTACAGCTCGGCGGCTTCCTTGATTTTGTTGAGCTCCAGGTTGGCGTCACCCAGCAGGGCGTAGGCACGGGCCTGCAGCAGCAGGTCATCGGAGCTGAAGTCTTCCAGGTAGTTAATGGCCTCCTGGTATTTGCCGGCTTTCAGCGAAGCAGCGCCGGCGTAGAAGTTGGCCAGGTTGCCCGCCTTGGTGCCGCTGTAGTCGTTGGCTACGGCTTCGAGGCCCCGATACTGACCGTCACCTTTCAGGGCTTTGTTTACTGAGTCAGCTTCCCAATAGTTCACGGCCTGGAACAGCTCGGCCTGGGCCTTCTCGTCCTGCTTGCCCTGCCAGATGTACCAGCCGAAGCCGCCTACCACCGCCAGCACCACCACCGTCAGCAAGCCGAGCAGCAGGTTTTTGTTGCGGCGCACGAAATCCTCCGAACCAGCGAGGCGGGCGGCCAGCGCATCCGGGTCTTCCAGCAAAGGGTGCTCGGGCACGAACGTTTCCGGGGCCGGCTGATTGGGGTCAGCGGGCACCTGGGTTTGCTGCGGGCGATTCAGCGGGCTGTTTCGCGTGTAAGGAATCTTCGACATCAGGGTGAAATTCAGAAAAAGAAGGCTAGGCGGCGTTGAAGCTGCCTTGGCGGGTTAGTCGTGGATATAGGGGTAATCCTGCTGCACGTACACATCTTTGTACAGTTCGTCGGCCGTGGGGAAGGGCGAGTTTTCGGCAAACTCCACCGACTCCAGCACCTGCACCTTGATCTTCTCGTCGATGGCCGCCAGATCTTCTTCCGTGGCCATGTTGTTCGTCAGGATGGTATGGCGCACAGATTCGATAGCGTCGCGCGAGCGGTAGTCTTCCAGCTCTTCCTTGGTGCGGTACTTGGCGGGGTCACTCATGGAGTGGCCTTTGTAGCGGTATGTTTTGAACTCCAGGAACGTGGGGCCCTCACCGGCGCGGGCGCGCTCAGCAGCCCGGGCTACGGCGTGGTGTACGTCTTCCACGTTCATGGCATTCACCGGCTCCGAGGGCATGTCGTAGCTTTCACCCAGGGTGTAGAGCTCCGTCACGTTGGAGGTACGCTGCACCGAGGTGCCCATGGCGTAGCCGTTGTTTTCTACCACGAAGATGACGGGCAGCTTCCACAGCATAGCCATGTTGAAGGCCTCGTGCAGGGCGCCCTGGCGCACGGCCCCGTCGCCCATGTAGCAGATGCACAGGTTGCCGGTCTTGTTATACTTCTCGGTGAAGGCAATGCCGGCGCCCATGGGCACCTGCGCTCCCACGATACCGTGGCCGCCAATGAAGTTAACACCCTTATCAAAGATGTGCATGGAGCCGCCTTTGCCCTTGGAGCAGCCCGTAGCCTTGGCATAGAGCTCAGCCATAATAGCATTAGGCGAGGTGCCCAGCGCTAAAGGATGCGCGTGGTCGCGGTAGGCAGTAATCCACTTGTCGTCCTTGGTGAGGGCCGACACAGCGCCGGCTACGCAGGCTTCCTGGCCAATGTATAGGTGGCAGAAGCCTTTGATTTTTTGCTGACCGTAGAGCTGGCCGGCCTTCTCCTCAAACTTGCGCATAAGCTGCATTTGCTCGTACCAGCGCAGGTAGGTTTCCTTCGGAAATTCGGGATTAGAGGTCGGCGTTGCTTTAGGCGCGTCGGTAGCGGCCTGGGCCTCGCCGTTGGCGGGCGGCAATACCGGATCAGGCTGCTGCACGGTTTCGGGTGCAGCCTTGCCTGTAGAGGAGGCCTTGGGAGTCGACGATTTTTTCGTCGAATTGGAAGCCTTCGGGGTAGCCTTTACTTTCGTCTCCGCCATCTTGCTTTCGATTGTTCGCGTTTGGGATGCGAAAGTACGTAAAAGGATTGCAATTCCGAACCCAAACATGACACTTGATAGCCTCCACTTACTCTTCTTCAAAAACTACGAAGAAGCCAATCTGAGCTTCTCCCCGCACATCAATTGCTTTGTGGGCGACAATGGGAGCGGCAAGACCAACCTGCTGGATGCTATCCATTACCTCTCACTCACTAAGAGTGCCTTCACGGTAGCCGACGCCCAAAGCATCAAGCAGGGCGAGGAGCTGTTCGTGGTGAAGGGCCGTTTCCAGGCCTCAGCCGAGGCCAAACCCGAAACCATTCAGTGTAGCCTGCGCCTGGGTCAGAAGAAGGCCGTCACCCACGACAAGCAGGCTTACGAGCGGGTGTCCGACCACATCGGGCGCTACCCCGTGGTGCTCATCTCCCCCTACGATACCGACCTTATCCGGCAGGGCAGCGAGGAGCGCCGTAAGTACTTCGACAGCCTTATCTCCCAGCTCGACCACGAGTACCTCGAAGCGCTTATCCGCTATACTCACGCCCTCAAGCAGCGCAACTCTTTGCTCAAGCTGGCTGCCGACCGCCAGGCCGGCTACGACCGGGACTACCTGCTGGTGCTGGATGAGCAGCTGGCTCCGCTGGGCGAGCAGCTGGTACGGCGGCGGCAGGAGTTCCTCACCGAGTTCGAGCCCGTGTTTCAGCGCCACTACGAGCAGCTGGCCGATGCCCGCGAGCAGGTGACGCTTACGTATAAGAGTGAACTGCCCGGCGCTGACTTTCTGAAGCTGCTACGCCTGCAGGAGCGCAAAGACCTCACCTTACAGCGCACAACCTTAGGTCCGCACAAGGATGACTTCACCTTTCTGATGGACGAGTTGCCGGTAAAAAGCTACGGGTCGCAGGGTCAGCAGAAGTCGTTTGCTATTGCGCTCAAGCTGGCGCAGTTCGAAGTCATTGCTCTACACAAGCAGCACAAGCCCCTGCTTTTGCTGGATGACATTTTCGACCGACTCGACGAGAAGCGCATCACCCGCCTGATGCAGCTGGTGGCCAACCATACCTTCGGCCAGATATTCCTTACCGATACGCACCTGGAGCGCACCGACCGGGTACTGGCGTCCCTTTCCGATGATATCCGTCGGTTTCGGGTTGAATCGGGCCGGGTGCAGCCGCTTTAGCTTGGCTCTGCCGTACCTTTGCGGGGCCGCTGCCAGCCGTTCAGGTTCGCGCGTTACATACAAAATGGCGTTCAAAAAACCTTATTCCTCCGAAAACTCCCGTCAATCGGACATTGTGCCGTTGAAGGATGGAATTACCGCTTTGCTACGGGCCTACCGCCTTCAGGGCAAGCTGGACGAGGTAACGGTGGTGGCTAGTTGGGAGCGGGTGATGGGCAAAGCCGTAGCCATGAAAACCCAGCAGGTATATGTGAGCAACAGCAAGCTTTTCGTTCGCCTCTCGTCCGCCCCGCTCAAGCACGAGCTCTTTATGGCCAAGACCCAGGTACTGGCCAACCTGAATGCCGAAGTAGGCTCGGAGGTTATCAAAGAGGTTGTCTTTCTCTAGCCTGTTTTTGTTTGGTCTGATTCAGCTAGCCTGACCCACTATCGGGGCAGGCTTTTTTGTGGCTTGTTCTTGCCTCACGACTTTCTCCAAGCCAGCCTGACTCCTGACTGGGGCAAGCAACGCTAGCTGGCCGTTTGAGCTTAAAAGAGAAAGGCCATGGACTGGCCCGCTTACTTCAGAATAAGTCGACAACATTTCCAACTCCTCCCCTACTCGCCTGGCACAGGCTCATAGCCCAACCGACACCGCTCGTTGTCGAGCAGGTGCAAGTGCTGCTCGGCATCCAGCCGGGTGCGGGCATTATCAAACTCTTCCCGGAACTGCTCCTTCACCTCACGCCGCTTAATAGCCTCCATGAAGCGGCGGGTATCTTCCGGGCTTTCCAGCAGTAGCCCCGGCACGGGAGTAGGCCGTCCCAAGTCATCCTTAGCCACCATAGTAAAATAGCTCGTGTTGGTGTGCTTCACTGAGCCTTTTCGCACGTCCTCGGCAATGACCTTGATGCCCACCAGCAGGGAGGTGCGACCAACGTAGTTGACGGAAGCCAGCAACGAAACCAGCTCCCCTACTTCCACCGGCTGGAGGAAATTTACTCCATCCACGCTTACCGTCACGCAGTACGCGCCGGCATGTTTGGAGGCCGCAGCGTAGGCTACTTTGTCCATCAGGGAAAGCAAAATACCACCGTGGATTTTCCCGCCGAAGTTCGCGTAAGCCGGTATCATGAGCTCCGTCAGGGTTACGCGGGAGTAGGATACGGGCTGGTAGTCTAGAGGTGGCATAGGGCGTATTCTGTTTATGAAAGCAGGTGTACTATGTAAAAAATTAAGCGGCCGTCTGGCTTGGCTATCGACCAGTTTCCGGTCTTTGGTCTTCTGTGTAACTTTTATGACCTCGTTTGCAACCTGATTTTCGCTACTGGCTACGGACAAAAATGTTTCACGTGGAACACTTTTGTTCACTTAGGACCATACACTTTCAGAAGAAGCTCATTGTAAGCCTCAAGCAGAGCAATGTACTTGTGCTGCAGGGCCATTAGCTGCTTGGTTGCGTCTATATCGGCCGGGGCTGATACACTATTACGCACTGGTGTTACACGTTCTGATGCAACACCAATATGTGTAACAGGCGCTGTAACTGTAAAGGGCAATACAGTTTGTTGCAAAGTTGTAAAGTCATGCGAAAAGTCATGAGATATTATTTCGCCGATACGTTTAACGAAATTGTAATCAAGTGTCTCTTCTTTGAATTTACGATATATCGTTGGACGTGTAATACCCAGCTCGTCCACGATACGCGTAATCGAAATTCCGCTGTTCTTGATGGCTTCCTGCAGTATTTCGCCCTGATGCGGCATGGTCGGCGGTGTAAGATTAATGTAGAGTGTAAATATGAGCAAAGTGTTTTGCGTAAACAAAAACCAGATACAATTACCCGAAATGATACACGCTATAATGATACATACGAATGTAATAAATACACTTTACAGAGAAGTGTTACAATGATACACGTATACAAATTTTGTAACACGTCAGAAATTATATTACAATGACAGTGTTAATGTAACAATTGAAGCCTGTCTGATTAACGCACCACAACGGTGTAGCGGATTAGAATGCACTACTGCGCCATCAATCCTCTATTAGGAAAAGTGGGTGTGTAACTATCAACGAACTGGCAGAGTAAGTTGCCACCAGCGCCTAGCGGGCTGGCAGAAACCGATTGGGATAGTCGGTAGTGATGCCGGCGGGACGCAGGGCCAGCAGACGCTTGAAATCCCCGGGGTCATTTACCGTCCACGGTACCAGCTGCACCGCCAGGCCAGCCAGCTCGGCAGCCAGCTCAGGCGTGACCAGATGATGCTGCGGACCATACACGGCGGGTGTAAATCCCAGCTGCTCCAGGTGCTGGCTGAACGGCTGCACATCTTCTACCAGCAGGCAGAGCGGCAGCATGGGCAACTGCCGGTGCGCGAGCTGCAGGATGCGCTTGTCGAAGCAGAGCAGCGTGGTGCGGGGCAGGACCTGAGACGCCCGTAGCTCCTGTAGCACCAGCTCCAGGAATCGACCCGGCAATGGCTGGAAAAGGCCATCGGCTGCCGGGTCGCTTTTTAGCTCGATGCTGTAGCGTACCGGAGCGCGGCCCAGCTCGCCGGCCAGGCTATCGAGATTGTGCACTACTTCGCTAAGCAGGGGCTTATAGGCTGGTTCGGGCTGCTGCTCCAAGAAGGCAGGGTGCCGGGTAAGCCCGCAGTCGTACCGGCGGATTTCGGCGTAGGGCAGCGCGTACAGGTTGTGCGCGTACTGCTCGGCGGGGCTGATGGGCAAGCCAGCCGGCGTGCGGCAAATAGTGGCCGACATCCAGGGCTCGTGCGAGACTACCACGCGGTTGTCGGCCGACACCACCACGTCCAGCTCTATTACCTCAACTCCCAGCTGCACGGCATACCGAAAAGCCGAAAGCGTGTTTTCGGGCCGCAGGCCGCGGCAGCCACGGTGACCATGAATAACGGGATAGTAGGCGGAATCAGACATGGAAAACGTGAACCTTAGTGCGCTGACCAGCCGGCCAGGAGCGCATTTTGTAGAGTATACGAATGCCGGCTATTCTGCTCCCCTTTGTACCTTGGGCGCATGAAAAAGATTATTCTAGCCGTTGTAGTGCTGGCCCTGCTTCTGGGCGGCTACCTCTATTATCGTCATATGTCGGGCACTCCCGAGTACTCGCTGATGCAGGCGGCTAAAGCCGCGCACGACCACGATGCCGCCGCCTTTGGGCGCTATGTGGATGTAGAAAGCGTGACGGGCAGCCTGGTGGACCAGGTAGCAACTCAGGGCGCGGCGCTGGGCGTGCTCAATCCGGGTGGCCTGGCCATGAAGGGCGCGCTGCGCCTTCTTAAGCCCCAGCTAACGCAGGCGGCTCGCCGCGAGGTAGAGCGGTACATCGAAACCGGCTCCCTGGAAGCCGCAGCTGCTGCAGCCCCCAAGCGGGCGGTGAACGTATCCATTCTGGGGCTGGCCGGTAAAGTGGTGAGCCCCGACAGCCAGTTCAAAGGCATCAAGTACAGCCGCGAAGAAGGCGAGCAGGCGCTGGTAGGACTGGAGTTCACCCAGCCGCGCTACGACACAACGGTAGTGGTAGAAGTGAAAATGCGCAACCAGGGCGAATATTGGCAGGCCACTGAAATCACCAACACCGGGGAAATATTGAAGCACGTAGCTCGGCTGGAGAAAAACCAGTTGCTGAAACGGAAGTAAGAAGTAAGCTGATACTATTATCAACAAAAAGCCCCACACTCTGAGAGTGTGGGGCTTTTTGTTGTGTGATGACGTTGCGCTAGATCACGCCCGTATTGGATTTACCACGACCGGCAAACAGCCAGTAGATGATCAGGCCAGCTAAGGGGAAGAAGAAGATAATGGCAGCCCACAGAATCTTTTTGCCAATTGTCCAGGGCTGACGGAACACGTCGAGCAAAGCCAGAACATCCAAGATAAGGAGAACCCAGCCCCAGGTGGCCAGGCCGCCGTTGGCATTGAAACGGGCACAAGATGAAACAAGGAGCATCAGCGCGAAAAGCGGCGCAGCGGCAGCCAAACGGCTGGTAGAAGCAATGATTTTGTTCATGGGAGTAGAGAGAAAAGGTGATGAATGCCCTTCTGTACGCCTCACTGCCCGGAATGGATATAGATTATGCAATATTTTTTATACAAACTATTGATTTACAATAAATTACTTAAATAAGTACGCACTTTATCCCAGAACTCACCCGCAGCAGCAGGCGCCAGCAGCAGCGAAAGCACGGCTCCGTACAAGGCGCCGTAGAAGTGAGCATCGTGGTTGATATTATCCCCCTGCCGGCGCGCCATGTAGTAGGAATACGCCAGGTACAGGATGCCAAACACGAAGGGCTGAATGGGAACCGGCAGCGGAAAGATGTAGATACCGCCCCCACCCAGCGCCACGGGGTAAAACAACACGCTGGCAAATACCACCGCCGAAACGCCGCCCGAAGCTCCCAGACTAGTGTAAGTAGGATCGTGACGGTGTCGCAGATAGGTGGGAATATCCGACACGATGATGGCGCCCAGGTACAGCAGCAGAAAGCACATTGTGCCGCCCACCAGGCCGTAGCGGGCCGCATACTCCTGCTGCACCACTGGGCTGAAGGAGTAGAACGCCCACAGATTGAAAAACAAGTGCACGAAGTCAGCGTGCAGGAAGCCGGAGGTAAGGAAGCGGTACCACTGCTGCCGGCGCTCTACCAGGTATGGGTTGAACACCCAGCTCTCGAGCAAATTCCGGTTCGACCACGCGTACATGGAAATGCCGGCAGTTAGCGCAATCAGAATCAGCGCGGGATTGAGGAAGGGCATAAGGGAAGGAAAAGGGGAAGACGCTTAAAGCAGGTAGCTAGGTTAGCTTTCCCGCTCTAGTAGCTGCAAGGCCAGTTGGTGCAGTGGTTTTTTACGCATTTCGGGGGCCGTCACGCGCTCCAGGTGCTGCAAGGCGTCCAGGAAGTAGTCATTGATGAGTTGCTCCGTCTGCGGGCGTATTTCGAGCTCATCGTACACGGCCCGCACGGCCTGCACTTTGGCATCGGCATCCGGCACGGGCTGACCGATGTGGTGGGCCAGTACGGCGCGCTGGGCTTCGCTGGCCTGGGCCTGGGCTGTGAGCAGCAGATAGGTCTTCTTATC
This sequence comes from Hymenobacter sp. J193, assembly GCF_024700075.1. Taxonomy (NCBI): domain Bacteria; kingdom Pseudomonadati; phylum Bacteroidota; class Cytophagia; order Cytophagales; family Hymenobacteraceae; genus Hymenobacter; species Hymenobacter sp. J193. Next base: position 2,300,703 of record NZ_JAJONE010000001.1, read on the forward strand.
ACTTACAATGTCACCGCCCACGCGCTTGCCGAAAGTGGCCGCGTCGCCGTACACGTCGAGCAGGTCGTCGCGCAGCTGGAAGGCTAGGCCGATGCCTACCCCGAACTGGCGCAGGTGGTCAGCATCCTCGCGGGAAGCACCGCCCAGCAAAGCGCCCAGCTCCAGGGCAAAGCCCAGCAGCACGGCCGTCTTTAGGCGAATCATGTCGAGGTACTGCGCTATGCTAACCTCGCTTTCCGTTTCGAAGTTCATGTCCCACTGCTGGCCTTCGCACACCTCGGCGGCCGTTTGCGAGAAGCGGCGCAGCACGTGAGCCAGCAGCTCGGGTTGGATGTCGAACAGCAGCTCATAGGCCCGCACCAGCATCACGTCGCCGCTCAGAATGGCCACGTTGGGGTTCCAGCTCTCGTGCACGGTAGCCTGCCCCCGGCGCAGGGGCGCCTGGTCCATCAGGTCGTCGTGGAGCAAGGTGAAGTTGTGGAAGACCTCAGTAGCCAGCGCGGGCTTTACTATAGGCCCCAGGTCATCGGTGAAGAGGTGGGCGCCAAGTAGCGTGAGCAGGGGTCGGATGCGCTTGCCACCCAGGCCCATGATGTAGCGGATGGGCTCGTAGAGGCTGGTGGGCTGGTCGCCGTAGCGCAGGTCGGCGAGGCCGGCAGAAAGTTTATCGGTGAAGTAAGACAGGTCCACGGAAAAAGGTCGAGGTTCGGAGAGGCAAGGTACGGCGGCGCAAGCGAAGCAGTTGGAACCAAGCCACAGCTGGGTTCTGTACAGGTTCAGACACTACCGCGTCCGTTTGCTCGTTATGCTCACTTAATGTCCTACTGCTATGCTTACCAGACTACTCTTCAGTATCAGCCTGCTGCTATTCACGGCTCAGACCACCTATGCCCAGGAGTCTTATAACCGCTGGGAAGCTAGCAAGCCGAAGCCAGTAGTCCCCTTGCCCCGCAAGCCCCCCGTTCCGGCTCCCCCAGCAGCTCCCGCGCCCTCCGATTCGACGGTGCTCACCACGGGTGATTATTATATTCTGGAGGTGATGCCTATTTTCCCAGGTGGTCAGGAAGCCATGTTCAACTACATTAAAAAGAACCTAAAGCGCCCACCTGGTCCCAAGCAACGCGGAGAGGTTATGGTGCAGTTTACGGTATCGTCGTCAGGTGTAGTGACTGGGGCCAGCGTGTTACCAGGCCAGGGACTGAACCCGGCTTATGATGCGGCAGCCGTGGAAATCATAACCCGTCTGCCCAAGTTCAGGCCTGGTACTCGCCACAACAAGGCAGTCGATATGATTCTAACCACTCCGGTACATTTCAAATAAGTGGGCGAGTGCACTCAGGGCACCTGTCCTGAGCAATGTCTTACGCCCTAAGATGTGAAAAGCCCTTTTCCGAACGCAACGGAAAAGGGCTTTTCGCTTCAGAAATTTTAGCACATTGCCCAGAACGGATTGCTTCGCTTTGCTCGCAATGACAAGGCTTTTCTTACCGACGGCGGTTGCCGCCTCCGCCGGACTTGCCACCGCCGGGCCGGCCGCCTTTGCTGCTGCGCTCGGGGCGGTAGCCGCGGCGGCTCTGGCGCTCCTCCTGCTCGCGGCGTTTTACCGAATCGGGGCGGTTGTCCACCAGCTCGAAGTCGATGGTGCGGTCGAGCAGGTTGGCGGCTTTCACCACCACCTGCAGCTCGTCGCCGAACTGGATGATGCGCTTGGTATGCTGGCCTACGAGACGGTAGTTGTCCTTGTCCAGCTCGTAGAAGTCGCCGGGGATGTCGGCAATGCGCACCATACCCTCGCACTTGTTTTCCTCGATTTCCACGTACAAACCCCAGTCGGTAAGGCCCGATACCACGCCGGTGAACTGCTCGCCCACGCGGTCCTGCAGAAACTCCACCTGCTTGTACTTGATGCTGGCGCGCTCGGCATTGGCGGCCAGCTTCTCGCGCTCCGAGGAGTGCTTGCACTCTTCCTCAATGGGCTCCACCTCCACATTCTTGCCGCCTTCCAGGTAATGCTCCAGCAGGCGGTGCGCCATCATGTCGGGGTAACGACGGATGGGCGAGGTAAAGTGCGAGTAGTGCTCGAAGGCTAGGCCGAAGTGCCCGCGCGGGTCGGTGGTATACGTGGCCTTGGCCATGGTCCGGATAGCCAGCGTCTGAATAACGTTCTGCTCGGGCCGGCCCACCACTTCGCTGCTCAAATCGTTGAGCTCGGTGCTCAGCTTTTTGGGGTTGGAGAGGTCGAGCTGGTGGCCGAACTTCTGGGCGAAGAGGGCAAAGTTCTGCAGGCGCTCCTCGTCGGGGGCGTCGTGCACGCGGTACACCATGGTGTAGCGCGGCTTGCGGTTCTTGAGCTTGAACACGAACTCGGCCACCTTGCGGTTGGCCAGCAGCATGAACTCCTCAATCATCTTGTGCGCGTCCTTGCGCTCCTTCACGTACACGCCCAGCGGCTTGCCGTTCTCGTCGAGCTTGAACTTCACTTCCTGGGTTTCGAAGCTGATGGCGCCCTGCTTGAAGCGCTGGGCGCAGAGCTTCTTGGCCATGCTGTTCATCAGCTGGATTTCGGCCGTGTAGTCAGCCTCCAGCCCTTCGATGCGCTCCTGGGCATCTTCGTAGGCGAAGCGGCGGTCGGAGTGAATGATGGTTTTGCCAAACCAGGAGTTGTAGAGCTTACCGTTCTCGTCCAGCTCAAACACGGCCGAGAAGGTAAGCTTGTCCTCGTTGGGCCGCAGAGAGCAAAGGCCGTTGCTGAGGCGCTCCGGCAGCATCGGAATCACGCGGTCTACCAGGTACACGGAGGTAGCGCGGTAGCGGGCTTCCTTTTCCAGAGCCATGCCGGGGCGCACATAATGCGTCACGTCGGCAATGTGCACCCCGATTTCCCAGTGCCCGTTTTCGAGCTTCTGAATCGACAGCGCATCGTCGAAGTCCTTGGCATCGACGGGGTCGATGGTGAAGGTGGTAATGTGGCGGAAGTCGCGGCGGCGCTCCAGCTCACCGGCGGGTATTTCCAGCGGAATGCTTTCCGACTCTTCTTCCACCTCGGCCGGAAACTCAAACGGCAGCCCAAACTCCGCCATGATAGCGTTGATTTCGGCTTCGTTCTCGCCGGCCTGCCCGAAGCTGCGGGCCACCTCGCCCACGGGCTGGCGGCCGGCATCATGCTCCGGAAACTCGGTGATGCGCACCAGCACCTTCTCGCCGTGGTTGGCGCCGTGCAGGTTCTCGAAGGGCACGAACACGTCGAAGTAGAGCTTGCGGTTGTCGGGCTTCACGAAGCCAATACCGCCTTTCAGGTAGAGCCGCCCCACAATCTCGGGGCGCACCCGGTTGAGGACTTCCACTACGTCGCCCACGGGGCGGCCGTCGCGGGAGCCGCGCAGGCGCAGGCGCACGGTGTCGCCGTGCATGGCAAACTTCAGCCGGTCGGTAAACACGCGCACGTCCTGCTCACTTTCCTCCGAGATGATGAAGGCGTACTTGTCCGTAGCCAGGGCCACGGTGCCAGTGATGGTGTCGCCCCCTTCGGAGCGGCCAGCGCGGCGCGGGGTGGTGGGTGCATCAGCATCCGGGAAGTCGAAGCCGGCTTCGCGGCGGCGGTGTACTACGGGGTCTTGCCCTACCAGCTCGGCGGGCCGGCCACCGCGGTTGACGGCGGCAAATGGCTCCCGGTCGTTTTTGCGGGTTTTGCGGCCGCTGGAGGGCTCCGTAGCAACCACGGCGGCATCAGGGTCAGTCAGGCGGTAATCGTCGTTTTGCAGCAGGGTAAGCTGGCCGGATTTCTTCAGGCTCTTCAGGTGCGCAAACACGTCTTCGCGCTGCTCCTTGGTGGTAACCCCCAGGCGGCGGGAAAGCTGACGGTAGGATAAAACTTTGCCGGGGTTGTCGCGGAACACGCGAAACACGAGGTCTTTGGAAATGGGGTTAGTGGCTTGGTCGCCACGGGCTGCCTTCGCGCGGGAGGCGCGGGGGGCGGCGGATTCGTCTTTTTCTTTCATGTAGAAAACGGGCCGCCAGTGGGTGTCTTTTTCGTAGGCGGCAGGGTTAAGTAAAATAGAAAGCGGCCGAATTGGATGCTTTCCGGGGTGAAATTTGCAAGCCGTGTTACGGGCTTTGGAGGGATACTACGGAATATAGCGGGCAATAACTATTGCCGATCAAAAAATAGCCGGTTACCGTTGCGTTAAGGCGGCCAAAGCGCGGTAGGTGGGCTGCCGTTTAGTATGAGGTGTCAACGCGCTTGTCAGCGGAAAAGTGCCGCATCTTTTCGTGGGTTATTCAAGAAGTTAATAGAACGTCATGCTGAGCGGAGTCGAAGCATCTCTCCCGCTTCGGCTGCAAGATTGAGTTAGCCAGAGGTAGAGATGCTTCGACTCCGCTCAGCATGACGATAGCATGATAACATCAGCACGCCAGATTCCTCGGTCCCTGGCTTGATGCGCTACATGCTCGCAATGACGTACTAGACTCCCCTGCTCTTCCCTCCTACGCCCGGCTAGCCACAGCGGCCCGGATGTCGGCGGGGGTGTCTTTGGGAATGGCGGCCAGCAGCTGGCGGGTGTACTCGTGCCGGGGGTTGGCGTAGACCTCGGCAGCGGGCCCGCTTTCCACAATCTGCCCCTGGCGCATCACCAGCAACCGGTCGCTCATAAAGCGGGCCACCGACAGGTCGTGGGTGATAAACAGGTAGGTAATGCCGAATTCGCGCTTGAGGTCGTTGAGCAGGTTGAGCACCTGGGCCTGCACCGATACGTCGAGGGCCGACACGGACTCGTCGCAGATGATGCACTTGGGCTGCAAAGCCAGGGCGCGGGCAATGCAGATGCGTTGGCGCTGCCCCCCGCTGAACTCGTGCGGGTAGCGCAGGTAGTGCTCCTCCTTCAGGCCCACGGTGCGCAGCAGCTCCAGCACCCGGGCTTTCTGCTGCTGCTTGCTACCACCCACGCCGTGCACACGCATGGGCTCCAGAATGGCCTCGCCCACGGTCATCATGGGATTTAGGGCGGCATACGGGTCCTGAAACACCATCTGAAACTCCCGACGGCGGCGGCGCAGCTGCTCGGCCGGCAGCTTAGCCAGGTTCGTTCCTTCAAACAGAATGCTACCGGAAGTAGGCTCCACCAGTCGCAGAATGGCGCGGCCCAGGGTGGTCTTGCCGCAACCCGACTCCCCCACCAGCCCCACCGTTTCGCCCGGATAAATATCAAAGCTCACCCCATCCACGGCCCGCACAAACTCCGGCTTGCGGTTGAAGAAGCCTTTGCGAATGGGGAAATGAACGTTGAGGTTTTGGATGCTTAACAGGGGGACTTGGGCACTTGGGAACTGAGGGGCTTGGTTGGTCGATACCTTGCTGAAACTAGCACCAGAGGTTATTTCAGCAGCATTGGCTGACACCGGGGTTTCTAACCCGACAACTGGACCGTTCTGTAGTGGCAACAACTGGCCCGACTCCAGCGTGGGGGCCGTTTCCAGGCCAAAATTTGGGACTTCAGGGCGTGAAACAGAATGTTCCACGGGGAACGTTTTGGTAGTATCAGGTCCGTTTTGAGAGGCTATAGCTGACTTATCAGCCAGGTAGCCCTCAGTTACTTGCACCACCGTGGTTTCGGTACTGATGAAGCTACCATCGGCCGTTTCCTGCATGAAATCGGCTACTACGGGAAGTTTTTTGCGGCCCACGGAAAGTTTTGGGCGGCAAGCCAGCAGGCCTTTGGTGTACGGGTGCTGCGGGTTGGTGAAGATGTCGAGCACGGGCCCCTGCTCCACCACGCGCCCCCGGTACATGACGAGGATGCGGTCGGCTATTTCAGCTACCACGCCCAGGTCGTGGGTGATGAAGATGACGGCGGTGTGGTGCTGGCGGCGCAGATCGTCGATAAGGCGGAGCATGCGGGCCTGCACCGTCACGTCGAGGGCGGTGGTGGGCTCGTCGGCAATGAGGATGGCGGGTTTGCAGGCCATAGCCATAGCAATCATCACGCGCTGCTTCTGGCCACCGCTGATTTCGTGGGGGTAGCTGGTAAAGATTTTCTCGGGGCGCGGCAGCTGGGCCATCGTGAACAGCTCCACGGTGCGAGCTTTGGCCTCCTTTTCCGTGAGCAGGGTGTGCAGGCGCAAGGCCTCCACCACCTGGTGCCCGCAGGTGTACACCGGGTTCAGGGAGGTCATCGGCTCCTGAAAGATCATGCCGATATCGTTGCCGCGCACTTTGCGGAGCTGCTCTTCCGACAGCTTTAGCAGGTCCACCTCGCCCAGTGCCTCACTTTGGAACAAAGCCTCCCCGCTCACAATCTGGCCGGGCGGCAGCGGAATCAGCCCCATCAGCGCCAGCGACGTCACGGACTTGCCCGAGCCCGATTCTCCTACAATGGCCAGCGTTTCGCCCCGGTTCAGATCAAAGGAAATGTCCGCCACAGCCCGCGTGTTGCCGCGGTGGCTCTGAAAGTCGATGGTGAGGGTGCGGACAGAAAGCAGGGGCTGAGACATAGCGCGGAAACGGGCAGATGGGTAAAGATACGGAGCGCTTCCTGGGATGATGATGGGAAGTTTAGCCCGCAGAGGCCGCGGAAGCTTCCGCAGAGGGCGCAGAGGCAGTACCGATTGCCAGCCGTAGAAATACAAAAAGGCCCGCTGGATAACTCCGGCGGGCCTTTTGATGAATCTCGAAACGAATCTACCTTACTTTTGAGGCTTCGGCGTCGCGGCGGGCCTGGGCGGCGGCTACGTCGTCGGCAGCCAGGGGATGGACGTTGTCGGGGTGGACGAAGAAACGGCTCTGGAACAGCAGAATCAGCGCTACGCCCACGAAGATAGCCGAGTCGGCAATATTGAAGATCGGCCAGAGCGACACGTGGGAACCGCCTACCAAAGGCCAGGAAGCGGGCAGAAAGCCTTCGTAGATGTCCACGTACAGCATGTCAATCACCTGCCCGTGAAACCAGGGCGTGGGCGCGTTGAAAGGGGCATTGTTGTAGAGAATACCGTAGAAAATAGAGTCGATGACGTTGCCTAGGGCGCCGCCCAGAATCATAGCCACGCATACCAGCAGACCCTGCGGCGCCCGCTGCTTCCAGAGGCGGTAGATGTAGTAGGCAATGCCCGTCACGGCCACCAACCGGAAGCTGGTAAGCAGCACTTTGCCGTAGGGCGGCGGTAATTCTACCCCGAAGGCCATGCCCGGGTTGAGGGTGTAGTGCAGCTTAAACCAGTCGCCGAGCACGGGAATTTCGCCGGCCACACCCAGGGGCATGTAGCGGTGCACGGCCCACTTCGACAGCTGATCAATGACGATGACCAGCAGCGCCACGAGGTAATATTTCCAGTATTTCATTTCTGTGAAGTGAGCGGTTAGCCGTGAGAAGTGAGACGCTGCCCTGACATGGTGTCAGCACGGGTCCCTCACCCCTCTCGCAGCACAAAGTGACGAAGATTTTTGGACTTCGCCGCCCGAGCGCATCGGCCGGCTTGCGCACCGTTGGTATATGGTTGTAAGGGTGTTTTGTGCCGTTTTAAGCCGATTCCGAGAAGGCCCGAAACGCTTTGTGCGCCGGTGTGCCAACCACCATTTCAGAATCGGCGGTTGGCACCTTAGTATCAGGCAGTTGCCACGTGCAGCTGCACGGCCACCGAATAGTCGTCGAATTCGAGCACCGAGCCGCCGCTGATTTCGGGTGCGAAATCCAGCGCCAGAGCCTGAATTTCCTCCCGGATATAGTCGCCAAAAGAACCCACCGCGGCTTCCAGCTCAGGCTGCTGCTGCAGCGTCACCCGGATTTTGTCCTGCACTTCCAGGCCGCTGTCCTTGCGCAGGTTCTGCAGACGATTTACCAGCTCGCGGGCTACGCCTTCCTGGCGCAGCTCCTCGGTCAGGGTCACGTCGAGGGCCACGGTGAGCGGGCCGTCGGTGGCCACGAGCCAGCCGGGCAGGTCGTCGGTGCGGATTTCCACGTCGTCAGGGGCCAGGGTATAGGTTTCACCCTCGATTTCCACGGCCAGCTGACCGGTCTTCTCGAGCGTGCTGATTTCCTCGGCCGTCATCTGCTGAATCCTGGCTCCTACTACCTTCAGCTTGGGTCCGTATTGCTGGCCCAGACGCTTAAAGTTGGGCTTCACCGACTTCACCAGCACACCGCTGGTATCGTCGAGGAACTCCACATGCTTCACGTTCACCTCGGCGCAGATCAAATCCTCGACCTTGCCTACCTGCTCCCGCGTCGTGTCGTTCAAAACGGGCACCAGAATGCGCTGCAGGGGCTGGCGCACCTTCAGCACCGACTTCTTGCGCAGGGAGTGCGTGAGCGAAGAAATGCGCTGGGCCAGTTCCATCCGCTCTTCCAGAGCCTTGTCGATACGGGCTTCGTCGGCCTGCACGAGCAACGTCAGGTGCACTGATTCGGCGGTCCACTGCTGGGCATTGCCTTCCTGGCGCAGGCCGTCGGTCATGTTTTTGTAGAGCCATTCGGCGAAGAAGGGCGCAATGGGAGCCATGAGCTGGGCCACGGTCACGAGGCATTCCTGCAGCGTTTCGTAGGCAGCGCGCTTGTCCTGGGTCAGTTCGCCCTTCCAGAAGCGGCGGCGCGAGAGGCGCACGTGCCAGTTGGAAAGCTGATCGGTCACGAAATCTTGGATGGCGCGGGCGGCCTTGGTGGGGTCGTAGCCGTCGTAGTAGCCCCGCACTTCGAGGATGAGGGACTGAAGCTTCGACAAGATCCAGCGGTCCAGCTCACTCAGCTCGGCGTGGGGTACGCGGCCGGTTTCGGTGGCCTGGAAGCCGTCGAGGTTGGCGTAGAGCGAGTAGAACGAGTAGGTGTTGAAGAGCGTGCCGAAGAAGCGGCGCTGTACTTCCGTAATGCCGGCCAGGTCAAACTTGAGGTTGTCCCAGGGCTGGGCGTTGGCAATCATGTACCAGCGCGTGGCGTCGGGGCCGTACTGGCTGATGGTGGCAAACGGATCCACGGCGTTGCCGAGGCGCTTGCTCATCTTGTTGCCATTTTTGTCCAGCACCAGGCCGTTGGCCATGACGTTTTTGAAGGCCACCGAATCCTCCAGCATCACGCCCAGGGCGTGCAAGGTGAAGAACCAGCCGCGGGTCTGGTCCACGCCTTCGGCAATGAAGTCGGCGGGGAAATTCTGTTTGAACTTCTCGCCGTTTTCCAGCGGGTAGTGCCACTGGGCATAGGGCATGGCACCGCTGTCGAACCACACGTCGATGAGGTCGGTTTCGCGGTACATGGCCTGGCCGGTGGGGCTCACCAGGAAAATATCATCCACGTAAGGGCGGTGCAGGTCGATTTTTTTGGTCGACTCATCTGCGCTGCCGTCAGCCATAACCCAGCTGCCATTCACCTTGCGGTAGGGGTTGTGGGTCATGATTTCGGCGGCTACAGCCTTGTCGATTTCGGCGCTGAGCTGCTCGATGGAGCCGATGCAGATTTCCTCGGAGCCGTCCTGGCTGCGCCAGATGGGCAGGGGAGTACCCCAGTAGCGCGAACGGCTCAGGTTCCAGTCGACCAGGTTTTCCAGCCAGTTGCCGAAGCGGCCGGTGCCGGTGCTGTCGGGCTTCCAGTTGATGGTTTTGTTGAGCTCGATAAGCCGGTCCTTCACCGCCGTGGTTTTGATAAACCAGGAGTCGAGCGGATAGTAAAGCACGGGCTTGTCGGTGCGCCAGCAGTGGGGGTAGGTGTGCTCGTACTTCTCCACTTTGAAGGCCGTGCCGTCGCCTTTCATGCGGATGGCAATGCTTTCGTCGAGGGTTTTGTAGTCGGCCCCGCTCTGGTCGTGGCCGTCGTAGTTTTTCACCCAGCGGCCACCGAATTCGCCCATCTGGGCCACGTAGCGGCCGGTGCGGTCCACCACGGGGCCGATTTTGCCCTGGTCGTCGGTTACCAGCAGCGCGGGAATGTCATTCTGCTGGGCCACGCGAAAGTCATCGGCGCCAAATGTGGGCGAAATGTGCACGATGCCGGTACCGTCTTCGGTGGTCACGAAGTCGCCGCTGATAACGCGGAAAGCGCGCTCCTCCCCTTCAAAGGCCGGAAAGCCCTTGTCGTGGCCAAACAGCCGCTCGTAGCTGATGCCAACGAGGTCGGAGCCGGTGAATTCAGCTTCGATTTCCCACGGAATCTGCCTTTCTAAGCTTCCCCAATCTGAGTACGTTGGCAGAATAGGCTTGCCATTTTCAGTGAATTCAGAGAAGTAGCTCTTTAGCCTCGCTTTCGCTAAAACAACCCGGATGTATTGCTTAGTGTAAGGGTTGATAGTGCGAACGAGCACATATGGAATATTCTTACCTACCGCCAAGCCAGTGTTAGCTGGTAGTGTCCAAGGCGTCGTAGTCCAAGCTAGGATGAAAATATCGGTATTCTCAACCTCCCAAGCTGGGCCATTAAACAGTTTTTCCGACTTCTCATCCTGCTTCACCTTGAACTGGGCCACGATGGTCGTGTCCTTCACGTCGCGGTAGGTGCCGGGCTGGTTGAGTTCGTGCGAGGATAGGCCGGTTCCGGCTGCCGGCGAGTAAGGCTGGATGGTGTAGCCTTTGTAGAGCAGGCCCTTGTCATAGAGCTTTTTGAGCAGGGCCCAGCAGCTTTCGATGTACTCGGGCTCGAAGGTGATATAGGGGTCGTCGAGGTCCACCCAATAGCCCATTTTCTCGGTGAGGTCGTCCCACTGGGCCTTGAAGCGCATGACCGTTTCCCGGCAGCGCTGGTTGTACTCCTCGATGCTGATTTTCTTGCCGATGTCCTCCTTGGTGATACCCAGCTCCTTTTCCACCTGCAGCTCGATGGGCAGGCCGTGGGTATCCCAGCCGCCTTTCCGGCTCACCTGCTTGCCCAGCAACGTCTGGTAGCGGCAGAAGATGTCCTTCACCGTGCGGGCCATGACGTGGTGGATGCCGGGCGCGCCGTTGGCCGACGGGGGGCCTTCATAAAACACGAAGGTGGGCTGCCCTTCGCGGGAACTCACGCTTTTCTCAAAGATGCCGTTCTGCTTCCACCACGCCAGGATATCGGTGCCAACCTGGCCGTAGTTGAGCGGCTGCTTGTATTCGGGGTAGTTCATTTTTTAGGGACTTGGGGACTTAGGGACTTAGGGACTTGGTTTTCTGAAGCAAAGAGTAGCAGGCTTGGAGAATCAGGAATTAGGGGCTTTTATGCAACACGCACGTGCTGGTAAAACAACTCCAAGTCCCTAAGTCCCCAAGTCCCTGAGTCCCTACACTGCTCCTTTTTGCATCCGACCCAGGTTCAGTTCCAGGTCGTCGTCTTCCTCGTGGTAATTGTCGTCGTAGTGGCGGATGTTCGACTGGTCGATGGTTTCCTCATCGGCGCCGTGCTCGAAGGTAACGAGCAGGCAGGGCAGCAGAATCAGGTTGGAGAAGTTGGTAATGAGCAGGCTGGCCGACATGAGCAAACCCAAGGCCTTGGTGCCGCCAAACTCGGAGAAGGCAAACACCGAAAAGCCCAGAAACAGCACAATGCTGGTGTAAATCATGCTGGTGCCCGCCTCCGAAAGCGTGGTGGTAATGGCGGCTTTCACGCGGCGCCCGTTTATGGCCATTTCCTGGCGGAACTTGGCCAGCAGGTGGATGGAGTTGTCGCCATCGATACCCAGGGCAATGCTGAAAATGAGGGCCGTGCTGGGCTTGAGCGGGATGCCGAAATAGCCCATCAGGCCGCCTGTGAGCAGCAGCGTAAAGAAATTGGGCAGCAGCGTGAAGAACACCGCCCGGACGCTGCGGAACAAAATCAGCACCACGGCGCCCACCAGCAGAAACGCGTGCAGCAAACTCGATTTCAGCGTGCCAATCAGGAATTCGTTGCCTTTGGTGAACAGTATGGTGGTTCCCGTCAGCTTCACATCCATGCCCGTACCCTTAAAGATCTTATCGATTTCGGGGCGGATGCGGTTGTTGACCAGCGTATCGAGGTTGTTTGAACCGATATCGGCAATTTTCAGGGAGATGCGCGCCTTCTGCATGGTGCTGTCGGTGAAGGAGCGCAGCAGCTTGCTGGTCAACTGGCCCTCACTGCCTTTGGTGGACTGAGAGCGGGCCAGGTAGCTGAACACGTAGTTTTTCTCGTCGTTGTCGGGCAGGCGGTAGTACTGCGGGTCGCCGTTATAGAACGCCTGGGTAGATGCCTTCAGAAACGTCACCACGCTGACGGGCGAAGTAAGCACCGGCTGGGTGCGCAGGTAGTTTTCCAGGCGGTCGATGCGCTCCAGATTTTTGAGCTTGAGCAGGCCTTTGGGCTTGCCCGTGTCCACCACCAGCTCCAGGGGCATCACGCCGTTGAAGTGCTGCTCGAAGAACTTCAGGTCGGAGTTCACCGACGAATCCTTGGGCAGATCATCCACCATGTACGACACCGATTTCACCTTGGTAACGCCCACGGCGGCCAGCGCCGCGAAGACCACGGCGGCCAGGTACACCGTGCGGCGACGCTCCAGCACCAGGTAGTCGAAGAACTCCAGCAGCTTCATCAGCGGCTTGGCTTCCAGGTGCTCCAGCTGCTTGGGCGTGGGCGGGGGCAGGATGGTAAACACAATCGGCATCAGAATAAACGACACCGCAAAGGCCACGAAGATGTTGAGGGTAGCTACCGCGCCAAACTGAAACAGAATGGCAATGTTGGTAAAGCAGAACACCACGAAGCCGATGGCCGTGGTCGTGTTGTTCATGAGCGTAACCAGCCCGATTTTGCGCACCACCCGCGTCATGGCCAGCACCTGGTTGCCGGATTTGCGGTAGTCGTAGTGGTAGCGGGAAAGCAGGTAGGTGCAGTTGGGAATGCCGATAACGATGATAATACTCGGAATCAGGCCCGTGAGCAGGTTGATTTTGTAGCCCATCAGCACCATCGAGCCAATGCACCACGCCACCACAATCAGCACAATCAGCAGTGGAAACACCACCGCCGACCATGTGCGGAAGAACATGAGCAGGGTGAGGGCCATCATCACGATGGTGAGACCCACGAACAGCTTCATTTCCGAGGCCACTTTGGTGGTCATGGTGGCCCGCACGTAAGGCAGGCCCGCGTAGTGCATCTTGATGCCCGTTTTCTTCTGAAACCGCTCGGCGTGGGCCAGAATTTCCTGCATCACGGCTTCGCGGCGCGAGGAGTTCAGGTACTTGGGGTCCATGGTGAGGGCCAGGAGCGTGGCCCCGGTGGCGGGCGAAATCAGCTGGCCTTTGTAGAACTCCTGGGCATTTACCACCTGCATCAGGGAGTCCAGCTCGGGCTGCGTCCGGGGAAAGCGCCGGAAAATAGGCACGGCCCGGAACGTCTGGGTAGCAGTGTCCTTTTCCAGACGAGGCAGGCGCGTCACGCCCAGCACCCCGTTCACGCCCTGCACCTTGCTGAGCGTATCCGTGAGCAGGCGCAGCTCGTTGAAGTTACCGAGCCGGTACACCGAGCTGTCCTGCATGCCCAGCACCAGCACGTTGCCATCTTCGCCGAACTGCCGCTTGAACTGCTGGAAGTACACCATGTCCGGGTCGTCGGGCGACACCACCTGGGCAAAATCGTAGGTCATTTCGATTTTGCGGGCTTGCCAGGCCATAAACACCGTAATGACAGCCAGCAGCCCTACCAGCAGGCGGCGGTTCTTGATAACGAACAGGGCAAGGTTTCTCCACATAGACTACGCAAATGCAGCAAAGGTACGCAATGCCGGGAAGCCCGCCGGTGCAACCTTTTCAGCCGTTTTCAGATCAGGCACCCAAGGGTATAAATTAGTTGTATTTCTACGAGGTATTATTCCCGAAAAATAGGCAACTTTGTAGGCGTCTCTTTTCGTAAAAGGCCAATCGTCAGAATATTGACTGTGCTATTTGTTGCACTATTTTTATTTCTGACTGCTCTTCTCTGCTCCATGACTCTGTACCAAACGCCGGATGCGTCCCTCACCTACCATCCAGCCACCGAAACCCTACACCTCAGCTACAATGCAACCCGACTTTCTACCTCATTTGCCTTAGCCTACCAGCGGGCCCTGCAGGAAATGCGGCGCCAGAACGTGGGCAAGCTGCTGCTCGACCTCAAGCGCAACGCCCCGCCTACCGATGAGGAGGAGCACATCCTGGCGCCGCTCATCAACGACATCCCGGCCGGGCTGACGCGCCCTATCTTCATTGCCGCCGTGCTGTCGGAAGGCCAGTATCAGCACCAGATCGGCAACTACTCGGCGGGCCTGCTGATGCCGCCGGAGCATGTGGAGTTCAATTACTTCACTTCCCGCCACGAGGCCTCTGCCTGGCTGAGCGACAATTAAACTTCTTTCACCGCTAAAAACAGCGAGGCCGCCAGATTGCTCCGGCGGCCTCGCTGTTTTTTAACTGCAGCGGGGTTACAGCTGCTCAAAAATGCGCGAGAAGCTCACGGCCTGACCGATGTAGCCATGCAGCTCGCTGATGGGCATACGGGTTTGCTCACGCGAGTCGCGGTGGCGTACCGTCACGGTGTTGTCTTCCAGCGTCTGGTGGTCAACGGCAATACAGAAGGGCGTGCCGATGAGGTCCTGGCGGGTGTAGCGCTTGCCGATGGCGTCCTTCTCCTCCACGATAACGCGGAAGTCGTGGCGCAGGGCTTGGTAGATTTCGTTGGCTTTCTCGGGCAGGCCGTCTTTCTTCACCAGCGGGAAGATGGCGGCTTTCACCGGGGCTACGGCCGGATGCAGGCGCAGCAGCTTGCGGGTTTTGGTTTTTTGCTCCTCGCCTTCGCCTTCGACGATAATTTCTTCCTGGAATGCCTGGCAGAGCGTGGCCAGGAACAGGCGGTCGGCGCCCACCGAAGTTTCCACCACGAAGGGCACGTAGTTGCCGTAGGGCTTGCCGGTTTCAGGGTTGATGTCGTTGTCGAAGTAGTTCTGCTTTTTGCGGCTCAAGGCCTGGTGCTGGGTCAGGTCGAAGTCGGAGCGGGAGTGGATGCCCTCAATTTCCTTGAAGCCGAAGGGAAACTCGTACTCGATGTCCACGGCGGCCTTGGCATAGTGCGCCAGCTTGTCGTGGTCGTGAAAGCGGAGCTTGGCGGCGGGCAGCCCCAGGGCCTCGTGCCAGCGGCGGCGCGTTTCCTTCCAGTGCTGGTACCACTCGCCCTCGGTGCCAGGGCGCACGAAGAACTGCATTTCCATCTGCTCGAACTCCCGCATGCGGAAGATGAACTGGCGGGCCACAATCTCATTGCGGAAGGCCTTGCCGATCTGGGCAATACCAAACGGCACCTGCTGCCGCGCCGACTTCTGCACGTTCAGGAAGTTGACAAAGATACCCTGCGCCGTTTCGGGGCGCAGGTAGATCTTGCTCGAATCTTCGGCTACGGCCCCTACCTGGGTGGAGAACATCAGGTTGAACTGGCGCACGTCGGTCCAGTTGCCGGTCTTGCTGATGGGGCACAGGATTTTCTCGTCGATGATGAGCTGCTTTACGCCGGCCAGGTCTTCGATGGTGAGCAGGCGGCCCAGTTCGGCCAGCAAGGTTTCGGCGCGGGCCAGCTCGTTGTTTTTCTCGTACTCGGCCGCTTTTTCTTCTATCAACTGATCGGCGCGGTAGCGCTTCTTGCTGTCGAGGTTGTCAATCATCGGGTCGGAGAAGCCATCGACGTGGCCGGAGGCTTTCCAGGTAAGCGGGTGCATGAAGATGGCCGCGTCGATGCCCACCACGTTCTGGTTGAGCTGGGTCATGGCCTTCCACCAGAGCTGCTTGAGGTTGTTCTTCAGCTCCACGCCGTTGGGGCCGTAGTCGTACACGGCGGCCAGGCCGTCGTAGATTTCCGAGGAAGGAAACACGAAGCCGTATTCCTTGGCGTGCGACACAATTTCGGCCAGCGTGCCTTCGGTGGTAGTTTGCGCGGGGTTGCTCATGGTTGTAGTTGATAGTGCGTAGGGCCCAGTGCTTAGAGGCTGACGCAGGGCCGACGCGGTATTGCCCTCTACGGCAAACTGCCTCCTAAGCACTACGCATCAGGCACCAAGCACTGTATGAAAGGCAAAAGTAGTGCTTCCGGGGCTTGCGCCTTCAGGAAACTCAACTTGTTGAATATTCCTGCGTTTAGCGCCTCAACTTGCTACGCCGTCCAAGTGCGTAACAATTTCATAATCTTGCGCCCTTTCCTGCCCAACCTACCTTTGATTGTCGAAAACTGATTACCCACCAACTTCCTTTTTATGTTTGGCTTAGAGCCTCATGTGCTGGTGCTGCTGCTGCTTTGTCTGGTAGCGGCCTGCGCGTTTGAATTCGTAAATGGCTTCCACGACACGGCCAACGCCGTGGCTACGGTCATTTACACCAATACCCTGCGGCCCTGGGTGGCCGTTATCTGGTCGGCCTTCTGGAATTTTATCGGGGTACTCACGGGCGGTATTGGCGTGGCTATGGGCATCGTGTACCTGCTGCCCGTCGAAAGCCTCGTGGACCAGAACATCTACCACGGCATTGCCATGGTGGGCGCCCTCATTCTGGCGGCTATTATCTGGAACGTGGGCACCTGGTACTATGGCATTCCGGCCTCGTCCTCGCACGCGCTTATCGGCTCCATCCTGGGCGTGGGCATTGCCTTTTCGCTGCTACCCGAATCGGGTGGGGCAGCCGTGAACTGGAGCAAGGCCTCCGAAACTGGCGTTGCCCTGCTGGTAGGCCCGCTGTTTGGCTTCACGCTCACCATTCTGCTGATGTTCGTGCTCAAGCGCTTCGTGCGCAACAAGGCCATCTTCAAGGAGCCTCACAAGCGCAAGCCCCCACCCCTCTGGATCCGGCTGATTCTGGTAGCTACCTGCACGCTGGTAAGCTATTTCCACGGCTCCAACGACGGGCAGAAAGGCGTGGGCCTGGTCATGCTGATTCTGATTGGCATCGTGCCTACCTTCTTTGCCCTCGACAGCGCCAAAAACCCCTTGGACATGCGCGCCTCACTGGCCCAGGTGGAAATGGTGGTCAATAAAATCAACCCCGAGGAGCTGTCGGCCAAGGATAAGGCTGACTTGGTGCTGGTAAAGCAGCAGACCGCTGCGCTGGACCGCATTTTTGCCGGCCGCACCGACGTCAATAAGCTGCCGCAGTCCGAGCGGTTTCAGATCCGTAAGGCCATCCTGCTCACCTACAGCCGCGCCAAGAACATCATGGCCAGCGAAAAAGTAAGCCTGAGCACGGCCGACCGTAAAACCTACGACGACGCCATTGCCAACATGCGCTCCTTCACCGACTATGCTCCCTGGTGGGTGCTGTTGATGGTGTCGTTGTCGCTGGGCGTGGGCACCATGGTAGGCTGGCAGCGCATTGTAAAAACCATCGGAGAGCGTATCGGCAAAGAGCACCTGACGTACGCGCAGGGCGCTTCCTCGGAGCTTGTAGCTGCCATCATGATTGGGGCTTCCACCTGGGCGCATCTGCCGGCTTCTACCACGCACGTACTGTCGTCGGCCATTGCGGGCTCCATGGTGGCCAACCGCGGCATCAAGAACCTGAACCCCCAGATGGTGCGCAACATAGCCATGGCCTGGGTACTCACCCTGCCGGTTACCATGTTCCTTTCGGGTGGTCTATTCCTGCTCTTCCGGGCGCTTATCTAGCGCGTCTGCTTTTCAGCCAATCTTGGTTATACACAAAAAAGCCACCCGGCCGGGTGGCTTTTTTTATGGTTGAGCTTTGAAGTGGATAACTTTTGGATTATGTGAGGCGTTGCCCGATGCTTAGCGCAAAGCCTCCATAAAACCGGGCGAAACCAACGGGTTATGAATTACTTATCCACTTATCAACAGCGAAAACCGGGCATTTTGTGGATAACTCAGTTTACGCCGGCCATTGCACTTCCAGGTCGTCGTTGATAAACACCCCGAAGTTGATGAATTGGAGCTCGTCCTCATCAAAGTAAAGGTCAATCATTTCCTTTTCGTAGGAAAGGCGAACTTCACCGGTTTCCATGGTTTCTTTCTCGCTGGCCGTGTGGCCGTGCTGGCTCATCAGGTCTTCAATCTGCTCCACGCTGCGGCCATGAATGGACTCGCCGTAGAGGCGCATACCAGGGTGGTCGGTTTCGATACAGCTCAGGCGGTAGTCGTCTTCGCGGTCGAAGTACAGGGAGTAGCCCTCATCAAGGTAGTTCCAGGCCTGGTGCTCAAACTCGTCCTCATCTTCCGACTCTTCGATTTCCTCGGGCTCCCCCATCAGGGTGCGCACCTGGTCCTGGCTGGCGCCGAACTTGAGTGGGCCCATGCCCTGGCCCAGGACGATTTCGTTTTCTTCGATGCTATTCGGAGTGCTCATTTGCGAAGTGGAATTAGGGTTGGTGCCCGCAAAGGTAGGCTGATTGTTGAACGGCTGGATGAGAGGAGGGTTATAGGGTTTTGTGGTAGGAAGCACTTCGCCTCCCTGCTTTCCATTACCCACCTATGCCGGTTCACTTCCCATAGCGGGCTTCAAACGCGGACTTCTGCCGCACGTAGTCGGGGTGCTGCCGGGCCTCGTCCCACTTCTGCTTGAAAATGCGCGCAGCGGCAGCCTTTTCGGGGTCCTCGGGGGCACGGGGCAGCTCCGCCCGGCCATGGGCCCCGCTCTGGCCTTTCTTATCGTCCGGCACGGGGCCGTCGTATTTCTTGCCGCCGCGGTGGTTGGCGTAGCGCCGGGCGCGGGTATACCCCATCTGCAGAAACTTGCGAGCCATATCGGCGCCCACAAAATCCTCCTGCCGCAGGTACGCCTCAAACAGCGCATAGATCTGCTCCGACGACTCCCGGGCTACCTCCGGGGTGCGAAAGCGCCAGTGCGGCAGAATCTCGCTTTTATAGGGCTCTACCAGCAGCACGCCCTGCTCACCCTTGCCTACCCGGTACAGCTCGGGCTGCTCCCGCAGGTTGAGGTGCTTGAAATCCTGATCGTAGTTGAACGGCATACCCGGCTATACTTCAGTTGCCAGTTTTCAGTTTCCAGGCAGTTCTTGTTCGAAATACGGGCAACTGCTACCTGGCAACAGGAAACTGAAAACGGACCCGAGTTATCCACTCAGTTAATAACTTTTTAAAAGTCTTTTTTTAAATCTCTTTTTTAATCCCCCATCGTTAGGGGTGTGTATAAGTGGATAAGAATCAGATGTTGTCCACACGCGGAAAACTTGTGGACAAGGCCGGGGTTATACACCCCTAATCCACATCGATTGTGGATTATAAGGGCCTGAAAGTAAAACAACTACCGAAGAAATCAACAATCCACAGGCTTATCCACGAATCCACAATTCACATAAATCCACGATGTGGACAGCGCCGGAAAGCGGGGGAAGTTGTCCACCCTTATCCACCAAGCAGCGGACGGGAAAACGAGCTGTCAGCGGCGGCGCACCTGCAAAAAAACTTTTCCGCAACTTCTCCACGGATTATCCCCAGGTTACGCCGGTATTATCCACAGGTAAAGCTGCCCCATCAGCCGCTGGTGGATAACCCTGTGGAATACCGTTTAGCCTGGAAGCTAAAACCGCTTAAGAAAGCCCGAAATGCGGTTTTGGCTGTGGATAAGTAGCCTATAAATAGTTATCTATATAGGCCGCGGCCTTTGAATCAGCCAACAACAAAAAGCCCCCGACCGGAAAGGCCGAGGGCAAAGGCTACGCTGGCAAGAAGCCCAGCTAGAAGGCCACCTGAATATCTTCCTCCTCCCAGTTGGCGCGCACCTGAAACTCGCGCTGGAGGTTGAAGACTGGCTCCGGCAGCTGGCGCAGGTTAGGATCAGGCCCCTGCCAGCGGCCATCAGCGTTGGTATCGATGAAGACGCGGATGTGGTAGGTGCCGGGTGCCAGGTTGTCGAAGCGGAACGTGCGGGGCGAGTCGAGGGTGCGCACCAGCTGGTTTTTGTCGTCGAGCAGCTGTAGCTCAAAGCGCTTGGCCGTGGTTTGTACGCGCCCGGCCAGCGTACCCGAGGGCGACTGGTCGGTGGGCGTAAACCGCAGCGGCTTCAGCCCCAGGCTGCGCCCGGATATGGCCGTCACCACCGTGCTGTCGAGCTGCAGGCTGATGGATTTGTTGGCTTTGCTGTTCAGCTTCACCGTAAGCAGCGTACGGTCGGGGCTGAGAGTGGCGTCGGCGGGCAGGCGCAGCGGGCGGCGTTTGGTGGAATCTTCCACCAGCACGCCAATGGGCTGATCAGGCACCAGACGCAGGGGCTCGGTAAACTGAACAGCTACCAGGCCCTGCCGGTACACTTCCTTGCTGCTGCCCACCAGCTGCCACGCGGGTGGCCGGCGGGTGGGCGCGGTGCCTGTAAACTTCACGTTCAGGGTGTCGCGACCGGAATTGCCGGCGCTGTCGGTGGAAGCCAGCAGGTAGCGGCCTTCCGGCAATTGAGTTGATTTGTACAAAGCCACTGAGCGGCCCCGGTCGATAAGCTGCAGAGCTTCGTTGGGCGAGGTAGCAGCGGCACCGAGTAGGCTAATGACCGCGCTTTGCAGGCCTTCGTTGTAGCCCACCACAAAGCGCAGCGGGTCCGATTTCTGGGACGTCACCAGGGCCCGGCGGGCATCGGGGCGCGTGAGCTGGAGCTGCACGGAGTCGGTGCCCGGCTTGATGGTAATGGGTTCGGGCAGGTAGCCGATTTTCTCGCCTTCGTCGTAGCGGCTGCTTTGGTTTTTATCGGCCAGGGCAAACAGGCGGTAACGGCCTTCGCGCAGGTTGCGCAGCTGATAGCGGCCACCCTTATCGGTGCGGGCAAGGTAGTAGGGCCGGCCGCGGCGCACGTTGGCCGTATCCGCTTCGGGGTACAGCACCACCGATACGTCGGCCGAGGGCTGGGACGTAAGCAGATCCACCACGCGGCCCTGCACCGCCCCTGAATCGAGGGCCGCGCCGGTGCTGAAGCTCACGGACACGTCGCGGGCGGGGGTGTTTTCCGTGATGTCGGTAATGGCGTCGCGGAAGTTGAAGGAATAGGTGGTGTTCGGCTCAAAGGGTTTTTCGAACTCCAGCGTAACGGTGTTCTTGCCTTCCCGCACGGTGTACTTGTTGTCGTCGGCGAGTAGGGGCGCCACCAGGAGGTTCTTGCTGAGGTCCTTCACCTGCACGGGCTCCGAAAACTCCAGCACCACGGAGCGGTTGCGCACGTTCACGGCGCGGTCGGCGGGTAGGCTGCTTACCAGCTTGGGTGCTACGGTGTCGCGGGCCCCGCCTTCGGGCGTGGCAATGGTAGCACAGCCACCCCCGGCAGCACCCATAAGAACAAGCAACGGCAACGCAAAACGAGCAGACATCAGCAGCACTACAAACGTGAAAAGCGGAAAACGGCCACCGCCGCCCAAAAGTACGCAGGGCCGGCTTCTGCCAGCCCCACGGTAAGTTCTGCTCCCGAGGCCGGGCAGGTTCCCTCCTGCCCTAGCGGCTGGCCGGGGCGGCATCGCGCCGGGTGGCCACGTAAATCAGGCTGCTGTACTGCTGCTGGTGCCGGGCGGCGTACTGGTTGGAGTGGTAGCCATTGCGCAGCACGGCCAGCATGCCGGCGCCCCGCTCGGCCCGGTTTTTTTCGCTCAGCATGCTCACGTAGTACGCGTCCAGCGGCATGGGCAAAGTATCGAGCAGCTGGAGCTTGTGCTTTTGAGCAGCTGCGTCATGGTTTTGGGGCTGAAATGGTAGAGGTGGCGTGGCACATCCAGCGCGGCCCAGTCCTGCTGGTAGTGCTGGGCATCGAAGCTTTCCACGTTGGGCACCGCAATCAGCAGTACGCCGTCGGTTTTGAGCAGGCGAATGAGTTGGGCCAGCGTCTCGTTGAGCTCGTGCACGTGTTCGAGCACATGCCAGAGCGTAATGGCATCAAACGAGCCGGCCTGAAACTGCACCAAGCTCTCGGTGCCAATGGGCTGCCCCACGCGCCGGGTAGCTTCTTCGCGGGCGCGGGCGTTGGGCTCCCAGCCGGCCACCTGCCAGCCGTTGCCTTTGGCCGCCGCCAGAAAGTGTCCGGTGCCGCAGCCGTAGTCCAGCAGCTTGCCTTTGCGCGGAGCCCGATGATTCAGCAATGCCACCTTGCGGCGCATGGTGAAGAAGCGCGCAACTTTGTAAGCTTGGTTGATAAGCCCGCCCGCCCCGCTGTTGTGCGACACGTACTCCTCCGACTCATAGTAGCGGCCAATGTGCGCGGCGTCGGGCCGGGGGTTGGTAAACTGAAAGGAGCACGCCAGGCACTGCTGAATGGCAAAGCTTTCCTTGCTCACCGACTTATCCTCGACGACCAGCTTGTTGCGAAACTCCGCTTTCCCGCACACCGGGCACTTATCAAGTCGTTCGTAAACCACAGATTCTAGCTGATTATGTTGATTTCGCTGCTGGCGACGACCGACTTGCGCAGAGAAACCAGCCGCAGGGCGAAGGTACGAAACCAAAGCGGCCGCAGAATCCGGAAGAAACTGCAGCCGCTGGCGAAACATGGCAGACCGTCATGCAGAGCGGAGCATCTCGTGTGCTGCCGTTGCAATGGTAATTCAACGAAGCGGTAGAGATGCTTCGACAAGCGGACGCCAGATCAAGCATGACAATACAGTTTCTATGGCCAGGCCACTTATTTCGTCGCTTTGTATTCTTCTCTGATCCACCGAATAGCTCGCGGCACTACTTCGGTAGACTTGAGCGTCTCATCGGGGGCTATTGAGTGGCCATACCGTACCAGGCGGCGGTCCGCGAATACGACGTTTGTCAGTAGGAGAACGGACCCATCGGATAAATAAAACCGGCCTCTGCCGGTGGACACCCCGCAAGTGGCCGCCCCAAAGCTTCGGGTATGCTTTCGGGCTTTGAAGGCGATGGCAACGGCCTCGCCCGAACTAGCCGTTAGGGTATCGGTCAGCACGGCCACTACCGGGTTGGCAGACTTCAACATGTAGTAATTGGCGGTTTCGGCCTCTATGTCACCGTTCGCCAATGCCTTGCCCTTTTCGTATCGCCACGCGGTTTTGGTATTATTCGCGTCAACAGAATAGCCGAGCGTATCTTCTCCCAAAATCGGTCCTACCCCCACAAGCATCGGCCACATATTCCCGCCCATATTCCCTCTTAAATCCACGATCCAGCCTTTTAACTCTGGCTTATCCCGCTCCTTTATTTGGGTTAGCACGTTGGTTATATACGCGTCCAGCTTTTCCTGACTACCGACAACCCAAGGAATTCGGATGTAGCCTATGTCCTCAGGAACCGGCTCATCGGGGTATGGTGAGAATAGCTTAGCGAGGGGTATTTTGGTGCCCTTCACCGGGTGCGCATAATAAAACTGTGTGTGCTTATCGCCCAGGGCCACGATGGCAAATTCAACCGCTGGATAGGCCTGCTCAATAGTGTTGGCGCCACTTGCCTTAGCCAGCACCTTCTGCCTGAAAACTACCCAGTCTATGGCCGCCCGATTAACAAAATTGGCTTGCATAATGCGGACTACCTCCTCCAGGTATTTCTGCACCGCGGGGGAAGGCGGTCTGCGCTCGGCATGACAAGCGGTAAAGAGGAAGAATAAAAGGCAGAGCTTGGCCATCCGGTTTGCGTGATTGGTAAAACAAAGCCCAACAGGCGAAGCTCATCCCAGAGAAACACTACATTTTACTAGCGAGACGATGGTAGCCGAAAACCACCCCTTTTCCTGGAATTGTCCGAGAACTAAGATCGTGTCAAGGGATGAAACTCAGATAAGATCCGCACTATTGCACTTCCCCACCGTTACCAAAATCCTGTTTTCCTGAGTCCAGCGAAGCACTTGATTTCGAAATTACTACAACGTAAACACGCGAGATGCTTCGCACTGCTCAGGATAACAGCCCTACCGCCCAAGGTACACCATCAGCACCGAAACGTCGGCTGGGCTGACGCCGCTGATGCGCGAGGCCTGCCCCAAGGTTTCGGGCTGAATCTTGAGCAGCTTCTCCCGGGCCTCATGCGAAAGGGCCGGCATGGCGTGGTAGTCGAGGCGGCCGCGGATCGTGAAGTTTTCCAGCTCCTGCATGCGGGCGGCCTGCTGGTGCTCCTTCTCCAGGTAGGCCTCGTACTTCACCAGGATTTCGGCCTGCTCCAGCGCATCCGGCCGGTACGGGGCCAGGGCCAGCGTGAGGCCGGGCAGCACCCGCGCCAGCGCCGGCAGATCCACACCGGGGCGGCGCAGCAAATTCACCACGCGCGTTTTCTCATGAATGGTAGCCGAACCGATTTCCGCAAGCCAGCCGTTGATTTCCGCGGGCTCTATGGCGTGGGTTTTCAGCAGCTTGGCTACGGCAGCCGTTTGCTCCTCCTTCTCCCGCACCAGCGCCATCCGCTCTTCCGAAGCCAAACCCAGCGCGTAGCCCAAGGGTGTGAGGCGCAGGTCGGCGTTGTCCTGGCGCAACAGCAGGCGGTGCTCGGCGCGGCTCGTGAACATGCGGTAGGGCTCGTCGGTGCCTTTATTCACGAGGTCGTCGATGAGCACGCCGATGTAGGCTTCGCTACGCTTGAGCACGAAGGGCTCCTTGCCGTGCACCTTGTTGTGGGCATTGATGCCGGCCATCAACCCTTGGCAGGCGGCCTCCTCGTAGCCCGTGGTGCCGTTGATCTGGCCCGCGAAGTAGAGGTTCTGCACCAGCTTGGTTTCCAGCGTGAGGTTGAGCTGCGTGGGCGGGAAGAAGTCATACTCAATGGCGTAGCCGGGCCGGAACATCTTAGCGTTTTCGAAGCCGGCAATTTTGCGCAGGGCGCGGTACTGCACGTCTTCAGGCAACGACGAGCTGAAGCCATTCACGTACACTTCCACCGTAGACCAACCTTCGGGCTCCACGAAAATCTGGTGGCGGTCCTTGTCGGCGAAGCGGTTGATTTTGTCTTCCACGCTCGGGCAGTAGCGCGGCCCCAGGCCCTTGATGCGGCCCTGGAACATCGGCGACTTCTCGAAGCCCTCCTTCAGGATTTCGTGGACCTCGGCGTTGGTGTAGGTGATGTAGCAAGGGCGCTGGTTCGTTAGCGCGGGCGTGTCGAGGTAGGAGAATTTGCTGGGCATTTCGTCGCCGGCCTGCTCCTCCATTTTGGAGTAGTCAAGGCTACGGCCGTCCACGCGGGGCGGGGTACCGGTTTTCATGCGGCCGGCCTCAAAGCCCAGCTCCTTCAGTTGCTCCGTGATGCCGGTGCTGCCTTTTTCAGCGGCGCGGCCACCCCCGAACTGCTTTTCGCCGATGTGGATAAGGCCGTTGAGGAAAGTGCCGTTGGTCAGCACCACCGACTTGCCCCGGAACTCGATGCCGAGCTGGGTTTTCACGCCCACGGCCGTGCCGTTTTCCACTACGATGCCCGTTACGGCCTCCTGCCAGAAGTCCACGTTCAGGGTTTGTTCCAGCGTCATGCGCCACTCCTCGGCAAAGCGCATCCGGTCACTCTGCGCCCGCGGGCTCCACATGGCGGGGCCTTTCGAGCGGTTCAGCATCCGAAACTGAATCATGGTTTTGTCGGTGATGATGCCCGACTGCCCGCCCAGGGCGTCCACCTCGCGCACAATCTGCCCTTTGGCCACCCCGCCCATGGCCGGGTTGCACGACATCTGCGCGATGGTGTTCATGTTCATCGTCACGAGTAGCACCTTGGAGCCCATGTTGGCGGCGGCCGCGGCGGCCTCACACCCGGCGTGGCCGGCACCTACTACAATAACGTCGTACTCTTCTTGCTGAAACATGGTCAAAAGTTGTTCGAAAGAGAGCAACAGGCAAGCGGCAGAAATTGTGCCCGGCGGGCATTATTCCAACACTTGCGCCGTCGCCCCAATGATCTGCTGGTGGAGTAATTCCTGCCGGGAAGCAAAGTGAGCGGAAGTAATCAAGCCAGTTTTATGAATTCGATTCTTATTGCTGACATTGACAGGGCACATTTGGCTTATAGGAAGTAACACTCCAGTAGCAAAAAGTAACTGCCTGACCACACCAAATTCCCCCTGGATTTCTCCGACAAGCACCCAACAACCGCGACTGGTAATATACCAAGCATCTTCTACTGTAAATGTGCCGGCTGCATGCATGAGGGCAAAGTGGAAAATCCTCCACACTTGAAGGATACAGGCTTCATCTTTTACAAAGAAGCCAAGCTAAACCCCTCAAAACGTGCGCAAAGATACGCATTCAGCGGCTTTTTCGCGTGGCACCCGGCTTATTCCACCTCGTACTCATCCACGGCGTCTTCCGGCAAACCAGACAGTATATCAGCTGATTGCGCCGCTACCGTAGCCCAGGAAAATGGCAGCCAGCGGCCACTCAGGCTGTCGTATACTTCGGTGGCGGCTTCGCAGGCAAACAGCTTGTAGTCGAACTTAGGGTAGTTGTGCACCAGATAGCCGGGGTAGTAGTAGGCCTTTTGCTGGCGCAGAGCGTGGTTGATTTTCTGCAGCATGAGGTACTTTCCCAGGCTGTATTTGCGGTAGGCGGGGTCGTAGAAGTTCATAATGCCCGCAATACTGCGCGCTCCGCTGTCGAAAATACCAGCCGCAATCAGCTGCTGACCGTCCCGGATTTCCACCACACCCGTGCTGAAGGCGTTGTTGGCGGCGCCCGCCTGCAGAAAAGCCTCAATGGTTTCGGGCGCGTCGAAGGTGATGGAGGCGCGGTAGCGGGCGTACAATTCTTCCAATTCCTCGGTAAGGCGAAAAGGCCGGAGCACCACCGCAAACCGCTCGTTGAGGCGCAGCAGCCGGCGCTGGGCGGGCCCGTAGCTCACCCTGCTCAGTACCAGCCGCAGCCAATGCACAGTGTACAATTGGTCGTCGATGGGCAGAAACCGGCAGGTAAACAGGTTCTGCTGCATCCGGTAGTAACCCTGGCTCAGGTAATAATCCAGCGCTTCACCCGGAATAGTAAGGATTGACTGAGGCGTGGTGGACATAATAGAGAGAAATTTGATAAACTGTCATGCTGAGCTTGCCGAAGCATCTCTACCGCTGGCTAACTCAATCTTAGAAGCTGTTTAAGTTAGCTTGGTGAGTCGTCGGATGTTGGCTAGGTAGAGCCAGGCGTTGGCATGCTGCGTTTTCCGTTCGTAGTCTTTGGCCAAGCGGCGGTTGTTGCCGGCCCAGGCAATGCTGCGCTCCACCACCCAGCGCTTGGTGTGGATAAAAAAACGGCCTTTGTCGGCCACTACGCCCTTGGGTACCTGCGCCAGTACACCCCGGCCCGCCAGGTGCTGGCGAAAGCAGCGGCCAAAGCCGCCGTCCACGAACACGATCTGCAGCCGGTCAAGTAGTTCGTTGTCCAGCGCCAGTGCGTCCCAGAAGCGGGCCGTGCTGGCGCCGTCGTGGCAGTGGGCGGCGACCACGCAGCAGGCGAGCAGGTTGCCCAGCGTATCCACCAGGAAAAAGCGCTTGCGGCCCTTGATGCATTTGCCCGCGTCGTAGCCCACGCAACGCGTACTGGTGGCCGTGTTTTTCACGCTTTGGCTGTCGAGGATGGCCTCGGTGGGCTGGGCATTTTTTTTGCCCGCTCCCGGGCCTCAATCGTCAAACAAGCACTGACCCGTTGCCAGCTGCCATCCGCTGTCCACTTGGTGAAATAGTAGTACACCGTCGGCCAGGGTGGAAAGTCCGCCGGCACGTCGCGCCACACGCAGCCGTTCTTGAGCACGTAGAAAATGCCGTTTACTACCGCTCGCAACGGCCACTTGCTCGTGCGCTGCACCACCAGCAACGGCGCCAGCTTTGCCCACTGACGCTCCGTTAGATCCGAACTGTAACGCTTTTGCTGCATCCCCAAAGCTACTCGCTAACTTAAACAGCTTCTTACAGCCGAAGCGGTAGAGATGCTTCGACTCCGCTCAGCATGACGTTCTAATAATTGCAAACCAACGAAAACGCCCACCGAATAGGCAGGCGTTTCAACGGGCTGGCGTAAGCCTTTGGCTTAAAAGGTGCGCAGCGAAAGGCAGTCGTCTTCTTTTTTGCGCATGGCGGTTTGGCTAAGCAAGTCCTTATCGGCGTAGCCGAGCAGGTGCAGCACGCCGTGAATCATTACGCGGTGCAGCTCGTCGCGGAATGTGACGCCGTGCTGTTGAGCATTTTCGCGGATTCGCTCCACCGAAATAAAGATGTCTCCCTCGATGATGTCGGCGTCGTCGGCGTTGTCAAAGGTGATGACGTCGGTGTACGTGTCGTGGTCGAGGTACTCCATGTTCACCTTGTGCAGGTACTCATCGGAGCAGAAAATGTAGGTAAGGTGCACGATTTCGTGCTCGTGGACTTTGGCAATGCGCTCCACCCAGGAAGTTAGCTCCTCGGCGTCGGCCAGCTCAAAATCTACGTCTTCCACCACAAATTCGATACCGAGCCGCTCGTGCTCAAAGTACCCGTCAATGGGCTCGTCGTGCTCGGTAGGGGGCAGGGTGCTCATGCCGCGTTGTGGTCAGAAGCTTCGGAAGCAGTGGCCGAATCGGCGCCTTCGGGCGTGAGGAAGAACGTGAGCTGCACGTTACGACCATCTTTGGAAAACTCTACCTCGTCGGCGAGGTGGCGGATGAGGAAGATGCCACGACCACCGGGATTTTCGAGGTTCTCGGGCGCGGTCGGGTCAATCAGGTTGGTATAGTCGAAGCCAGGTCCCTGGTCTTCCACTTCAAACTTCACCCGGTTGGCATCTACCTGCAGCGAGAGGTGCACGTTTTTGTCACGGTCGAACTTGTTACCGTGCCGGATGGCGTTGTTCACCGCCTCCGTGACGGCCACCATAATGTTGCCGTAGATGTCGTCTTCAATGTGAAACGTATCCTTCGAGTTGTCGATGAAGCTTTCAACTACACGAATGTTCTCAACGAGCGAAGGAATCTGAATCTTGACCTGTTTCATAAAAGAGGGAAAGGCGGCAAAGGCGGTAAAAATAGCAGAACGCTATTTCATTTTCTGAAAATATTCGCTGACCTCGCGCTGGTAGTACGGCGTGAGGGACGGCGGCACCGACCGGAGGGCTTCCGTCGACTGGTTTTTCTGCTGACGATACCGGTTGAAAGCCGGTGGAAAAACTGGCGGACGGTTTTCGGCGGCCTTTGCCTCGCGCTGCGTATCCTGGTCCCGCTCCCGGGCCGATTTCTCGGCCTCCAACAGGCGGGTCAGAATCTGCTGCTGACGCATAACCGTTTGCTCCGTTAGCCGCTTATTTACGAGCTCCGTCTCGGTTTGTTCCATCATTTTTTTGACGTCGCCGAGGCCACCCCCGCCCTGCTCACCTTTGCCCTGTTTACCGCCCTGCTGCATCTTCTCGAGCTCTTTTAGAGCTTCGCGCATCATCTGCTGCTGGGCGGCCAGCTTGGCCAGCTCCTCCGATAAAGCCCGCCCGGACTTGCCGCTTTGCTGGAGCTGCTGAATCTGCTGGTTGAGCTGCTGCTGCATCTTGCCCAGCTGGCCTTCACCGGCCTGACTACCTTTCTTCTTCTTTTTGCGGCCGGGCTTGCCCCCACCCTGCTGCTGGCCCTGGCGCTGCTGCTCCTGCATCTGCTGCAAAGCGGAGTTGAGCATGAGGGCCAGGTTGTTCATACTCGTCATGGCCTGCTGCTGGCTGGCGGTGGCGCGGCCCACGTTGCGCTGCTGCAGTTGCGTGAGCGACTCATCCATGCGCCCGTTCATCTCGCTTACCTCGCGGGTCACAAAGCTCTGAAGCTGGAATACGCGCTTAGCCAGGGCGTAAAGTGAGTCCTGCACTACGCGGGCATCGTCCTTGAGCTTGCGCTGCTGCTGGCCCAGCTGCACGAAGCGCGGGTCCTGCTGGTCTACCTGCCGGAAGTCTTTCATCAGGCCTTCCTGGTCGAAGGAGAGCTTGAGCAGGTTTTCGAGGATGTCGCGCAGGTCGTCAATGTTTTCCTGCTGCTGGTTTGATTCTTCCTCGCTCATCTGCTGCTGCATCTTCTGGGCCATCTGCTGCATTTTCTGCGCGGCCTGCTTTTGATTCTGGCTGGCTTTCTGGTTCTGGTTTTTGCTTAGCTGCTCCTGGCTTTGCTGCATCTGCTCGTCTACCTCCTGCTGCTGGTCCTTCATTTCGTCGGCCCCATTCTGGTTGTCGAGCTGCTCATCCATCTTCTGCAGGTCCTTCAGGTTCTGCTGAATCTGGTCGAATTGCTGCTGCTTTTCCTGCTGCTCCTGCTTGAGCTGCTCATTTTTGGCTTTCTGCTCCTGGTTGCTGGCTTTGTTTTCGGGGTTCTGCTTGTCGTTCTGCTCGGTTTTCTCGGCCAGCTGCTGCTCTTCCTTGGCCAGCTGTTCCAGCTGTTTCAGGGTGTTTTCCTGCTTTTGCTCAAACTGCAGCTGCTTGAACATTTCGAGGGCGCGCTCCAGCTCTTTCTGTAGGGTGTTTTCCTTGTTTTCGAGCTTTTGCATGAGCTGCTGCATTTCCAGCTGGTTCTGGTCCTGCTTCTGCTCCAACAGCTTCTGCAGCTGGTCGTAGAGCTTTTTGGTTTCGGGGTCGAGCAGGGAGTCCATCAGCTTCTGCAGCTCCTGGGCTTTTTCCTTGAGCTCCTGGCTTTTGGGGTCGAGCTGGTCCTGCTGCTGGTTGAGCTGCTCAAACATGCGGCGCACGTCCTGCATCTGCTCGTCGAACTGCTGCTTTTGCTCCAGCATGTCCTGCAGCTGCTTGCGGTCCTGGAAGTTCAGCTCGCGCTTGGTTTTGAGCTTGTCTTCGGCCTTGGCCAGCTCCCGTTCCAGCTTCTTGCTTTGCTCCTGCGACTTGCTCAACTGGCTTTGCACCGACGAGGCCTGCGCGTTCAGCTGGGCCTGCTGCTCGCGCTTGGAAGGCATCCGGAACTCCACGGCGCGGGTGCGGGCGCTTTTCGGGCTGTGTACGCCGTCGTTGTCCCAAACCTGCAGGAAGTATTCCAGTCGGTCGCCGGGCTGCAGGCGCAGGCCGCGCAAATCCCACTGGTAGGCGTACACCTGGGCCGCGCCGTGCTGGAGCCCAATGGCGCGGGTCTGGTAGGCAGCGTTGGGCCGGGCTTTGGCGCCCAGCACGCGGTAGTGCAGCTGCAGGCGCGAAAGGCCGTAGTCGTCGCGCACGGTGCCGCCCAGGGCCAGGTACTGCCGCGAAACCGTGTCGGAAAAAGCTTCGAGCGTGATGTCGGGGACCTGGTCGGGAATGGCCGTGAGCTGGTACTCGATGGGGTCACGGTTGAGGGAGGCCGCGTTGCGCAGACGCACGGCGTAGGCCTGAGTGCGCAGAATGCGCCGCGTGGCCTGAAACTGGCTGCCGCTGGCCTGGGCCGCCACGGTTTCGTCGGGGGCACGGAACTGCAGCTCCAGCGCGTCGGTAGCGGCGGTGCTGAACTCCCAGCGGAGCGTGCTGCCCTCGGGCACGGTAGCGTTGCCGGTGTTGCGGATGGTTTCGGCGGCTTTGCCGGTGTAGGCCGGGTAGGTGATGTGCAAAGCGAAGTCGCGCAGATCGGGCCGCTCGCGCACCGTCAGGGCGTAGCTATCCGAGGAAAAGCCAGCGGCGGCAAGCTGGAAGTCTACGTCACGGCGCAGCTGCCGAAAGTCGAAGGAATACTTGTTGCCGGCTTCCTTGGTCAGATGCCGCTCGTGGCCATCGTACTGAATGGTAATGTCGTTGGGCAGCGCTTCGCCTTCCACGGCCACCTGCAGGCGGAAGTCCTCCCCTTTGAACGCTCGCAACGACTTATTTTCCACCACAAACCGAAACGGCGCGGGCGGCGCGTACTTCTGGCGGTAGTTGAGGATGCGGCCGGTGCCCTGCACAAACAGGCTGGGATAAATCAGCAGTACGGCCCCGGCCACGGCGGCGGGCACCGCTACATACTTCCACAGGGGCCGCGTCTGAGCCGGAATGTTGATGCCTTGGGCAAATTCGAGGCCCGTGAACTGGGCGGCGCGCTGCTCCAGGCTGGCCGCAATCAGGGCGTTTTCGCGGGCCTGACCTTGCAGCTGGAGCGCGTTCAAAAGCTTGTCCTGTACCTGCGGGAAAAGCTCACCCACGCGCTGGGCAGCTTGCTCATCGGAGAGCAGGCGGCGGAGGTTGGTGAGGGCGGCCAGCGGCTGCCAGATCCAGCGCACAAACGCATACACGCCCAGCCCCAGGAACCCAAACAGCAGTCCGCCCCGCACCCAGGTGGGCAGGTACAGAAAGTATTCGAGCAGGTTGAGAACCACGAACAGCGTGAGCAGCAGGCCACCGGCCACGAGGCCGCCGCGCACCAGCAAACTCAGGTAAAACTTGCGCTTAAAAGCTTCCAGCTGCGTGAGCACCTGCGCCAGCGCCGAAGAGCGGGCGGCCGGAGCCGTAGTCAGCCGGGATGGTTCTTCCACCAGCATAGAAAGGGAAATAAAAATCGAAGCCTTTGGGACAACCGACGACAGCCGCAGCAACCCAACGAAGTTGCCCCGTTAAACTTACGTCAGAACCCGCACATGGGCCGCAAAGATTCCCTGGCGCATACCGCCGTGCTTAACTGGCCGGGGCCAGCTGAACGTAAGCCGGGCAATGGTCCGAATGCACCACATCGGCTAAAAGACCCGCTCCGGCCACGCGTGGTTGCAACGTGTTGTCTACCAGGAGGTGGTCGAGGCGCCAGCCCACGTTGCGTGCCCGGGCGCCGGCCCGGTATGTCCACCAGGAGTAGTGCCCGGGGGCGTCGCCGTGAATGTGGCGAAAGGAGTCGGTGAAGCCATCGGCCAAAAACTCCCGGAACCACTGCCGCTCTTCGGGGGTGAAGCCGGGGGAATTTTGGTTGGCTTTGGGATTGTGCAGGTCCAGCTCCCGCTGGCAGCAGTTGAAGTCACCGCCAATGACAAGCGGCGGGGTGCCGGCGGCTTGCAGCGCCTGCACGTACCGCCGGAAGAAGTGCAGCCACTCAACTTTGAAGGCCTGCCGCTCGGGGCTGCTTGTGCCGGAGGGCATGTACACGTTCAGCACCGAAAAGTCGTCGAAATCCAGGCGCAGCACGCGGCCTTCCAGGTCGTAGCATTCGGTGCCGCAACCTGTTTCCACGTGGCGGGGCCGCTGGCGCGTGAGGGTGGCTACGCCGCTGTAGCCGGGTTTCTGGGCCGGGTGCTGGTATACGTGGTAGCCCAGCGCCTCCAGTCCGCCCATGTCCAGCGGCTCGCGGCCGGCCTTTATTTCCTGCAGGCACAGCACATCCGGCGCCTCGGCCCGGAGCCAGTCCAGCAGGCCCTTGCTCAGCGCCGACCGCAGCCCGTTGACGTTATAGCTGATGATTTTCAACTGGAGGGGTTGTTAAATGGTTGTCTTGTTGAATAGGTGGCTGGTTGTCTTGTTGAATGGATGAGCCACCTATCCAACAAGACAACCAGCCAGCCCTTTACCCATTCAGCCGGTCCATTTCCTGGAAATACTCCAGCATGTGCCATTTGAGCATGCGCTCCTGCTCCTTGAGAGTGGAAAAGGGCACGGGCTTGAGCAGGCGGAAGTGGGGCCAGCCGTCTTCGTCCACGCTTTCCAGCTCGTAGTAGCCCGAAAGACTGAACAGGCGGCAGGTGGCAATGTGCATCAGGTCCTGCTTCTGCTCCTTGGTGAAGGGGCCGCCGCCCTGGCCCAGCTCCTGCACGCCAATAAGCAGCAGCAGCGCATTCAGATCGGGCTTTTTGCCGAACCGCTCGCGCAGGTCGTTCATCAACTCCCACCAGCGCTGCTCAAACTGGGCTTCGGTTTCCTCGGGGTTCAGCATAACCTACGCAGTGTGCTCGGCGTGGGGCGGCGCCGGCGTGGCCGATTCTTCCTTGAGGGCTTCCCAGTACTCCACGGCGCGCCGGAAGTGCGGAATCACGATGCTGCCGCCTATGAGGTTGGCAATGGCAAATACTTCGTAAATCTCCGTGTCGTTTATGCCTTCCTCGTGGCACTTGCCGAGGTGGTACTTGATGCAGTCGTCGCAGCGCAACACCATGGAGCAGGCCAGGCCCAGCATTTCCTTGGTGCGGACGTCGAGGGCACCTTCCTGGTAGGTGTTGGTGTCGAGGTTGAAGAAACGCTTGATAACCTTGTTGTCCGCCGCCATGATTTTTTCATTCATGCGCTGGCGGTAGTCATTGAACTCAGAAACGAGGGACATATCGAAAAAGAAAAAGCGAAAGGAAAATAGGCCCGGTGGCCCGCAATAGTAGAAACCTAAAATTAGGCAGAAGTTTTGGCCAACAGGTGGTTTTAGGCGGGACTAAAGCGCGCCGGAGTTTCTTTTCGGCGGCTTATTCTCTATCTTCCAGCTACTACCCTATCCACTACCCGCTATGCCGCTGCCTTCGCTCGTCGCCGATTTTGTGTCGTTGCTTTTTCCGCAGCTGTGCCTGGGCTGCTCCGATTTGCTGGCCCGGGGCGAAGACCATATCTGCACCAGCTGCCGCGCCCAGCTACCCTTCACTGATTACCACTTGTTGCCCGAGGCAGAAAACCCTTTGGCCCGGCGTTTCTGGGGCAAAGTGCCGGTGCAGCATGCCTTGAGCTATCTGCGCTTTCTGCGCCGGGGCCGCGTACAGCACCTACTGCACCAACTCAAATACCGTAACCAGCCCGAAATAGGCCGGGTGCTGGGTTGCTGGTACGGCGCCGAGCTGGCCCGGCATGGCCTGCTCACCCACGACGTGAACCTGATTGCGCCGGTGCCGCTACACCCGCGCAAGCTGGCCAAACGCGGTTACAACCAGACCGATTCATTTGCCCAGGGCCTGGCCGACACTCTGCAGCTTCCCTGGCAGGCGGAGGCATTGCGGCGCATAGAGCACACCGTTTCTCAAACCCGCAAAAACCGCGTGCAGCGCTGGGAAAACGTAGCCGAAGTATTCGCGGTGGCCAACCCGGCAGAAGTGGCCGGCAAGCATGTGCTGGTGGTAGACGATGTGCTGACTACCGGAGCTACCCTCGAAGCGTGTGCGCTGGTACTGTTGGCTGCCGGGGCCCGCGCCGTCAGCATAGCCACCATTGCCTGTGCCGACCGGTAAACCACGGATTCGCGCGGATTTATCGGATTCCACGGATTTTGTAGCTGGGGCAGTCCTCAACCAAAACCACATACAAAAACAAGAAGGCCTCGTTTTCACGAGGCCTTCTTGTTTAGCTTTAATCGTCCGCGAAATCCGAAAAATCCGCGCGAATCCGTGGTTTACTTGTTCGAGCCGGCGTTGATCATGGCGCAGCGGAATCCGATGGCGGCCGTAGCCGAGTCTTCGGCCATGAAGCGGCGCGTGCCGGGCGACAACCAGTAAGCTACGTCTTTCCAGGAACCGCCTTTGAACACGCGTACGTGGTCATCGATCAGCGACTGGTAGCCTTTCTTGTCGTAGCCTTCAGCTTTGTCGAGGAAGCCGTTACGACGGAAGGGGTTCAGATCTTCCTCATCCTGGAAGGACAGCGGACGGTAGATGTCCTGCACCCACTCGTTTACGTTACCCGACATATTGTACAGGCCGTAGTCGTTTGGTGGGTAGGCGTATACGTACTCGGTAATCATGGCGCCGTCGTTGAGGCTGCCGGCAATACCGGCGTAGTCACCGCGGCCACGCTTGAAGTTAGCCAAAAACTGGCCCATCTTCTTGCCGTAGGGGTTACGCACCTGGCGACCATCCCACGGATAGATACGCTTGTTTTCCTGGTTTTCGTTGCCGGTTTCCTGGGTGCCGATAAGGGCCTGAGCAGCGTACTCCCACTCAGCCTCAGTGGGCAGGCGGTAGTTGGGCAGCGTGTTGCCGTTTTCGATGGCAATTTTCGACTTACCAGTACCTTCAGCACCACCTGCTGCAGCATCAGCCGTAGCGTCGGCACTTTTCTTCTTGCCGAAGAGGCCGCCGCCTTTCTTTTTGCCGCCGCCATCTTCAATATCACCTTCGCCAGCCAGCTTCTCATTCACCTTGGCAGTACGCCAGGTGCAATAGTCGTTGGCCTGCAGCCAGCTCACACCCACCACGGGGAAGTAGCGGAAACCGGGGTAGCGCAGGTAGTAGTCCACATACGGGTCGTTGAACGACAGCTCACGCGCCCACACCGTAGTATCGGGCAAGGCCGACTGATAGAACTCCTCCGCCGAGTCTTTGCGGACAAAATGCAAATACTCCAGCCAGTGGATGTTGGCCACCTCGGCTTCGTCCATATAGAACGAGGCGATGGTAACCGTGCGCTCCACGTTGTCGCGCGTCATGGCCACATCTTCCTCGGCTGAGCCCAGCACTGTGCGGCCGCCTTCGATGAAAACGAGACCGGGGCCTTCAGGAATGCCTTGATAATCAGCGACCTTCATGCCCTGCTCAGTGTTATATTCCAGCCCCGTAGTGGAGCTGTACTTGCCGGGCTTGGTGCTGGTAGGAGGACCTTTTTGCAGGCTCCCAGCGCCAGGGACCCCAAGGCAGCGTAGCAGAGGTATTTAGCGAGGTTCATACGTTAGACGAAATTACCTGAGAAGAAAAGAGTTAGTGAAGGCAATTTGAGTGCAATAATACAAAAACTCAAAAGTACGGGCAAGGAACTGACCGGTAATTTTTCCGGCTAATTCGGCGGCGGGCCGCTGCCAGCACATCCACCTGTTCCAGAGTCAGTACAATTTCGTGGGCGCCGCCCGCGCCCAGGTTCCGGTGCCCGAGCTCCATATCGTAGCTGTAACCTACGCGAAACCCGGACATCTGTACTCCCACAATAGCCGTGAGCACCGCAGCAGGCTGCGGTGCCCCAGGCAGCGGAATGCCCCGGTACAGCAACCCCACGGTAAGCGGCGAAACGGTTCCGTAAAGCCCGGCTTCGGCACGCTGGCTGCCGCCCTGGCGGGTGTAGGCAAGCGTGGGCGAGAGGCTGGCTTCGCGGTAGTGCTGTTTAACGGTTGTTTCTGAAAAAAAGTGCTTTACCCCGGCGGTAAATGTAAAGCGCGTAGGCAACGGCCCCGCCGCCTGCACACCCAGGTCGGGGCGGTTTAGGTGGTAGGAGCTTAGCCCCAGCCAGGCTTGCCGGGTATACAGCAAACCACCAAGGCCGATGCTCAGGTAATGCACCGGGTCGAAGGGCACAGCCTCGGCGGTGGGGCCGGTGTTCAGGCCTTCGTCGGAAAGCTGGTCGCCAAACACGAGGTTGCCGTAGCTGATGCGCTGGTTGCCGTAAGTCACCTGAGCCCCGCCACTCAGGTAAACATCGGCGGTAAGGCGGCCATGGTAGGCGTAAAGAGCCGCGGCTTCCAGCCGGGTGTAGCCGATGGCGCCGAGCTGGTCGAGGTTGAGCAGCACGCCTACCGCCCCGCGCTGGCCGGGAAAGCGGTAGTCGGCGCCGAGGTGGGAGCTTTGGAACGAGCCCGCCAGCGTAGGGAACTGGTCGCGGTAAGCCAGCGTAACCCCGTAGTCGTGCTGCAGGCCCGTAAAAGCCGGGTTTAGGTGCAGGCGGGTGGCGTAGGGCTGCGAAAAATACAGGTCCTGCGCCCCGGCCGATGCAACGCCTCCCACCCATAAGCTCATCGTAGCCAGAAACAGGCGCAGGCGGGCAGTGGTTGGCATCGGCATCATGGGCCCCTCTAACGGCATTACGGGCGGGTTTGGTGTGTGGGCCGGCGGCCGAAGGTTCGAAAATGGGGAAAATCCCGGCATCTTTACCGAAGTCAGCCGCCCAGCTTACGTACCACGGCGGGCGTCTGGTTCGTTTCGGTTTTCTTTTACTTCTCTACGGTTATGCGGAAGTTTCTTCTGGGAGTTCTGATTTTTCTGGTCGTGCTGGTGGCCGCGGTGGCCCTGGCCCCGGTTCTGTTCAAAGACAAAATAAAGCAGGCCCTCGACAAGCAGCTGGCCCAGCGCGTGGCCGCGAAGGTGGAATATAATCCCGACAATGTGAGTTTGAGCTTGCTCCGCTCCTTTCCCGATCTGTCCCTGGCCATCGACGGGCTGCGTATCATTGGGCAGGATTCGTTTTCGCGCGATACGCTGGCCTTTCTGCCTTCCTTTCGGGCAGGCCTTGATCTGATGAGCGTGGTGCGGGGCGACGAAATCAAGATCAAAACCATCCAGCTCGACCAGCCCGACCTGAGCCTGCGGGTGCTGAAAAGCGGCCGCGCCAACTGGGACATTTTTCTTTCCGACTCAGCCGCAGCCGCCAAGGGACAGGATACCAGCCAGGTGAGAGTAGCCATTAAGGGCTGGGAAATCAACGGGGGCAAGCTGCGCTACGAGGACCTGACCATTCCGTTTGCCATGCAGCTGCGCGGCATCGACCACACCGGCTCCGGCGACTTCGAGCAGAACGTGTTCGACATGGTCAGCCAGACCACGGCCCAGAGCTTCTCCATGCAGTACGACGGTACCGAGTACGTGACCAACAAAAAGCTGACCGGCGACGTGACCCTGGCCATGGACCTGGGTAAGATGCTGTTCACCTTCAAAGACAACAAG
Organism: Hymenobacter sp. J193; assembly: GCF_024700075.1. Taxonomy (NCBI): domain Bacteria; kingdom Pseudomonadati; phylum Bacteroidota; class Cytophagia; order Cytophagales; family Hymenobacteraceae; genus Hymenobacter; species Hymenobacter sp. J193. The sequence continues at coordinate 2,338,996 of NZ_JAJONE010000001.1, forward strand.
GTGCAGCTGAACGACTTTCCGGCCACTTTCCAGGGCACCATCGGTCTGCCCAACGACACCGATATCACCTACGACCTCACCTTCAAGGCCCTCGAAACCGACTTTAAGAACATCCTGAGTCTGGTGCCGGGCGCCTACAACGAGCAGTTCAAGGACCTGAATGCCACCGGCAAAGTGGCCTTCGACGGCTACTTCAAGGGCGTGCAGAACGAGGTGAAGATGCCCGGCTACGGCGTGAACCTGCAGGTGAAGAACGGCACCTTCAAGTACCCGCAGCTGCCCCAGCAAGCCCGCAACATCAACGTAGACATGCAGGTGGATAACCCCTCGGGCTTCACCAACAACGTGAAGGTGAACGTAAAGCAGTTTCACCTGGACCTTGGCAAAAACCCCATTGACGGCAACGTGCTGATTGACGGGCTGGAGCCGATGAAGGTGGATGGCCGCGTGAAAGCCAACGTGGACCTAGCCGAGATGATGAAGGTATACCCCGTGCAGGATTTGATATTGCGCGGGTTGCTGGCCGTGGATGCCACCGCCAAGGGCACCTACTCCAAAACCCAGATGCCCGTAACCCAGGCCGCCCTGCGCCTCACCAACGGCTACGTGAAAAGCAAGCAGTTCCCGGCCCCCATCGAAAACCTGACCATGAACGGCACCGTGACCAACACCACCGGGCAGGTAAACGACACGCGCATCAACATTCCGCAGTTTAAGATGCTGCTGGACGGGGAGCCGCTGGAAGGCCGCGTGGCTGCCCAAAACCTTGATAAGCCGGTGTTCGACGCCGACGTGAAAGGCATTATCGACCTGACCAAAATCACCAGGATCTTCCCCCTGGAAGGCATGACCGTGACGGGCCGCCTGAACGGTAACGTAGCCGCCAAGGGCAACATGGCCGACGTGGAAGCCGGCCGCTACCAGAACATTGTGGCCTCGGGCACGGTGCAGGCCAAGAACGTGACCTACAAGAGCACGGACCTGCCCCAGGGCGTGAAAGTCACCCAGGCTACGGCTACGTTCAACAACGCCAACATTGTGCTGAAGGACATGCAGGGCTTCGTGGGCTCATCGGATATTGCGGCCTCGGGCACCATCAGCAACTACATGGGCTACCTGTTTACGCCCGGCCAGCCGTTGCGTGGCAACCTCACGGTGAACTCCAAGCGCTTCAACGTGAACGAGTGGATGGTGGACGAGGTGACGGCCAAGCCCACTGCCACGGCCAAAACCGCCGCGCCCGCCGAAGCCCAGGGCGTGCTACAGATTCCCAAGTTCTTCGACCTGACTTTGAACTCCAACGTGGGCGAGGTACAGTATGACAACCTCAAGCTCCAGGACGTGAAAGGCACCGTGGTAGTGCGCGACGAGGCCGCCCGCATGGATGGCCTTACCTTCAACACCCTGGGCGGGGCTTTTGCCACCAACGGCTCCTACAGCAGCAAGGACCTGCAGCACCCCAAGTTCAACTTCGGACTGAACATTAAGAACCTGAACTTCCAGAATGCTTTCCGGGCATTTGAGTCGGTGAAGAAGTTTGTGCCCCTGGCCTCGCAGGTGGAGGGTATCTTCTCCACCAACTTCAACGTGAGCGGGGAAATGGGCCAGGACATGCTGCCCGTGTACAGCTCGCTCACCGGCAAAGGCGTGTTTGAGGTGGTGCGGGCCGCCGTGGGCAACTCCGGTGTGCTCAACAAAGTCGGCAACCTCACCCAGCTGAATGAGCTGAAAAAGTTCGTGGTGGAAAACAAGGACGTGGCGGCCGAAATGCTGAACGGCAACTTCATCGTGAAGCCCTTCGACTTCAACGTGGGCCAGATCAAAACTACCGTGGGGGGCTCCAGCAACATGAACGGCGGCCTGGAATACGTAATGGCGCTGGACGTGCCTACCGGCAAAGTCGGCAACGCCCTCAATGCCAAGCTCACCCAACTCACCGGCGTGCAGGACATCAAAGGCACGGAGCGCGTGACCATGGGCCTGAAAATCGGCGGCAGCCTCTCAAACCCCGACGTGAAGCTGACCACTGCCGGCGCCAAAACCCAGGCCAAGGACCTGGCGAAAAGCTTGGTGACGAGCGTAGTGCAAAGCAAGGTAGACGACGCCAAGCTCAAGCTGGCGTCCAAGGCTAAAGTGGCCCAGGACAGCCTGCAGAAGGAAGCCCTGCGCAAGCAGCAGGAGCTAACTGATAAGGCCCGCCTGGAGCTGGAAAAGAAGCGGCAGGAAACCCAGACCAAAATCCAGGACAAGGCCAAGGACAAGCTTAACGGCATCCTGTTCGGCAAAAAGCCCAAGCCGACCGAGCCCACCCCCGCCGATACCACCAGGAAGTAGGACAGAATCCTGCACACCAGGAATCATCCAAGCCGCGTTGTTGTCTGCCCGGTACGGTAGTTGCTACCAGGCTTCTTCCCCTTTCTTTAACTAGTTTCCTTTCCTTTTTAATATGAAATTTCTTCGCGTTCTGCCCTTAGCACTGGCCAGCCTGGCCTTTGCAGGCTGTAATGATGACAACGAAACCGACAATGACTCGGCGGCCATTCAGGTGCTGCTCATTGATGCCCCCGGCGACTACAAAGCCGTAAACATCGATTTGCAGAAAGTACAGGTAAACGCTACTGACGCTGCTGGTGAGGAAGGCTGGCAGGACCTGGATGCCGAGGTCGGCAAATACAACCTGCTGTCGTTGGTAAATGGCAACTACGCCTTCATTGCCGGGCAGAAGTTTCCGGCAGGTCATATCGAGCAGATTCGGTTGGTACTGGGCCCGAACAATACGCTGACGCTGAAAGATGGAACTACCGTTGACCTCAAAGTGCCCAGCGGCCAGACTTCCGGCCTGAAAATCAACGTGAACGAGGAGTTGAAAGCCGGGATAACCTACTCGTTTGTGCTGGACTTTGACGTAGCCAAATCGGTGGTAGCCCGCGGCAACGGTGAGTATAACCTCAAGCCCGTCATCCGGGCCGTACCGTTTGCCTTAGCCGGTTCCATCAAGGGCACGGTAACGCCGCTGGCAGCCAAGCCCCAGGTAATGGCCATTCGTACCGATGTGGCCAACGGAGACACCATCAACACTTACACCGATGCCAATGGCGGTTTCCAGGTTTTTGGTGCTAAAGCTGGCACATACCGTTTAGAGTTTAAAGCCGCGGCTCCGTACAAGGACACTCAAAAAGAGAATGTTTCAGTAGTGGCTGATGATGTTACCAGTGTAGGTGTCATCACTCTTACGCAGTAATCATAAGCTCTTATCCTCGCCAATCAAAAAGGCCTCTCGCTAATACGGGAGGCCTTCTTCTTTTTAAGAAAGTAAGCTCAGCCCAGCTTTTGTACCAGCGCCAGCAGCTCCGCCTGGGTGGTGCGGGTTTTGTCTTTGGCATACCAGGCATGCACCTGCTCGGCATAAGCCTCGTGCGAGAGGCCCTGGGCTTTCAAATCCAGAAACAGTGCCTGTGTGGGAACGGGCCTTGGCCCCCACTGGGCTACTTCCTCCAGGGTAACGGCATCAAGCATGATGAGCTTGGGAATAGCCCGGCCGCCATTAGTGAGGTAGCGGTCCATGAGGTCGAGGTTTTCGTCGCGCAGCAGGTAGCGGGCGGTAAGCTGGCCCTGGCTGGCCTGGGCTACGGCTTCCAGCGTCGGGACAATCTGCGCTGCGTCGCCGCACCAGCCCTCGGTGAGTACCAGCCATACGTAGGGTCGCGGCAACTCCTGCACGGCTACCAGCAGCTCGGGCAGCACCTGCACGGTCTTATCTATCCGCTCCATGCGCTGCACGTTCAGTCGGGCGTAGTGCGTGAGGGCCTCCGACTGCTGCGGGCCGGTGGTGAGTCCTTGCGTGAGCAGTTCATTGATAAGCTGGCGATAGGCCGCGTAGGAGTAGGCAGTGTGCAGACGCTCGGCCGAAAGAACTGGAAGTGCCATAGGGCAGCAGAGAAGAAATAAGACAGAAAGGATAAGGGGCTGAGCATGAAAAACCCTTCCCGGCGGCAGATGTTTGCGCCGGGAAGGGCTTCAAGGTGCCAGCGCCTACAGGCTGGGCACGTCGGCCGCCGCCGCTTTGGCCGACAGCTCCCGGCAGTAAGTAATAAAGTCGGTATTGATGGGCTCCAGTCCGTGCAGGCGCAGGTCGCGGGCTACCTGGGCCCGGTGGTAGTTGGCGTGTACGGGTACGTGGGTGAAAATATCCGCTACCTGGCTGGTGTAGCCCTCCCCGGCTGAGTTGGTGTACGTAATCAGGCGGCTCAACTCCGTTTCATCGGCGGCCGTCACGTAGTCGTGGAAACGGGCCGAGGTTTGCTCGTGCCAGTGGTGCAGGCCCACCAGATCGTGCTCCTGCCACACTTTTACGGGGCTGGGCGTGGCCGTGAGGCGGCCCAGCCAGATGGCCTGGGCATTGAGCACGTGGCTGAACAGGCGCAGGCTGCTGGCCGGAAGGGTAGCGCCGGCGGCAACCAGGCCGTCGAGGTGGCGGAGCAGGGTTTCGTTGGCCCACACGTTGTAGGCCCCCAGCTTTTCGTTGGTGTTACTCATGGGTAAAAACTAAACAGGGCAAGACAAGTAAACGACGGCGCGAAGGTGCTACAGCCGCTTAACCGGCCCAGCCACCAAATGGCTTCATCTACATTTTCAAACGCTACCGGGGGTCTTCCCACACGAGGCGCTCATCGGTACGCTTTTTCTCAAAATCGGGGCATTTGCCGTCGCCCCGACCGGTGAAGCCTCCATCCGGGCGGCAAAGCACTGTTCCCTTGGCGCTGTAGAGCGTGGAGTACTGGTCGCAGCAGGGCGCGTTGAAGTAGTACACCAGCTGCCCGTCGAGGCGGTAGCTCATGATGCGTGCCTTGGGGTTCTGGGGCTTTTCAGTGGCACCCAGCTCTGCAATGCGCTTCTGCAGCCAGGCCGGCCGGGCAGTGGTATCAAACACCGCAACGTTGGAAGAAGCTGGCCGGCTGGTGGTAGGATTTACCGTGGAAGGCGACGAGGTAGCCTCCGACTTCACTTCCCGGGGGGTGTCGTTGGCGGGCGTACTTACTTCGGGCCGACGGGCACAGGCGCCGGCCAGGAGCAGGGCAGCCAGCGGGGCAAGGGAAAAAATCAGGCGCATAGGGCAAAAGGGCAAAGCAGGGCCGCGAAAGTAGTGAAGAGCCGGTAACTCCCCGGCTTACGCCAAACCGGAGGCGGGGTTGGCCGGGCTACCAGCCAAGCAACGCCCACACCCGCGGCCCGAACACCAGCAAACCCACCGTCAGCGCGGCCAGCGCCATCACCAGCACCGCCCCGGCGGCTACGTCCTTGGCCCGGCCGGCCAGCGGGTGGTACTCGGGCGAAACGAGGTTCACCACCGCTTCAATGGCCGTGTTCATCAGCTCGGCACACCACACGGCGCCCACGCTCAGGGCCACGGCGGCCCACTCCCCGGGCGTAATGCCGAAATACCAACCCAGCCCCAATACCACCAGCGTAGCCGCTGCATGCAGCCGCAGGTGCACCTCGGTGCGCAAAGCCGCTGCCACGCCCCGAAAGGCATAGCCAAAGCTGGCGGCCCGCTGCCGCAGCAGCGCCGGAAAACGGCGGGGTTGAGGTTCAGCCACGGTTGGTGTCGAAAGCGCCGAAGATGCTTTGCCGCAGCGCCGCCCACTCCGCCCGAATGATGCTGAAGATGATGGTGTCGCGCCGGATGCCGCCCTGCGTGGGGCGGTGGCTGCGCAAGGTACCTTCCTCGGTGGCGCCCATTTGCCCCATAGCGTTCTGCGACTTGTGGTTGCGCGCGTCGGTTTCCAACTCCACCCGCTCGCAGCCCAGCTCCTCGAAGGCATGCCGCAGCAGCAGATGCTTGGCAGCCCGGTTCAGGCCCGTGCGCTGAAAATCAGTGCCAATCCAAGTGTAGCCGATGCTCAGGCGCTGCTCCTCCGCTACCACGTTGTAGTAGCTGGTGCTGCCCGCCACTCGGCCCGTCTGCTTGTCGATGATGACGAACGGGTAGCGCCGCGCCTGCGCCAGGCCTTGCAGCGCGGCCGCCACGTAGGCATCCAGCTCTGGTCGGCTGTCGGCGCGGGTAAGGGTATAGCGCCACAGTTCTGGGTCGGCGGCGGGTTCCTGCAGCAAGTCAACGTCGGCGGCCACGAGCGGACGCAGCAAAGCCCGGTCGTTTTCGAGCAGAATGTCGCGGGTGAAATCCATGCAGATAGGGCAAATGAAGTACGCCGCGTAAAGATGCCCCAAAAACCGAAACGCCGCTGTTCCGCCCAGGAGCAGCGGCGTTGTAAGGCAATCTTATAGGCCGGGCTACTTCTTGATTTCGCCTACCATGTCCTCGGGCTTGAGCCACTCATTGAACTGCTCCTCGGTGAGGTAGCCCAGTTGCAGGGCGGTTTCCTTCAGGGTAGAGCCGTTTTTGTGGGCCGTCTGGGCAATTTCGGCAGCTTTGTAGTAGCCAATGTGCGGGTTTAGGGCCGTCACCAGCATCAGGCTGCTATCCACGTGCTTTTTGATGTTGGCTTCCAGTGGCTCGATGCCCACAGCACACTTGTCGTTGAACGACACGCACACGTCGCCGATCAGACGGGCCGAGTGCAGGAAGTTGTAGATCATGACGGGCTTGAACACGTTTAGCTCAAAGTGGCCGTTCATGCCGCCGATATTGATGGCTACGTCGTTGCCCATTACCTGGGCCGCTACCATCGTCATGGCCTCGCACTGGGTCGGGTTCACCTTGCCGGGCATGATACTGGAGCCGGGCTCATTGTCAGGAATGTGCAGCTCCCCGATGCCGGCGCGCGGGCCCGACGCCAGCAGGCGAATGTCGTTGCCGATTTTCATCAGCGAAGCGGCCACGGTTTTCAGGGCGCCGTGGGCTTCCACAATGGCGTCGTGGGCGGCCAGGGCTTCAAACTTGTTTTCAGCCGTGATGAAGGGCAGGCCCGTCAACTCGGCAATGTGCCTGGCTACGTTCTCAGAGTAGCCGGGAGGCGTATTGATGCCGGTGCCTACGGCCGTTCCGCCCAGGGCCAGCTCCGAAAGGTGAGCCAGCGTGTTTTTGATGGCGCGCAAACCGTGGTCGAGCTGCGACACGTAGCCGCTGAACTCCTGACCTACCGTCAGTGGGGTAGCATCCATCAGGTGCGTGCGCCCGATTTTAACGATGTGCATGAACTGCTCCGACTTGCTTTTCAGCGTGTCGCGCAGCTTCTCGATGCCGGGGATGGTGGTTTCCACCAGAATCTTGTAGGCCGCAATGTGCATGGCCGTCGGGAACGTGTCGTTGGAGCTCTGGCTCTTGTTCACGTCGTCGTTGGGGGCCAGTGCTTTTTTCTCGTCGGAGAGGAGGCCGCCCTGCAGCACGTGGCCACGGTAGGCTACCACCTCGTTCACGTTCATGTTGCTTTGCGTGCCCGAGCCGGTTTGCCACACCACCAGCGGGAATTCCTTGTCGAGCTTGCCTTCCAGGATTTCGTCGCACACGCGGCCAATCAGCTCGGCCTTGTCGGCGGGCAGCACGCCGGCGTCGCGGTTGGTGAGGGCAGCGGCTTTCTTGAGGTAAGCAAAGGCGCGGATGATTTCCTTGGGCATCCGGTTGATGTCCTGGGCAATCTGGAAGTTGTCGATGCTGCGCTGGGTCTGGGCGCCGTAGTAGGCGTCGGCCGGCACCTGCACGGTGCCCATGGTGTCTTTCTCGGTGCGGAACTGCGTCATGCTTCTGAACGAGGGATGAGAAGAGGAAGTAACGGCTAAACGCGCCCCGGCCGGGGCTGCCGGGCAAAAGTACGCAACCCCGCTACGCCAGCTACCGAAATCCCCAAATTCTGCCGGTGCCGCTCATGGCTGCGGGCAACGGGACTGCGTATAGCCCAGGGTTAAGCTTCTCACCTGTACCTTTTGCCTGTATCATGAAAAAGACCTTCGAAGACGAGTCCGACGCCCTTTCCACTTCGCCTGCCACACCCACCACGGACCAAAGCGCCTCCACCACTGCTCCTTCCTCCGAAAATACGCCTCCCGTGCCCACCGCCGGCAACGGTGCCCCCGACTATAGCCAGGTAAAGCTGAAAACTGAGCCGGAACTGCCTGCTCCCGACGGACCCGGTGGCAGCGCTACCGCCCCCGAAAGCGGCGGTGGCTACAGCGGCTAGCAATAACTACCGTTCATGTAAAAGGGCCACCGCAGCTACCCAGTTAGTTGCGGTGGCCCTTGCCTTTGCGGTTATACCAGAATTTACTCCAAGGGGTTAAAGGTGACAGACACGCGCATAACCGTGGGCACCCGCTTACCGCGCACAATAGCAGGGTACCAGGCTGGACCTTCCTTGAGCAGCCGGATGGCTTCCGCGTCGCACTCTTCCGATACCGGGCTAACAACTTTAATATCCTGCAACGAGCCGTCGGCGGCTACTACAAAGCGCAGCTTCACCACGCCCTCCACACCTTTGGCCCGGTCGGCTTCCGGGAACTTGAGCTCCTTTTTAAGGTAGCGCCGAAACGCCGCATGCCCACCCAATGGCACTGAGGCCAAGTCCGGGGAAGGCGGCATCTGCATGGCGGTGCGGCCCCCAGCTACCGGTGCTGCCGCAGCAGTTGCCGGCAGCTTGTCGGCTTTATTAGTAGCTGTAGCAGCCGTAGCCACTTCCGTAGATTTGATGGCGCTGCCAGCCATAGCTACAGCGGACGGCTTGACTCCTTCTACTCGCGGGGCTGGTAGTGCCGTAGCCAGCAGGGAGCCGCTGGGCCGGGGCTCCATAGCCGCTACCGCCACGGAATAAGCTTCGGCAGCTGGCTCAGCGGCATCGGAGGTAATGACAGGGGTTGATGTAGTGGTAGTAGCAGAGGCAAGTTGGTTGGTTGATAGTGAGTTGGTGGAAATGGCATTAGCTGGGTGCTGGGCAGTAGCTGAGCCTGCCAGCGCTGGGCCGACGTCCCTCATGCGGGGAGGCACAACGCGGCTCTGGTAAGCCACCTGAGGCTGCGGAAATACTGCTGTCAGGCCAGCATTTGGAGTTGCACTTGCTGCCGGAGCCGCTGCCACTGGGGAAGCAACCGGGGCCGCCGGGGTAGCAGAAGGAGCCGGCTTGTCTGCTGCCGCGGTAGCTGCTTGCGGAGCCAGTATGGGTACTTCGGCCGCGGTGTTGGCTACCGGGGTACGGCGAGCCATAAAAGGCCGGGAGTTCAGCCAGAAGACACTGGCCGCTGCCACCAGCAGCAGCAACGTAGCGGCTACCCCAGTCCAAGCGGCGTAGCGGTGCGAGTGCCGGGCGGCATCCACCGCCAGGCGCGTGTGCAAACGACTGCGCACGGAAGCCAGGCCACGCTCCGTAGTGGCGTAATCGGTGACGGACAAACCTTCCAGCACTTCGGCGCAGCGGGCACACTCACTGGTGTGGGCCTCCACATGATACTGCTGGGCGGGCACCAGCGTACCGGCAGCGTACTGGCGCAACAGCTCTGCCGACATGTGCTGGTCGGGGGCGGGCGGGGGCACAAGCGTGAGGTTACGAGGCGGCATCGGTAGGGTAAGATTCAAGCATGCGTTTAAGGTTGCGTTTGCCGTTTTGCAGGTAGCTTTTCACCAGGCTAAGATCATAACCGGTGGCGTCGGCAATGTCGCGGTAGCATTTCTGCTGTAAATAGAACATTTCCAGGCACTGGCGCTGCCCATCCGGCAGCTCGGTAAGAGCGTGCTCCAGGTAGCGGAGGCGGGCTTCGGTTGAGGCGGCTTCGTCGGGGTCATCAGGAGGTAGATGCCGGCCGGCCGCCGATTCCATATCCGTGGCGTCAGGAAAATGCAAGATAAGCGGGCCACCACCCTCCGGGCTGGTGCGCTGCCGGGCCCGCAGCACCATCAGACAGTAGTTGCGGGCAGTGGTGTGCAGCCAGGCCGTGAAGTTGTCTACCTCGTGGCGTCGGAGCTTTTCTACCAGCTGCTCGAAGAGCTGCATCACGGCGTCCTGGGCGTCTTCGTCGGGGCGCAGGTAGCGGCGGCAGATGGCAAATACCGCCGTCAGGTGCCGGTCATAGAGCATGCCCACGTCCTGCACGTCGCCGTGCTGGCGGTAGCGCAGCAGCAGTTCCTCATCGGAAAGCTCAGTGGGCGACTTGGAACGGCGGCGAAAAAACATAGACACGAGGGCCAGGCAGAATCTTTCCGAAGCTACGGTTTTTATGGGACCAAAAGGAGCAGTTGCTTAAAAATCAATGGGCCGCCTCTGGTGCGGAGCTTTTCACTGCCGGGAAATTTTGCGCCAGCCGTGTGCAATTCGAATAAGTACCGCATCAAAAGCATATCCATTCACTCTAACTCGTGTTCGTATGAAATGCCGTTATGTAGTACTGATTGCCAGCCTGCTGGCCACCGTGCCCACGCTGGCACAGTCGGTGAAGCCGTTGGTGCGCTCCACGTCTTCAGCGCAGACTACTTATTCCGTGCAGGGACGCGTCACGGATGCCACAGGGAAAAAGGCCGTTGGCCTGCCAGGGGTTACCGTATTAGTAAAGGGAACTACTATTGGCACGAGTACCGGATCGGATGGGCGTTACTCGTTGCAGGTTCCGGCAGAAAGTAAGGCGCTGACTTTCAGTTTTGTTGGTTACGTGACGAAAGACGTAAAGCTCACAGGGAAAGCCGTTGTCGATGTAGCTCTTTCGCCGGACATCAAACAGCTCAACGAGGTAGTTGTGACCGGCATCCAAGGCAGAGCAGCCGGGGTACAAATAAGCGGAGCCGCCACGGTGCAGCAGAGTAAAGAAGACCGAAAGGCAAGAGCCTATAGCAACAGTGTCGCCGGCTACCTGGCGCCGGCTCCCGAGCCCGGGGCTGGCGAATCCTACGCCGCCATTGCTGAAAACGGCTTCCGGACCGTAGGCAAAGAGCCCCTGAGCACGTTCAGCATTGATGTGGACGCGGCCAGCTACAGCAACGTGCGGCGCTTTCTGCAGCAGGGCCAGTACCCGCCCCGCGACGCCGTGCGGGTAGAAGAAATGCTCAACTACTTTCAGTACGACTACCCACAGCCGGCACCCGGCACCTCGGCGCCATTTCACATCATCACCGAGCAGGCCCAGTGCCCCTGGAACAACGAGCATCAGCTGGTGCAAGTGGCGCTGCAGGCGCGCAAAGTAGCCACCGAAAAGCTGCCACCCGCCAACCTGGTTTTTCTGGTGGATGTATCGGGCTCGATGCAGGGCGAAGACCGGCTCGGCCTGGTAAAGCAGGCGCTACGGCTGCTCACCAAGGAGCTGCGTCCTCAGGATAAAGTTGCCCTGGTCGTCTATGCCGGCGCGGCTGGTACGGTGTTGCCGCCTACGGCCGGCAGCAAGCGGACCGATGTTCTAGCTGCCATTGAACAGCTGGAAGCGGGTGGTTCTACGGCCGGCGGCGCGGGCCTGCGCTTGGCTTACCGCGTAGCCCGGGAAAACTTCAACCGCGAAGGCAACAACCGCGTGATTTTGTGCACCGACGGGGACTTCAACGTAGGTGAGCAGAGCGACGACGCCATGGAGCGGCTCGTTACCGAAGAGCGCGAAACCGGCGTGTTCCTGACAGTGCTGGGCGTGGGCCAGGGCAACTATCAGGACAAAAAAATGGAGCTGCTGGCCGATAAGGGCAACGGCAACTACGCCTACCTCGACAACCTGGATGAGGCCCGCCGGGTGCTGGTGCAGCAGTTTGGTGGAACCCTGTTCACGCTGGCCAAGGACGTAAAGCTGCAGGTGGAGTTCAATCCGGCCCGGGTGCGCGAATACCGCCTCGTAGGCTACGAAAACCGCCTGCTGGCCGCCGAAGATTTCAACAACGACCGCAAAGACGCCGGGGAGCTAGGCTCCGGGCATACCGTAACGGCCCTCTACGAAATCGTGCCCGTTGGCGCTCCTGCCACCGTAGACCCCTTGAAATACCAGCCCAACCCACCTGTAGCCCCGGCTGCGGCATCTGCCGAGCTGCTCACCGTGAAGCTGCGCTATAAAGAGCCACAAGGCCTCACCAGCAAGCTGCTGGCTCACCCTCTGACCGGCGAGGCCCGCCCAATCCGGCAGGCCAGTGAAAATCTGCGGTTTGCAGCCGCGGTAGCGCAGTTTGGTATGCTGCTACGGCAGAGCGACTACCGAGGCACTGCTACCTGGGAGGCTACTGCGCAACTGGCCTGGCAAGCCAAATCGTTTGACCCCGATGGCTACCGCGCCGAAATGGTGCGCCTCATCAAGCTGGCCGAAGGAATCCGGCCCACGCCCAACGACTACGGAAGCCGTTAGGCCTATCGAAAAAATAATTTAAAAAAATGCTCGGAGCCGTGTGGAATAGTTCGGGAGACGGCATCTATCTAAATACCTTCCTCACCTCACAGACTTTTGCATGCAGGTTTCTGCCATGCTAAACCAACGCCTTGGATGTTGAGTCAAGAGGCATCAGACAGTAAACTTCTCTACGTCGACATGTGGTGACCGGCAGCGCTTGGCGCTGCTGGCACCAGGGCAGACCGGGCTACCAACTCACTCACCGGCATAGCCACCGTTTCAACGCATCTGATTGCAGCCAGATGCCCCCTTACTTGAAACGGTGGTTCCGGTCTGCCCTATGTTATTATCCATTTAGTGCCTTATAGTTCTCTGGTTATTATTAGTTCAGCTATCCAGTTTATCCCGCAGCCGGCCCATGCAGGAGAGGCAGAAGCCGGCCTCCGGAACCGCACGTAAAAAGCCCCGCTACGTTTGTAGCGGGGCTTTTTGCTGAACTGGCGGGAGAGAGGCCGGGAGTTAGAAGGAGAAATTCACGGCCGCCTTAATTACGCGGTTCTGCGCGTCGAAGCGGTTGTTCTTATCCAGGGACGACAGGCCATAGTCGTAGCCGGCACTCAGGCCGAAGCCGCTGTCGAACTGGTAGCCCAGGCCGCCGGTTACGGCAAAGTCCACGGGGCGGAACTGGCTTTTGATGTCGAAGTCGTGCTGGTAGGCCGAGAAACCCAGGGCGCTGGCTTCCACACGGGCCTTGTTGCTGAGCAGGATAGAAGCCTGCGGACCAGCATAGATGTACAGGCCAGGCGTGAGATGGGCTTTGGCAATCAGCGGAATATCAAGGTAAGCCATGCGGGCAGTAGCCGTTACTTTGGCATTCAGAAAGTCAAGCTGTTCGAAGGGAAGCGTACCAGCCAGGCGCATGCCCTTCTCGGAGTACTGCACGCCAGGCTCAATGGAGAACTTGTCGCCCAAAGGCAGCGTGGCGTACACCCCGGCGTGGAAGCCGGGCTTCATTTCGCGGGTCACGCTTCCCTGGCTCAGGTCGGCCAGGTTTTGCAGACTTTCCACCGCGTCTCCCGACCAGTCGGCCACGTTCAGGCCGGCCTTAATACCGAATTTCACGCCGGAGCTGGAACTGGCGGGTGAGTAGGAAGAGCGGGCCGGAGCCGGATAGCCCACGCGGTGCGTTTGCACAGTGCGGGTCTGGGCCTCGGCGGCGGTGAAGGAAGCAGCAACAAAAAGGCAAGCAGCGGCCAGGCGGCCAAAAAGACGCGTGTTCATGGCAGTAAGATCTAGGAGTTCCGGTATGTGGAAAAGCGTCGGGGCTGCGTGTGCACGTGCAGCCGGCCGGCTTCGGAGAGGTACTAATGGAAAACCGTGCCAAAAATGAAAAACGGCCTTTGCAGGCTAAAAAACGGCTATGGCTGGGGCGTCGGCGGGGTAGCTCGCAAAAGAATTAGAGAAAACTGGGTTACGTAACGGCCACTGCGGTATGAAAGAAACCGGAAGCGCTACCGAAGTACTTCACCTAAGCCGGACGTTTGATAAGTCCGTTTGTTTGCCGGAACGGCTTGTTTTTCAACGCGAAGAGAAACACCGTCGGCCCTCCTGCCTGCACTGTCGCGAGTGAGGCAGGAGCTTGGTCAGGGCAGACACCCACGTGAAGCCTTTTCCTGTTTCACCCACTTCTTTCTGCTACTCTTATGAACCGCTTGCTGCCCCTGTGTGGGTTGCTGGCTGGCGCGTGGCTATTGCCCGCCTGCTCCCAGCAGTACTCTACCGAAGACCAGAACCAAGTTGCGGCTGCTCCCGCCTATACGGAGCTGCAACCGGACTCCGAAGCAGTGGCTCCGCCGATTGAGCGGCCCGCTGCCCCCCGCGATAATTACGCCGTCGTGCACGAAAATGCCTTTCTGGAAGCCCGGCGCAACCCGCTTAGTACCTTTGCCATTGATGTAGACCCGGCTTCCTACGCCAACGTGCGGCGCTTCCTCACCCAGGACCGGCAGCTACCTCCCGCCGACGCCGTGCGGCTGGAAGAACTCGTCAACTACTTTCACTACCGCTACCCGCAGCCCACGGCGGGGCCGGCTTCTCTGAACGCGGAAGTAGCCCAGTGTCCCTGGAATCCGGCGCATCAGCTGGTGCTGGTAGGCGTGCAGGGGCGCGAGGTGCCTACGGCGCAGCTACCGCCCGCCAACCTGGTGTTTCTCCTGGATGTATCAGGTTCCATGAACGAGCCCGACAAGCTGCCCTTGCTCAAGGAATCGGTACGGGCGCTGGTACAGGGCGCTCTGCGTCCGCAGGACCACGTGTCTATTGTAGTGTATGCCGGGGCTGCCGGACTGGTGCTGCCGCCTACGTCTGGCGCGGAGCCCGAGAAAATTCTGGCGGCGCTGGATGGGCTGGAAGCCGGAGGCTCTACGGCCGGGGGCGAAGGCCTGCGCTTGGCCTACAATATCGCCCGGCAGCATTTCCTGTCTGGGGGCAACAACCGCGTAATTCTGGCCACGGACGGCGACTTCAACGTGGGCGAGCAAAGCGACGCTGATATGGAGCGGCTTATCACGCAGGAGCGCCAATCGGGTGTGTTTTTATCGGTGCTGGGATTTGGCCGTGGCAATCTGCAGGATAGCAAGATGGAGCTACTGGCCGATAAGGGCAACGGCAACTACGCCTACCTCGACAACCTGCGTGAGGCCCAGCGGGTGTTGGTACAGCAGTACGGCGGTACCCTGTTCACGCTGGCCAAGGATGTGAAAATTCAGGTAGAGTTCAACCCGGCCCTGGTGCAGCAATACCGCCTCCTGGGCTACGAAAACCGCCTGCTGGCAGCCGAGGACTTCAACAACGACCAGAAAGATGCCGGGGAACTGGGCTCCGGCCAGCAAGTAACGGCGCTGTATGAAATAGTACCCGCCGGGAGCCGGCCCGCGCCCACTTCCTCAACCGATGCCCTGCGCTACCAGCAACCTGCCTCCGTTGCCTACACCGCTACTGATGAGCTCCTGACGGTGAAGCTGCGCTATCAGGAGCCACAGGGCAGCCCTAGCCGGCTGCTCACGCTGCCCGTGCGCGGCGTACGGTTTGCCGAGCCCATCGAGCACGCCTCAGACAACCTGCGGCTGGCCGCCTCCGCCGCTCAGTTTGGCCTGCTGCTGCGGCAGTCAGCCTACCGCGGCTCAGCCTCCTGGCAGAATACCGCTGCCCTGGCCGGCAGTAGTACCCAATCAGACCCGGATGGCACCCGGACCGAGTTTCGGGAGTTGATAGCTCAGGCAGAGGCCTTAAGCCAAGCGGGCAAGCAGTAGATAAGGAGAGCCGCTGCCTGCCTTTGGTAAGCTGATCATGCTCTATTCGAGGCAACAACTTTCTGCCGCGCCTCCGCTATTCCCGCCCCCGGGCTGGTTGTAGAAGAAACCCAGATGCTGGAGGCGCGGCCGGAGCGGGTGCCACCGGGGCCGGCTGCACTGGCAGCATCTGCGGAAAGCGGGCTGGTGCTTGCGTTGTATCGACCAATTGGAGCAGCCGGGGCGCCAGTGCCTCTACCGAATCGGGCTGGAAGCGCAGCTCAGGTACCAGCAGCTGTACTGAGGCTGGCCTCAGTGCAGTAACAGCCTGCACAGCCGAGTCGGGGGCTACGGTCTGGGATTCGGCGGGCGGGGCAACTACGGCGGGAGGAGTAGCTAGGCGGTGCTCCAGCTCGGCCAGCAGAAACTCGGCATCGGTACGCAGCTGGGGCTGCTTAAACAGTGCCACGGCCAGTTGGACCTGGTCCCGGGCTTCGGGCAGGCGCTTCAGCTCCAGGTAGTCGTAGGCCAGCTGGAAGTGCGCCAGCGCGTAGTCCTTGCGCAGGGCAATGGACCGCTCGTAGGCCGCGGCACTGGCCGGAAAGTCGCCGAGGCGCATAAAGGCATAGCCCAGGGCGTAGTAGGAGAGGTAGTCGCCGTAGCCGTGGCCGTGCGCCACGCGGTAGTGGCTCACCATGCGCTGAAACAGCTCATCCTCCGAAAACTCCTCCTCCGAGCAGGCGCACTGCTGGAGCTCGAAGTAATAGTCGGCCAGGGCTTTTTCCACTTTGTAGTTTGCCGGAAAGCGGCGGTGCAGGGAATCGAGCACCTGGCCTACCGGAAACTGGTAGCTTACCGAGTCGGACGCGTGGCGGCGCAGGGAGTCGAGCGACTCCGTGAGAGTCAGGTCTTTAAAATTAAAGGCCCGGAAATTCTGCTGCTGGGTATGGTAGCGCAGGGCAATATCGGCGGCACGGAGGGCTACGGCTGGCTGGCGGTGCCAGGGGTCGAACACCTGCAGAAGCTGGAAGGCGGCTTCGTACTTGCGCCAGGCCAGCAGGGCATCGGCCTGCTTGAGCACAGTGGCTTCGGTAGGCGAAGTTTGCGCCCACGCCCCGGCCGAAGCGGCGCACCAAACCAGAAAGCACACAAAACCGGAGCGCATCAGAAACCGACAAATAAGCTGCCGAAGATACGCCGCGCCCGCGGGAAACCGAGTTTAGCCGGGGGGTAGCCTTGCTATGGAATAAGCCATCTGAAGCAGGGGTTTACCTTGAAAAACGATGCAGCGCCTTCGAAAGCAGCCGGAGAAAATGACCCGGCGCACCGTTAAAAAATTGAACGGACGTCGGTTTCTGATAAAAACCAAGCCCGGAGAAATGAAAGATTTCCTGCCTGCTCATTTGGAATTGTGAAAGCCAGCGCCCACCTTGCTCCTGCAAAGCACCTGATCCTCATGCCTCAGCCCACGAGCCGCTTCTTTTTTAGCTTTTATTTCTACTACGCCCACGCGTAGTCGAGCGGCCCCTCTGTAGCTTTTCCTCCCCGAAACTTCAGCGCCTCTCGACCAGCTCGGGAGGCGCTTTCTTTTTGACTTTGACTGATGCCCGCTTCTTCCACCAGCTTCTGTTTCTACGGCTATTACTGCTTCTTTTTTAGGAAGCAGCCGGCCCGCTGTTGCTGATGACGAACCAAGCGCATCAACTCTCAACAACCAGGGCCCCGCACCACGGAGGCCCTTTTTTCTTGCTCACTATGTCGTCCACCCCGCTTTCTGCCATTGCCATTCAGGGCTACGCCGGTTCCTTCCACGAGCAGGCCGCCCGCCTGCACTTTGGGGCCGAGCCCACACTGCAGCCCTGCGCCACCTTTCAGGAAGTGGTGCAGCGCGTGGCCGATGGGCGCGCCTCGGCCGGGCTGATGGCCATAGAAAACACGCTGGCTGGCAGCATCCTGCCCAATTACCTGTTGCTACAGCAGGGCACGGTGCGCGTGACGGGCGAAATCTACCTGCCTATCCGCCAGCACCTGCTGGCGCTGCCGGGCCAGACCCTGGCCGACATCAAGGAAGTCCACTCCCACCCCATGGCCCTGCGCCAGTGCGGCCCCTTCCTCGACCAGCACAGCTGGCGCCTGGTAGAAACCGACGACACCGGCCGCAGTGCTCAGCGCGTGCGCGACGAGCTGCAGTGGGGCGTGGCGGCGGTAGCCGGGGAGCAGGCCGCCCACCTGTTCGGGCTGGAGCTGCTGGCCCCCGATATCCACGCCGACCCCGGCAACTACACCCGCTTCCTGGCCTTGGCCCCGGCCACTACCGAAGCTCCCGCCCTGCCCCAGGCCGATAAAGCTTCCCTGTACTTCCACACGGCCCACGCCCCGGGCACGCTGGCGCGGGTGCTCACGCGCATTGCCGGGCACGGCCTCAACCTCACCAAGCTGCAGTCGAGTCCCCGGCCGGGGCAGCCCTGGCACTACTCCTTCCATATCGATGTGGAGTTCGACAACGTGTACCATCTGCACGAGCTGCTGGCCGAGCTGCCCGAACTTACCGAGGATTTGCAGGTGCTGGGCATCTACCACCGCGGCGAAATGAACGAGCTGCTGCCCGCACCCGCCGAGCCCACGGCCGCCTGTTACTAATACCCGCCCGAATTGGTTATCCACCCATGAACGTGACTCCCGCTTCCCGCCTCCGCCACACCGGCGAATACTACTTCTCGCAGAAGCTGCGCGAGCTGGCGGCCATGCAGCAGGCTGGCGCCAGCATCATCAACCTCGGCATTGGCTCCCCCGACTTGCCCCCGCACCCCAGCGTGACGGCGGCCCTTACCAGCTCGGCGACGCTGCCCACGGCCCACGGCTACCAGGGCTACCAGGGCACGCCCGCTCTGCGCGGGGCCATAGCCGAGTGGTACGGGGCTAGCTACGGGGTGCTGCTCAATCCCGCCACCGAAGTACTGCCGCTGCTGGGCTCGAAGGAGGGCATTATGCACGTGGGCATGACGTTTCTGGAGGCCGGCGACACGGTGCTGATTCCAAACCCTGGCTACCCCACCTACCGGGCCGTGGCTCAGCTTTGCGGGGCTACCGTGCGCGAGTACGACCTCACCGCCGAAGCCGGTTGGCTGCCCGACCTGGAGGCTCTGGCGCAGTCGGACCTGGCGGGCGTGAAGATGATGCTGGTGAATTACCCCCACATGCCCACCGGCACCCGCGCCGATTTGGCGTTCCTGTCGCGGCTGGTGGCGTTTGCCCGAAAGCACCAGATCATGCTGGTCCACGATAATCCGTACAGCTTCATTCTCAACGACGAGCCCACGAGCCTGCTGGCCGTTCCCGGTGCCCGTGAAGTAGCTTTGGAGCTGAACTCCTTGAGCAAGAGCCACAACATGGCCGGCTGGCGCGTGGGCATGCTGGTCGGCCGCGCCGACTGGCTGCAGGAAGTGCTGCGCTTCAAGAGTAACATGGACTCGGGCATGTTTCTGCCGGTGCAGCAAGCCGCCGTGGCCGCCCTCCGCCTCGATGACGAGTGGTACGCTGAACTGAACGCCGTGTACCGCCGCCGTCGCGCCCTGGTGCTGGAGCTACTGCAGGCCCTGGACTGCACTCCCGACCCTGAGCAAACTGGTCTGTTCGTGTGGGCTGCCGTGCCGGCTTCGGTAGCCGATGGCTACGCGCTGAGTGATGAGGTGCTGCGCGAAACGCACGTATTTATCACCCCGGGCGGCATCTTCGGCTCGAATGGCAACGGCTACGTGCGCGTGAGCTTGTGCCAGTCGGAAGAGGTGCTGAGCCAGGCGCTGGAGCGCATTGCCCAGTGGCAGCAGCGGCAACCTGCAACCACACTCAGCCGATGAAAACCGTTACGATAATCGGGCTGGGACTGATTGGAGGCTCTTTGGGGCTCAGTCTGCGGCAGCTTGGGCTGGCCACGCACATCATCGGCGTAGACCAGAATACCGATAACGCCCGCCGAGCTCAGGAATTGGGCTTGGTAGATGAAACCACTGCCGACCTGGCCGCTGCCGTGCGCCGCGCCGATCTGGTGGTGGTAGCCGTGCCCATGGATGCCATGCTCACGGTGGTGCCCCAAGTGCTGGACGAGGTAAAGCAGCAAGTCGTTATCGATGTGGGCTCGACCAAGGCCACGCTGCTGGCTCATTTGCAGGAACACCCGCGCCGCAGCCGCTTTGTGGCCGTGCACCCCATGGCCGGCACCGAATACTCGGGGCCCGAGGCGGCGGTGCCTGACCTGTTTGCCGACAAAACCCTGGTGGTCTGCGACGCCCAGTACAGCGACGCCGACGCCGTGCAGCTCGTGGAGCGGGTTTTTCAGGGTCTGGGGATGCACCTGCTGTTTCTGGACGCGGCCGACCACGACCTGCACGCGGCTTACGTCTCGCACATTTCGCACATCACCTCCTTCGCCCTGGCCCTCACGGTGCTGGAGAAAGAAAAAGAGGAGCAGCGCATTTTCGATCTGGCCAGCGGGGGCTTTGCCTCCACGGTGCGCCTGGCCAAAAGCTCCCCGGACATGTGGGTGCCCATCTTCCGCCAAAACCGCCTCAACGTGCTTGATGTGCTTGACGAACACCTCCACCAGCTCCAGAACCTGCGCAACCTCATTGCCCGCGAGGATTTCGACGGGCTGCACCGCGCCATCGAGCAAGCCAACCACATCCGCAAGATTCTGCCCTGATGCGCAATAGAAAACGTCCGTCATGCTGAGCGAAGCCGAAGCATCTCGCGTGCTGATGTTGTGGCAGTAGTCAGTTTACTACACTAGCGAAATTTCTCGGCTACGCTCGGAATGACGTTCTAAACGGTTCAAAACCAAAAAATCAACCCTTTCAGACATTCAACCCTCCATCATATGAACGCTCAGACAACCGCAACTCCGCAAACGCCCGAACCCATGCAGTCGGCATTGTTCAACCGCCAGCCCAACGACAAGCCCTACCTGATTTCAGGGCCGTGCTCGGCCGAAACCGAGGAGCAGGTAATCGAAACCTGCCAGCGCCTGGCGGCCACCGGCAAGGTACAGGCGTTGCGCGCCGGCATCTGGAAGCCCCGCACCAAGCCCGGCGGTTTCGAGGGCGTGGGCACCAAAGGCCTGCCCTGGCTCAAGAAAGCCAGTGAGCTGACGGGCCTGCCCGTGGCGGTGGAAGTAGCCACGGCCAAGCACGTGGAAGACTGCCTCGCCTTCGGAGTGGACATCCTGTGGGTGGGTGCCCGCACCACCGGCAACCCGTTTTCGGTGCAGGAAATTGCCAACGTGCTACGCGGGGTGCAGGTGCCGGTGCTGGTGAAAAACCCCATTCACCCCGAGCTGGAGCTGTGGGTGGGCGCCGTGGAGCGCCTGCAGAAAGCCGGCCTGGAGCAGGTGGGCCTCATTCACCGGGGCTTCTCGAGCTACGGCAACACCGACTTCCGCAACGCCCCAATGTGGCACCTGCCCATCGAAATGAAGCGCCGCTTCCCGGATATGCCCCTGCTCTGCGACCCCAGCCACATCTGCGGCCGCCGCGACACGCTGTTCGGCGTAGCGCAGCAGGCCCTCAACCTGGGCTTCGATGGCAACATGATTGAAAGCCACATCGACCCCGATAACGCCTGGAGCGACGCCAAGCAGCAGATTACCCCCGAGGTGCTGGGCCAGCTGATTGAGGACCTGGTGTGGCGCCACGAAACCACCGACCAGCGCGAGTTCCTGACGGCCCTGTCCGGTTTCCGTGAGCAGATCAACCAGCTCGACGCCGAGATTATTCAGCTGTTGGGCCGCCGCATGGGCATTGCCGAGAAAATCGGACAGTACAAAAAGGAAAACGACATCACCATTCTGCAGACTAGCCGCTGGAACGAGGTGCTGGAGCGCAGCCTGCGCCAGGGGGCCTCGGTGGGCCTCACGCCGGAGTTTGTGGAGCAGTATCTGGCGGCCGTGCACCTGGAGTCTATTACCCACCAGAACAAGGTGATGGAATAAAAGGCAGGCTTCAAGACAAGCGGTAATAATCTGTACAGAAAAGCCCCGAAATGCCATGCAATGCGTGGTGTTCCGGGGCTTTTTACGTCTGTTATGTATCTGCCTGGATACTTGGTGGAGCTGCTCCTGGCAGGGCAGACAACGGAAAAGCAGTTGTGCCGGCAGCTGGCAGCCCAAGCAGGATAAATACTTTTCTCATTATTCGGCCGCTGGCTGGCGACCTTGCAACCATTTACCCGGCCGCCTACTCTGCCTTTCAACCATGACCACCACGCCCGCACCCATCCGTTGCCTGATTGTGGATGATGAGCCCCTGGCCCACCAGGTGCTCAGCCAGTTTATCGGGCAGACGCCCGGCCTCACGCTCTCGGGCAAGTGCCGCAACGCCATGGAGGCCTACGAGCACCTGGCCCAGCAGCCCGTAGACCTGATGTTTCTGGACATCGAAATGCCTTTGGTAACGGGGCTGCACTTTCTTAAAAGCCTGCAGCAGCCGCCTAAAACCATTTTCACCACGGCCTACCGCGAGTACGCCTACGAAGGCTTCGAACTGGATGTGGTCGACTACCTGCTCAAGCCCTTCAGCTACGAGCGGTTTATGAAAGCCATTGCGCGCCTGCCTGCTGCCCAGTCCGCTCCAGCCACCGACGCCGAAACCGGGAAATATCTGCTGGTGAAAGAGCGCCAAGGTTTGCTGAAGGTGCCGCACGGCGACGTGGTATACGTGGAGGGCTGCAAGGACTACGTGAAAATCACGACGGCCACCAAAACTTACCTGCTCCACCAGACTATGAAGGAAATGACGGAGGTGCTGGGCGGGGCCTTCCTGCGGGTGCACCGCTCCTTTATTGTGGCGGCGGCCCACATCAAAATGCTGCAGCCCGACAACGTGCTGCTCCAGGACAACACGCTCATTCCCATCGGCAACTCCTACCGGGCCGAGCTGCTGGCTTACTTCCGAAAATAGCTTCTCACTATCTTTTCTCTCCCTCACCGTTCTATGTTCCGCAAAACTCTTTCTCTGCTGGTGCTGCCGCTGCTATGGGCCGGCACCACCCTGGCCCAGACGCTCAACCAGCCCAAGCTCGACAGCCTGCTCACGTCCCTCGACGCGCATCACAAAGCCATGGGCAGCCTCACACTGGTGCAGAACGGCCAGGTAATCTACTCCCGAACCACCGGGCTGGCGCAAACTAAGCCCACGACTACACCAGCCACGGCGGCCACGCGCTACCGGGTGGGCTCAGTAAGCAAGCTGATAACGGCCACGATGGTGATGCAACTGGTAGAGGAAGGCAAGCTGAAGCTGGACGCGCCCATTGCCACTTGGTTTCCGCAGATGCCCAACGCCGCCAAAGTCACGGTGCAGCAGCTGCTTATGCACCGCAGCGGCCTGCACAGCCTCACTGCCGATGAAGCCTACCTGCAGTACATGACCCAGCCCAAAACCCAGGCCGAGCTGCTGACGATTATGGCCGCTGCCCCGCCCGATTTTGAGCCCGGTGCCAAGTACGAGTACAGCAACACCAACTACGTGCTGCTCGGCTATATCGTCGAGAAAGTCACCAAGCAGCCCTATGCCCAGGCCCTGCAGAAGCGCATTGCCGACAAGCTTAAGCTGAAAGACACCTATTACGGCAGCCGCATCGACGCCAAGAAGCACGAGGCCGCCTCCTTCAAGTGGAACGGCACCAGCTGGGAAACGCAGCCCGAAACCGACATGAGCATTCCGGGCGGCGCCGGCGCCGTGGTGTCCAACTCCCAGGATCTGGCGCGCTTCATGGAAGGCCTGTTCTCGGGCAAGCTCGTGAAGCCCGCCACCCTGCAGCAGATGCAGGCTGTGCAGGACGGCTACGGCCTGGGCATGATGATGATGCCCTTCAACGGCCGCAAGAGCTACGGCCACTTCGGCATCATTGATGGGTTCCGCGCCGGCTTGATGCACTTCCCGGCCGAAAAGCTGACGGTAGCCTATTCCGGCAACACTCCTTACTCCACCAACGACGTGCTGCTGGGCGTGCTGTCCATCTACTTCAACCTGCCCTACCGCCTGCCCGACTTCAGCTCCGTCACGCTCACGGCCGCCGACCTGAAGCCCTACGTAGGCACCTACGCCAGCGCCCAGATGCCGCTGAAAATCAATGTGACGGTGGAAGGCAACACCCTCATGGGTCAGGCTACCGGCCAGGGCGCCTTCCCGCTTACCCCCAAGTCCAAAACGCAGTTTGTGTTTCCCGAAGCCGGCCTGCAGATGGATTTTGACGCCGAAAAACACACGTTTATTTTGCGCCAGGCCGGTGGCCAGAGTTTGTTCACCCGGGAATAGCGCCCCCAGATTTTCATTCCGTCGGCCCCGCCTATGCAACCCGCACAGGCGGGGCCGACTGGCTTCCGGCCAACGCTATTTGGCTTCCTGTAACACGATGTCGCCACTGTCGAGGGCGCCCTGGGGTACGGCGCGGCTTTGGCTGCCGCGCACCAGCCGGAACTTGCGGAAGTAGGCCGGCAGTCCTTCCACGTTCAGGTCAGGGCCGGTGCGCAACTCGTAGTGCAGGTGCGGGAAGTACGAGCTGCCCGAGGAGCCCACGTGGGCGAGTACCTGGCCGGCGCGCACCTGGTCGCCCACCTTCACCTGCACGCTACCCTGCCGGAGGTGGCCCAGCAAGCTGAACTCGCCCTGCCCGTGGTCGACAACCACGTAGTTGCCGTAGAGCAGCAGCGGGTCTTTGCCCACCATATCACGCGGGTTGAAGTAGTCCTGGCCGTTGTCGTTGTCAGGCTGCTGGGCGTAGGAAGCTACTATTCGCCCCGCGGCCGGGGCCTGCACGGGCTGGTTGAAGCCGAAGTAGTCGGTGTTCTTTTTACCCTCGCCGGTATGCTTGTCGCCGGCCTCGTTCACCACCACAAAATCGTGGGCGTAGCGCATGAAGTTGCTGCGGATGCCCACTTGCTTGGCTACAGGGTGCTGGAAGTCGAGGCGGCGGTGGTGAGCGTGCTCATCGTGCCCGTCCCAGATCAGCAGGCGCCCTTTGAGAGGAATGGTTAGCGCCGCTTTGGGCTGGTAGCGTTCCGGCCGTACCTCTAGGGTTTGTGTCACCTCGGCCTGTTTGCTGGTCTGAAACTCGAAGGTGTAGCGCAGCCGGGTTACGTCCACATCCGCCGGAAACGTGTGGAACGGGTTGAACACCAATGCCGGCTGCCCCGGCGCAAACACCCGGTGCGAGAGGCTGGTCACGCTGGGGCTGAACCCATTGTTGTCGACGAACTTACGCACCACCAGCGCCCCGGCCTTATCATACACCGATACTTCCACTTTCTGCAGCCAGAGCGAGTCGGCGCCGGCCTGCACCTGGAAGTCGAAGTTGAGGCGGGAGCCGGCCCGCTCTTCCAGCAGCACGCGGGTGGGCGCCACGGTTACGGTCACGGGTTGGGGTTGGTCGGCGGGGGCCGTCATAGCAGCGGCCAGGGCCAAAAGGTAGGGAAACAGCATGGGGCGGAAAAAAGAGAAGATGTTTCCGGCAGATGCTGCTCCAGGGCCTGGGGTTGCCTGCAGGTAATGGACCGGCTTGGGCAGGCCACAAAAAAGCCCCCTGCAGAAACCTGCGCGGCGCTTTGCTTTATATCCTTCTGGAAACCAATCAGGCATTGACCGCCTTGCCGCCGTTGGGGTGTAGCGTTTGGCCGGTAAAATAGAAGCCGTCTTCCGAGGCCAGAAACACGTAGGCTGGAGCTACTTCCGAAGGCTGCCCGACGCTACGGATTTTACGCGGATGCCCTTGGAAGCCAGCTGCACGGCCACGGCCGGCCGATGCCGGAGTCGCCGCCCGTGATAAGGGCAATTTTGCCCCGGAGCTTGTTGGGGCCTTGGTAGCCGGGGCGGATAAACTCGGGCTGCGGGGTCATGCTCGATTCCCGGCCTGGCTGTTCGTCCTGGTGCTGGGGCGGAAAAAGCGTTGGTTTATCGGACATAGCAAGCCGCTAAAGGCGTGTTTTGGTGAGCTTTGCCTAACGCTCTGCCCGTTGCAGGGGTTATAGCCGGGGCGGCGCCACAGTGGACCTGCGTACCTTGCTCGTTCATTTGCGCGCCCGGCATTTACCTGGCCGGGTCGCCCTCTGTTGCTTATGCTTGATCCAGCCGCCGCGCCGCCCATTCACCGCCACTTTCTGCTGCACAAGCCCTACGGCTACCTCAGCCAGTTTCGGAGCGAGGCACCCCGCGAGGTCCGTAAAAAGCACTTTTTGGGCGAGCTGTACGACTTTCCGGAGGGTACCATGGCCATCGGCCGCCTGGATGAGGCCAGCGAAGGACTACTGCTGCTCACTACTGATGGCAAGCTGAGCGAGCTGGTGCGCAGCCGCCACGTGGAAAAGGAATACTACGCCCAGGTAGATGGCCTGATAACCGACGAAGCCTTGTCGCAGCTCCGGGAAGGCGTGGAAATCGGGCTGCACGGCGACAAGTACCGCACCCTCCCCTGCCAGGTGTACCGCCTGCCCGCCGCGCCCGACCTGCCGGCCCGCGCCCGCCGCATCCGCGACGAGCGGCACGGCCCCACCAGCTGGGTAAGCATCACCGTGACGGAAGGCAAATACCGGCAGGTACGCAAGATGACGGCGGCCGTGGGTTTTCCTACCCTGCGGCTGGTGCGCGTGCGCATTGGCGAGGTCACGCTGTCCGGGCTGGCAGGCGGCGCAGTGCGGGAGGTACCCGACTTCGGCCCTCTGGGCTGATATAAAACACTGCCCGAAGCTGGCCGGGGAAGTTTGCCGATATTCGCGCCGCGCCGACAAAACCTGTTCCCGGCGCCCCATCTTATGGACGTAAAAGACAGCAACGGCGCCCTGCTGCAGGACGGCGACTCGGTGCACATCATCAAAGACCTGAAAGTGAAAGGCTCTTCCACCGTGCTCAAGCGCGGTACGGTGGTCAAGAACATTCGCCTTACCAACAGCCCTGAGGAAGTGGAAGGCCGGGCCGGGGGCTCGATGATGGTGCTCAAAACCGCTTTCGTGAAGAAGGCCTAACCCTCAGCTGGCCATCCAGCACCGGTGGCTCCGGTCAGCGGCAGGGCGTACTTGCCGGAATAAGCATTAGCTTTGCACTACCGTAGCTCAGCACCCGGGCACTTAGCCGATGGTTTGAGCAACCGAGGGCGGCCGCGGACTAAGGTTCCGCGCCGACTCCACGCCGGCTTTATCTTCTATCCAATATATTGGCAGCCCGGAGTGAACCTTCAGGAGATTAAGCGTGTATATTTTCATTATCTAGTGCCCCTTTCTCCCGGCTTTGCTCGTCTAAGCGGATATCATCACGACTACACCACCACATGGCCAGATCACAAGCCACCTTCGGCAAGAAGGAAAATGAAAAAAAGCGCCTGAAAAAGCGCAACGATAAGGCTGACAAAAAGAAGAGCGCCAGGCCAACGCCAAAAAAGGGCAGAACCTGGAAGATATGCTGGCCTATGTAGATGAGGATGGCAACATCACCGCTACGCCTCCGGACCCTACCAAGAAGAAAAAGGAAATCAAGGTAGAGGACATCCGCATCAACGTGATGAAGCAGGAAGACATGGCCCCGGAAGACCCTATCCGCAAGGGCGTGGTGTCATTCTTCAATGACTCCAAGGGATACGGCTTCATCAAAGACCAGCAAACGCAGGAAAGTATTTTCGTGCACGCCAACAACCTCATCAATCAGATCAAGGAAAATGATAAGGTTTCGTTTGAGGTGGAAATGGGCCCGAAAGGCCCCGCTGCCGTGCGCGTGAAGCTGGAAAGCTAAGCCTGTTCTGTTATTTGCTATAAAGACGCCTGCCGTACCGTGCTCTGCGCGGACCGGCAGGCGTTTTGGCATTTTTGCCAGGGTATCCTCCTTAGTTGGGGTGCCGGCCTTGGCGCTGTCTCCATACAACTCTCACTAGCTTTGCTGGCGGCCCGGCGCTTTGGCGGAAGGCCAGTTTTCTTTTCTGCCTGCCCATGAGCCAATTGCCCCACGACCCCGCCGCCGAGAAAGAAGGCCTACACCCCCGCAACCGCCACCGGGGCCAGTACGATTTTGCCCGGCTCAGTCAGGTGATGC
Organism: Hymenobacter sp. J193; assembly: GCF_024700075.1. Classification (NCBI taxonomy): domain Bacteria; kingdom Pseudomonadati; phylum Bacteroidota; class Cytophagia; order Cytophagales; family Hymenobacteraceae; genus Hymenobacter; species Hymenobacter sp. J193. Next base: position 2,366,579 of record NZ_JAJONE010000001.1, read on the forward strand.
CGGAACTGGCGCCTTTGTGGCCATAAATCAGTACCAGACCACCACCATCGACTTTGCTAATCCTGCGGCGGTGAAGGCCCTGAACAAGGCCCTGCTCAAGCAGTTTTACAACGTGCCCAACTGGGATATTCCGGCCGGCTACCTCACGCCGCCCATTCCGGGCCGCGCCGACTACGTACACTACACGGCCGATCTGCTGGCCAGCGTGAACGAAGGTGTGGTACCCACCGGCCGTATGGTACGGGTGCTGGACGTGGGCGTGGGCGCCAACTGCATCTATCCCATCATCGGGCACCGGGAGTACGGCTGGAAGTTTGTGGGCTCCGATGTGGACCCGGCGGCCGTGCGCATGGCCCGGCAGATTGCAGCTAGCAACCCTTCCCTCGCGGGTGCGGTGGAAGTACGCCTCCAGCCCAAGTCTACCGACATCTTCAGCGGAATGGTGAAGCCCAACGAGTTCTTCGACCTGACTTTGTGCAATCCGCCTTTCCACGGCTCACCGGCCGAGGCCGAGGCCGCCGGCCAGCGCAAGGAGCGCAACCTGGGCACGGCCAAAACCGCTCCGTCCACTCCCAACTTCGGGGGGCAGTCGTCGGAGCTGTGGTACCCTGGCGGCGAGGCCACGTTTCTGTGGCGCATGGCTGAGGAAAGTGCCCTCAACCGTCATAACTTCTTCTGGTTTACCACCCTGGTATCGAAAAAGGAAACCCTGCCCGGCCTGTACAAGTCGCTGAAGAAGCTGCAGGCCACCGACGTGCGCACCATTCCTATGACCCAGGGCCACAAAATCAGCCGCCTCGTAGCCTGGACGTTCCTTGACGCGGAGCAGCAGCAAGCCTGGCGCACCAAGCGCTGGGGCGCTCAGCCAGCACCGCAGGTATAAAACATGCACTGAGCGGCGCAGCAAAATCGGTTTTTCGTCTTGCAGCTCACATCATCAGGGGATTGACGGGCAGGTGGCGCGTGGCGTACCTTTCGCTTTGCCGGGCGCCACCGCCACCAAGCGCCGGCAGCCTGCTATGATTCTTGCCGCTTCTGCTCCTGTCTCCCGCTTCGAAACCCTGCGCCGGTGTGCTTCTGACCCCAATGCCTACGCCGCGCTGCAACCCAACCTGCGGTACTTCGACCACCCGGCTGGCTTCCTGGCTTACCGCCGTACGCTGGCCGGCAATGTGGTCCTCGGCGACCCTATTGCCGGGCCCGTTGAGCGACCGGCTCTGCTGCGGGCCTTTCTGCAGCAGCATCCCCGAAGTATATTCGGGTACTTGAGTGAAGATGCCGCCGCGGCTCTGGCGCAGGCTAGTGCGCACCCCATGCGGTTTGTGCGCATTGGTACGGAGCGCTGCCTGGATCTGACGTGTCCGCGGGTATTTTCGGCCTCCACGCGGGGAGCCCTGAAAAAGGCTGGTAAGGCTCAGCTTAACCTGGCGGAGCGCAACTTGGCCGAGCTGAGTGCCACCGAACGGGAGCAGCTGCAAGCCATCAACCAGGAGTTTATTCGCCTGTCGCCAGCCCAGAAAGAAATTGGCTTTATCTCCCGCTTGCTCCAGTTCACGCATGAGCCCGACGTACGTTTTTTCGTCATTCAGGCCGGGCCTGAACGCACGGCGCTGGGCTTTTGCGTGCTCGACCCTTGGTACCAGGATGGGGGGCTGAAGGGCTACCAGCTGCACCAGTTCCGGCTGCTGCCCACCAAAATCTGGGGCGTATTCTTATCAGTAGTAGCTATGCTGGCCGGGCAGCTCCAGGCAGAAGGCTACCAGTACCTGTCGCTGGGTGGGTGCATCGGCCCTGCCAGCGGCAGTCAGCTGCTGCCGGCCTCCTCGGTCTACGACTACTGCCGGGACGTAACGTTCCGCCTTATTGACCGCTACCACCCACTCACCAACCTGTCAAAAAGCAAGCACGAGTTTGCGGGCTTCGACATGCCCCGTTATCTGGCAGCGCCGCACCGCCTGCCGCTGCTGCCCCTGGCCCGGCTGGCGCGCGCCAACCATATTCTGTAGCGCGCAGGCAGCTTATCACAGCCAGGGCCCGGCGGCCGAAGCTATACATGCTTCGGCCGCCGGGCCCTGATTTACGTAGGTCTTTGCCCTAAATGCTGGCGCCCTCGGTGGAGCTCAGCGTCTCGCCGGTGTTGGCGTCTATGTCGGGAGCTGTAGCGAAGCTGCCGCGTCGGGCTGCGAGGTAACCCAGGCCCAGCGCAACGAGGGCGGAGCCGCCCACCACTTTCTGGGTGGTGCTGAGCTTCTTGATTGACTTCACGGCCCCGGTAAACATGGTTTTCTTCTTTTTTCCGATTTTGGCTTTTTTCTTCTTGGTCATGGCTATTGCAGGTAAATGAACGAGACGGATGCAGTACAAAAAAGCATGATACCGGTATCCGCAATTCGCCGGCTCAAGGTTGCCGCAAACGCAATTCTTAACATTAAATCCGACCGAGGCGGGTGATGCCGGCCGCTACAGGTCGTCGGGGCTGGCGGCGGGTTTCTTGCCGAATTCGCCCGCTGCTTTGCCTGTTTTAGCGGCTTTACGGCTTTTTCGGGGTGCTTCGGCCGGCACGGAAGCTGTTGCCGGCGCGGGCTTGGCGGTTGGCGGCGGGGGCGTTGCTTTAGCGGTGGGCTTGGGCTGCCACGGCAGGTTCAGGCCTGCCAGCAGCGAGTTGACACCGTCATCCTGCTTGGTCTTATCCAGGTAGAAGTAGCCGGCGGCCAGCAATACCAGGCCGCCTACCAGCTTCTGGCCGGTGCTGAGCTTGGCTATTTCATTGGTTACCTTCCGGTAGTTGCGGATGGAAAGAGCCGCTACCTCGAACAGGTCCTCCGATACAGTGTCTTTCTTCGAGTGCTTCTTTTTGTGCTTGCCCATAGCGTACCTGGTATAGCGAAACGACGGCGCCGTCGGCATCAACCGGCAGCATAGCGTATTCGGAGCCCGGCCCCGGAAGGTTTCCCCTTTTGCCAGCACCGAAATCAGCTGCTGCCCGGCATTGAAGCCCGAACGGACATTCCCGCTGCGTTTCGGCAACAGGCCTCTGCCGGCCCTGTAGGCGTTCTTCCGGGCAAAACCGTATTTTGGCCTCTGGTGTAGTGTTTATCCTGAGTTATGCTTACTGTATTTCTTCGTGCCCTGTTTGGCAGCCTGTTTTTCGTGCTTCTGGCCGGCTCCGGCTACGCGCAAACCGCTCTTTCGGAAGCGGAGCTGAGCGCCTTCTACGAACAGCTCAATGCCTACCGCACGGCGCGCTACCAGCCGCTGCCCGATCTGGAGGCCATCCGGCTGCCTTCCACCTTTTCGGGGGCCGATTTGCAGGCCCTGCACCTGCGGGAGCGGCACATTGTACGCGTAGACCTGGTGTACACGGCCTTCCGCCTGAACCCAACCTTCGACCAGCGCCAGCTCAACCTGAGCCGCATCCGCAACCTGGCGGCGGGCCTGCCGGGTCTGCTTCAGGATGAGTCCATTACCTGGACGCTGGTGGAGCAAACCGGCTGCAACAGCCCCGCGGAGTGCCAGCCTTTCTTCCATGGGTTTGTGGTGTACGTGGCCCGGCACGCCACTGCCGCTACCAGTCGCGCCGACCTCGACAGCCTCACGCGCAAGCTGCGCCTGCTGGATAAAAAGCTGGCGAAGAAAAAAGCCGCCCGCAAAAAGCAAGGCAAGAAGGTAGCGTGTAATCTACCCTTTACCCGGGCCTCCACCCGCCAGATGGCCCGCCACCTGCGCCGGACGTACCGGTGCCCCCAGCGCATCGGGCAGATCATCCGGTTTGAAATGTCGGTGGATGAGCACGGTGCTACCCGGCAGGTGCGGGTGCTGCCCAACAGCAAGCTTACGTGCCCCGCAGAGCTGGAAGAAGCCATCCGCCAAAGCGTGGTGTTTGCCTCGGGGTTCTACATTCACCGGCGCCAGTTTCCATTTGAGGTGAAGGGCGCTGTGCGGCTGCCACTGGGGCCGTTTCAGCTGCTGGGCCGCCCCGATCTGGCCATTACCGACTTTTCCCTGCCCGACTCCGTGGCTCGCCTCTACCGCGTGTTTCTGAAAAAGAAGGGCAAGCGGAACTATTGTGAGGCCCGCATTACCCCGGCCGGAGAGCTGCTGGCCGACACCACGGCCCCCGAGCTGGTGCTGCCGCCCGATGCCAACGTGGTAGCCCGCGTGATGCAGCGCCACCCCGAGTGGAGCAAGGAAGTGGTGGTGACGGACGTGACCGGCAGCATGTTTCCCTACACCTACGACCTGCTGGCCTGGCTGCAGCTGAGCGTCCTCGAAGACAAGAAAACCTTCGTGTTCTTCAACGACGGCGACGACCAGCCCGACAAAACCAAGCACATCGGCAAAACCGGGGGCTTCTACTCCGTGAAAACCGACAGCTACGAGGCCATCAAGAACAAGCTGGTGGAAGCCATGAAGGCCGGCGGGGGCGGCGACGCGCCCGAAAACGACGCCGAGGCCCTGCTCCACGCCCAGCAGCTCACCTCCGACTCCACCGACCTCATCCTCATTGCCGACAACCACACCTTCCCGCGCGATACCCGACTGCTCAAAAACACCACCGCCCACGTGCGCATCATCCTGTGCGGGGTGCACGACTACATCAACCCCCGGTACCTGGCCCTGGCCCGCAAGCATGGCTTCAGCCTGCACACCATGGAAGCCGATTTGCTCGATCTGAGCAAGCTGCTGGAAGGCGAAACCATTACCATCCAGGGCCAGCTGTACCAGGTAACCCGGGACGGATTCAAGCTGGTGCGCAAGACGTGAGCAGCCAAGTAGGGGAAGCAGGCAACGCGTAACAACCAGAGTAACTGGCGCTCCTGGCTGATACGCCCAAGTCGCTTGGGGTTTTTATACGAGGAGGCGGCTTTGCTAGCAGGGCTAGTGACCGTTGCGGGCCACCCGGAAGCCTAAGTCATCTATCTGGAAGCTGCGGGGGTGGCTGCGGCGGCGGTTGGTGGCCAGGCAGCCCCGGGGCTCGTCGCACCAGCCCCCACCCCGCATGATGCGGTAGGAGCCGTACACGGCCTCGTCGTAAATATCCGAGCACCATTCCCATACGTTGCCCAGCATGTCGTAGAGGCCCCAGGCGTTGGGCAGCTTCTGGCCCACGGGCTGGGTGGTCTGCCCTGAGTTTCCTTTGTACCAGGCAATGTTGTCGAGCTCCCCGTAGCGAGTACCGGGCGTGCCGGCTTTGCAGGCATATTCCCACTCGGCCTCCGTTGGGAGCCGGTAGCCAGGGGCCAGAGGGGCGAACCGGACGGCCTCGGCTTCCGGCCCGAAATGGTAGCACGAGGTGAGGCCGGCCGCCTCGGAAAGGCGGTTGCAGAACGTCACGGCCTCGTGCCAGGAAACCATTTCCACGGGGTGCTCTTCTCCCAAGAAGCGACTGGGCGCTTCCCCCGTCACGGCCCGATACAGGGCCTGGGTGATGGGAAAGGCCGCCAGCCAGAACGGCCCGACGTCTACCTGCCACTGCCGCTTCAGCCGGTCGTCGCGCAGTTGGATTTGTCCAGCAGGAATTTCTACTAACTGTGCCTGCAGTGTATCAACAGCGGAAGCAAGGGCCGGGGAAGGGAGCATGGGAAAGAAGGTAGGCTGCTGGTCAGCTAAGGCGCTGCAAGGTATAGCCCGCGCGGTACTTGTCCGTAGGCCCTAGCTAATAGGCCGGAACAGCCGGTCCCAGCGGATTTTGTGGAGCAAGTCGGCGTAGGGGTCGATGGACAGCCAGACGAAGAACGCCTTGCCCACGATATGGTCTTCGGGCACGAAGCCCCAGAAGCGCGAGTCCTCGGAGTTGTGACGGTTGTCGCCCATCATAAAGTAGTAGTTCTGCTTGATGGTGTAGCTGGTTAGCGGCCGGCCATGCTGGTAGATCGTGCCGTTCTGCCAACTGATGCCCTCATTGTGCTCGTACTGGGCCACGATGGTGTAGTACATACCCGCATTGGTCGGGGTGAGGGCAACCGTCTGGCCTTTGCGGGGCACCACCAGCGGGCCGTAGTCATCCAGCTGCCAGGTGGGCGGCTGATTGGTGGAAGCAGCGGCGGGGTTGTGGAAGTCGGCAACGCCGGGAAACAGGCTGACTGCGTACGTGGGGACGGTGAGGCCCTGAGCGTAGGGCTGACGCCGGAAGTATTCGGCTACCTCGGCCGTACAGCTGATCAGGAAGCCGGATTTACCCGTTTCCGGGTTGATGCTGGCGCGGGGCATTCCGTCCGGCTCGTTGTAATCGACCACGCCGTGCTCGTACATGGCCTGGCGGATGGCATCGTCGGGCGCGTCAACCTGCAGGAAATACGTGTTCTGCATCCGGCCGGCGGGTAGAGCGGCCGTACCATTCAGCACCACCTGGCCCCGGCGGATTTCCAGCGTATCGCCCGCAATGGCCACGCAGCGCTTGATGAGGTGGGTGCGCATATCGGCAGGCCGGTCCTGCTCATGGGGCACATGAAATACCACCACGTCGTTGCGCTGCACGGAGCTGAACCCCGGCAGGCGAAAGGCCGGCAACTGAATGGCCTCGGAGTAGCTTTTCAGCTTCGTTCCCCAGATGGTTTGGTGCGTGAGCGGCACCTGCAGTGGCGTTTGGGGCGTGATGGGGCCGTAGTGCAGCCGGCTCACAAACAGGTAGTCGCCCACCATCAGGGAGCTTTCCATGCTGGGCGTGGGGATGTGGTAAGCCTCCACCGCCGACCACCGGATGAGCGTGGCCGCTACCACGGCAAACACCACGGCATCGCGCCATTCGCGGGCGGGGCTTTTGGGTAGGGAAGGCGTGGCGGAAGTGCCGCGACGGCGGAAGTTAAAGAGGCTCATAGAAGTTGGTGTGAAGGTGAGGAGACGTTGCGCGGTGGCGTCGATGCGCCCGGCAACAGCGGCGCGCCAGCCAATGCCCGGACGCAGCCGGTTCTCAACGCTGGCAGCCGGGCATATAGTATCCTGGCTATAAACAAAAAGCGGCTGAAGCCACCGGGGCTCCAGCCGCTTGGGGCTTCTCCAAAAAGCCGCCTAGCGTGAAAAAGGGTATGTCATGCTTCATCTGTCGTCCGTGGAGCCGAAGCATGACGTTCTGTATTTTCCGAATAGGCTCACAAGTAAACGCGCAGGCTACCTCAGTCAACTTGTTACTCCCGGTCGAAGTTGGCGCGCTTGTTCAGGGCGGCCATGCGCACGGTTTCGGCTATGCGCCGGGCGCGGGTAGCAGGCTGCTTGGCGCCCAGCACCCACATCAATAGCATTTTGCGGGCCGTGGGCGAAAAGCCCGCGAAGTGGCGGGCCGCGTCGGCGTTGGCCGCCAGGGCCTCGGCCAGGCCGTCGGGCACGGTACCGGCTTCGGCGGCGTCTAGGCTTTCCCAGGCGCCGTTTTGCCTGGCGCGGGCAATGGCGGCTATGCCGGCGGGCATCAGCTGCCCGGTTTCTTCCAGCCGCACCAGCCGTTCCTTATTTACTTTGCTCCAGCCACTTTTGGGCTTGCGCGGCGTGAACAGCAGCTGCGTCCGGTCGGCGTCGAGCTTGCGCGGGTGCGAGTCGATCCAGCCAAAGCACAAGGCTTCTTCTACCGCTTCGGGGTAAGTTACGCTGGGCTGGCCGCTGTGCTTTTTGCAATACACCAGCCACACGCCGGGGCTGCTGGCGTGGTGCTCGGCCAGCCATTGCCGCCACTCGGCGCGACTGGCGGGCTGGGCCTGGGCGTAGGTATCGGTGCGGGGCATAGGAGGTGGTTGAACGATGCTAAGATGAAGTTTAGCAGCTGTTAGTGTCTGCTGCAAGGGAGAGTTTCAGGTAGCCATGTCTTCTCAATATCACACCAAAGCTTCCCTGCCCAGCTTGGAAGTTGACGGGCATAGTCTCCCCCATGGCTTATCAAAGCAAATAGTAGTGTTCCAACTAAATAAGGATCCGTGGCGCTGAAAATATTGGATGTTATAACGTAGGATTGATCATTAACAAACAGCCCTACATCCATAGAACTCCTCCTCTGCCTGAAACCTAGCTTGGCAGCAATATGCCATACAGTTGTATCAAGGCCTCCCTGACGGCTGGATAAACTGATAGGCAAGCCCGAAATGCTCTCCAGGTCACTCACCAGATTGTCTATTGCTGGCAAGCGACCTGCTTCGAATACGACCTCATAAAATAGCGGAGCGGCCACGATGAATTTTAGTTAGAATTAGGAAACCTGTTAGTATCTTAAAATTAGCTGAATTCTATCAGTTGAAGGCAACCGCCGCCGACCCAAAAATTCCTCTGGCAGCAGTTGCCCAGCCACTCACAACCCCTAACTTTAGCAAAACGCCCCCTCGTCCACCTCTTGATCTTACTACCGATGATGCGCCTGCGTACGTGGATAGGACTGGGCCTGACGCTGGCCGGCTGTGCGCCCCAGGTAGCCGTGCAGCGCCCTGAGTTGTTGCCGCCCGCTCATCGGACCCCAACTCAAACGGTGCTGGTGCTGGCTGCCTCCGAGCCTGTGGAAGCCTCCGCCTGGGAACTGGCCTGCATCCAGGTACGCCCGTCCCTGCTCGCGTTCGGCTCCGACTCGACGGCCCTGCTCCGGCTGGCTACCGAACAGGCCCGCGAGCTGGGCGCCAACCTGCTGCGCCTCGAAAAGCCCACTATTCCGGCTGCAAACGGCTTGCAGGCCCGCGCTTTCCGCACGGCCAGCCTGCAGCCCTACGAGCAGGAAATTCTCTGGCACCCGGCCCGTCGTCTCATGCCCGCCGATTTCAAGGGGCCCAGCCGGGGTGGGCACTGCGAGGCGGCCACCAACAGCGGCATCCGCTACCGCTGCAGCAGTCAGCCCTGGCAGCGCACTACGCGCCTCACCATCGAAACCTACTTCGACTGCCGCCACTCCTCTTTTCACCCCTCGCGCACGCCCGGCCAGACGCTGGCCCACGAGCAGCTGCACTTCGACCTTACCGAACTCTACGCCCGCCACCTCGCCCGGCGCCTCCAGGTCCAGGCCACTACCACCCCCGACCTTACTCGTCGTCACCGCGCCATCTTCCGCCAGCTCATGGCCGAAGCCAACGCCCGCCAGGACCAGTTCGACCGGGAAGTGTACGCCAACCGCCCCCGCTTGCTAACCTGGCAGCGTCAGGTAGCCCAGGAGTTGCGCGCCCTCCAGCCCTACGCCGGCAAGCAGCTGGTGCTGCAGGTGCGCGACCTGGACGAGCAGCTCAGCGCCTACGTGCGCGGCAGCCGGCAGTAAGCCGGGCACAGCGCAGGCATTTAGTAAGGCCTCTTGAACGTCATGCTGAGCGCAGTCGAAGCATCTCTACCGCTTCGTCTGCATGCATCGTTCAACGAAGCAGTAGAGATGCTTCGGCTGCGCTCAGCATGACGGTTGATATACTTCTCGGTTCCTGCTATCCTGGACGAAACAGTCGCACACCTCAACCAGCGCCCAATGCTCGGGCTTAACCGGGATATGTCTTTCTTTAGCCGACAAACCCTCTTTCTGGTCCATGGCACCTGCTCTGCTTTTGCGTAATTTCCTGTTGAAGGCGCTGGCGCTGCTGGCATTGTGCGCATCGATAAGCCAGAACGCTGCCGCGCAGGACAACTACCTCACGGCTATTCCCGACCCCAAAACCCTGGGGGAAAGCTACGTGAGTGACCCCGACCACCTGCTGCAGCCTGGCACGGTGCAGGACCTGAACGCCATCCTGCGCCCCCTCGACCAAAGCGGCCGGGCCCATATCGACGTAGTACTGACCCACAGCATTGGCGAGGAAGTCCCGAAAACCGCCGCCACGGCCTTGTTCAACCGCTGGAAAATCGGGGACAAAACCAAAAACAATGGCCTGCTGATGCTGGTAGTGGAGGACCAGCGGCGGGTGGAGTTTGAAACCGGCTACGGGCTGGAAGCCGACCTGCCCGACGTTATCTGCTTCCGCATTCAGCAGCGCTACATGCTGCCTCACCTGCGCACCCGCAACTACGACGCGGCCGTGCGCGCCGGTGTGGCGGCCCTGCTGCGCCAGCTGGCCACCGGCCGCCTGGAGCCCGCCGACTCAGCGGCTGCTCTGGCCGGGGAGCCCGCCCAAGCTTTCACGGATGACGCTACCCACCTGATTGAAGAGTATCAGCCCGACCCCAATGCGTGGAGTGAGCTGGAAGGCGTGGCTGTGGTGGCGGCGCTGGTGTTTATGGTGGTGTGTGTGCTGGTGCTGGGCTTCCGCATCAAAAAGTCGGCGGCCAACTACTGGGTGCTGTTTCTGGGCGTGCTGCTGATTGCGGGGCTGGTGCTGGCGGCCGTGGTGCTGGACTGGGCCGTGCCGCCTCTGCTGCTCATCGGGCTGTGCTATGCCTGGCCGGGGCTGTACCTGCATGGCTACCTGCGGGAAGTAAACCGGCTATTAGCCGCGAACTACGCCGATAAAAGCCGCCACGCCCGCTACCAGTTCCTGAGCGAAACTCACCACGGCCTGGGCTGGCTGCGGTTCCTGTTTCCGCTGGGCATGGCGTTCTACTGGCCCCGGCACCGGCAGCGCCTGGCCGCTCTGCGCGACGAAGCCTACGCCTGCCCCGTCTGCGCCACGCCCATGCACCGCCTCGACGAAGCCCAGGACGATGCCGCCCTGCAGCCGGGCCAGGCCGCCGAGGAGCGCATTCAGTCCATCGACTACGACGTGTGGCAGTGCCCGGCCTGCCGGCACCAGCTCACCCTCGACTACGCCAACCTCGGCTCCGACGCCGAAGCCTGCCCCAAGTGCCACCACCGAACCCTGGAGCCCCAGCCCGATGAGGAAGTGCAGGCCGCCACTACTTCCCACGGGGGCTGGGGCTGGCACGTACACACCTGCGCCTTCTGCCAGCACGTCAAAAAGGAGAAGTACACCACCTCCCAGCTGTCCTCTTCCAGCCGCTCGTCGTCGGGGTCGTCGTTTTCCGGAGGATCTTCGTCGTCCAGCAGTAGCAGCAGCGGAGGAAGTTCCGGGGGTGGGGGGCGCCGGCAGCAGTTGGTAGCACTGTTAATAACACTTAGGCAGAGGCACGACACTATGCATCTTCTCGCGGCCAATGGTGTGCTTCCCGACCCGGCAAAGTGTGGTTATAGTTACCGTCAAGTAGTCAATAAGGCTGCCCGGAAATATGACAGCCGAAAGTTTCCTCCTTCTTCAGTTCGTAACCAAGAGTCGGAGCAAGGCAGGTTGGAATTATAGCCGTTTCACGAACGGTGCAGAGACGCCTACTTGCGTCTAGTTGTTGAACGCTAGGCGACGCGGACGACAAGACGCGAATACGCTTCTCTACACGCCAATCTGATCAACCCAAAAAACGCACTAGCTTTTTGTTGGGTTGATCAGATTGGTTCCGCAACTGATATACGAGTTACAGCCTGAAGCCTATAGCATCGGGTTGAAACTCGTAGGAAGCGTCGTACATTTGCTCTAAGCACGCTGAAATATTTTTGCTATATCGATGCACATTTCATTGAAAAAGTAGAATCTATTCAGGTGGCTCAGCTGGTCATTCCATAAATTTTATGGCTAGGAAGTTTTATTTGTTTTTCAACCATATTTTGCATGAAGACAGTTTACACAAAACTTGTTGCGCTTCTCTTAACAAGCTGCTTCTCACATCTGGCTCAAGGCCAGGAAAACTATTTACCCGGTACTATTGTCACACCTAAGGGGGATACAATAGCAGGATTTATTGATTACCGAAAGTGGTATCAGAATCCTAAGAAAGTCTCTTTCAAAAAGGAAATTGCAGGCTCCAGCACTGTCTATACCACTAGTGATATAGCCGCATTTAAAGTCAGTGGCGAGCTATATGAAAGTGGGATTGTAACTATTGAGACGTCCCCCTACAAACTACAAGAGCTTAATGACTCATCCATTCCGCAGTACAAAGCGGATACTACGTTTCTGCTGAATATAGTTTCGGGCAATAAGAGCTTGTATCACTACAAAGTGGGGAGCGACAGGGATTTTTTCTATATAAAGTCGGGGCCATCTTTTGAGCTTCTCGTATACAAACAGTATAAAACCATTGATGAACGAAATAACATACCTGACATCAGCAGGCCTTTGGTAGTTAAGGAGAACAATTTTTTTCTAAATCAACTATCATTATATCTAAAAGATTGTAGTGAAATTACCAAGACTTTAAAAAATACTAAGTATAAGCAGAGCGACTTAATTAAAGCCTTTCGTGTTTATTCAGCTTGTACAAATGAAAGTATTAAAACCGCTTCCAGTGACAGGCCGCGAAATCAGCTGGGTATTTTTGTAGGCCCCTCTGCGGGTACGATGCACTTCAAGGGAATGACGCTTAATGGTGCTTCTGATTTAGCTCTCAATAAATCCATCGTAGGAGGGGCTTACTGGAATATAGCTCTTCCCAGAAGCCTATCAAATTTTTCGTCCTATAATGAATTGATGTTTACCAGCTTTTCAATCAAAGGCGAAAACGAGGTTTTTACTAGCGCGGATAATTATGAAAAAACCGTATTTGAATTTAACTATGCATATTTAAAGATAAATACGATGCTTCGTTATACGCGCCAATTAGGGAGCGGCTATGGCTTTGTAGGTGCAGGTATTTCAAATGGTTATGCCATAAAAGAGAATAATGAAGCCACTACTACTAAAAAGTTTTACTCCACTACAGAAACGTTCAAGAAGCCATTGTTCCCTACTTCAAAATATGAGCAAGGGTTTCTTCTGGGTGTAGGCGCTGGAGTGAAAAAAATATCCGGGGAAATTAGATATGAAAGAAGCAACGGCTCACTAAATGCAGTGATGTACAGCAATAATATAGAGCGATACTCGCTTTTATTAGGGTATAGATTAGGGAAGTAATACTCAAGTTTCTGTATAGCTGCGATGGTGCTCACCCCTTGTCCCTGACCTGGCAGCTAAGCGCGATTCTCCTCGGCACACCCGATTAATACCAATAGAAATGTAAAAAGCGGCTGAAGCTCCCGTGAGTTTCAGCCGCTTTTTATGATTGGGCAACGAGCGGTAGAGATGCTTCGGCTTCGCTCAGCATGACGTTCTTTTGAATTGCTGAGTCGTTTTGGGCTTACATGTGAATCGCCCGGTTCTCGGTGGCGGCGAGGCAGGCTTCCTTCATGGCTTCGGCGTAGGTGGGGTGGGCATGGCTCATGCGGGCTACGTCCTCGGCGGAGGCGCGGAACTCCATGGCCGTTACGGCTTCGGCAATGAGGTCGGCGATGCGCGGGCCGATCATGTGCACGCCCAGGATTTCGTCGGTTTCCTTGTCGGCCAGCACTTTCACGAAGCCGTCGAGGTCCATGGAGGCGCGGGCGCGGCCCGAGGCACGGAACGGGAACGAGCCGGTTTTGTAGGCCTTGCCCTGCTCCTTCAGCTGCTCTTCGGTGTAGCCTACGCCAGCCACTTCGGGCCAGGTGTACACCACCCCGGGGATGAGCAGGTAGTTGATGTGCGGCTTCTGGCCCACAATAGTTTCGGCCACGAACACGCCTTCTTCCTCGGCCTTGTGGGCCAGCATAGCCCCCCGAATCACGTCGCCAATGGCGTAGATGCCAGGCACCGAGGTTTGCAGGTGCTCGTCTACCTTGATGCGGCCGCGCTCCTCCATTTCCACGCCAGCGGCTTCCAGGTTCAGGCCCGCGGTGTAGGGCACGCGGCCCACGGCTACCAGGCAGTAGTCGCCCTCAAACTTCACTTCCTCGCCCTTGGGGTTGGTAGCAGTGACAGTCACGGTGTCGCCCGCGCGGGTAGCGCCGGTTACTTTGTGACTCAGGAAGAACTCGATGCCGATTTTGCCCAGGATGCGCTTGAGCTCTTTGCCCAGGCCGCGGTCCATGGTCGGAATCAGGGAGTCCATGAACTCCACCACCGACACTTTCGCGCCGAGGCGGGCGTACACCGACGCCATTTCCAGCCCGATGACGCCGCCGCCAATCACAATCATGTGCTTGGGCACTTCGCGGATGTTCAGGGCCTCGGTGCTGGTGATGATGCGCTGCTTGTCCTGCTGGATGAAGGGCAGCACGGTGGGCTTGGAGCCGGTAGCAATGATGACGTTCTTCGTCTCAATCTGCTGGGCCTCCCCGCCGGCCGTGGGCGCAATGCTGATGTGGGTTTTATCGACAAACGAGCCGACGCCGTGCAGGACGTCAATCTTGTTTTTCTTCATCAGGAACTGAATCCCGTCGGTATTGGCCTTCACCACCCCGTTTTTGCGGTCGATGAGCTGGTTCATGTTGATCTGCAGGTCGCTCAGCTCAATGCCGTGCTCCTTGAAGGTGTGCGCCGCGTTGTGGTAGTGCTCGGTGGAATCGAGCAGGGCCTTGCTGGGAATGCAGCCCACGTTGAGGCAGGTACCGCCCAGGGTGTCGTACTTCTCGATGAGGGCGGTTTTGAGGCCCAGCTGGGCGCAGCGGATAGCCGCCACATAGCCGCCGGGCCCGGAGCCGATGACGGTAACGTCGTATTGGTTCATGCTAAGGGTGAATTCGGTGAGAATCAACGGGGGCGAAGGTACGCACGGCTTAGTAATGTGCTGATGTGCAAAAGTGGTTGAATGTGAGAAATGAACAATCGGTCCTTGCCAAGAGGCTGCGCGCGACAATTCGTAAACCTGCGCCGTATGGCCGGCTTTTCCTTAAACCCTTATTTTAGCAAGCTATGCACTACTATGTCTATATCCTGACGAATGCTAACCACGCCGTCCTATACATTGGCATTACCAACGATTTGCCGCGCCGCATCTATGAACACAGAACCGGACTACACCCAGGCTTTACCCGGAAGTATAACGTGCATCATTTGACGTATTGGGAGCAGTTCACCGATGTAAACGCAGCCATCGAACGAGAAAAGCAGCTCAAAGGCGGTTCCCGACAAAAGAAGCTGGACTTGATAAACGCCTTCAACCCCGAGTGGCAGGACCTGTTTGATACGCTGGACTGAAAAACCTGTCATTGCGAGGCGAAGCCGAAGCAATCCGTCCTCTGAAATGTGCTGCGCATCCTTAAGGGAAAAGCCCTTAACCGTGAGCAACGATTAAGAGCTTGCTGGTGACAGATCAGGTCGTACTGCGCAGAGGACGGATTGCTTCGCTTTGCTCGCAATGACAAAGAGAAGCAGGGATTTGTGGGGAAGGGCCGTGACTACCTTCGCAACGGATGGATTGCTTCGCCTGCGCCTCACCATGACACGTTTTCCTTAGCCGCCGAGGGCCTGCAGGCGCTGGCGGGCGTTGAGGTTGGCGGGGTTCAGCTCCAGGGAGCGGCGGTAGTGGGTAATGGCTGCTTGGATGTCCTTACTGTTCTCGTCGGCTTCACCCAGGGAGTCGAAGAGGTTGGCGTCGTTGGGGTAGAGCTCCGTGCCCAGGGCAAAGATGGCCCGGGCGGCGGGCAGGTCGCGGGCCTCGCGCATAAGCTGGTAGCCCCAGGTATTCAGCGCCCCTTCCGACAACGCAAATGTGGGCTCCTGCTGCTGCAGGCGGCGGTAGATTTCCAGGGCTTTATCGTAGCCTTCCCGGGCCAGGGCCGCCGCGAAGCCGGCCTGCGTGGGCGCGGGGCCGGACCGGGCGGGCAGGTGGTAGAGGCGGGCCATATGGGCTGGCACACCGTTCTGCGTAGGTGTGCGGCTCAGAAACTGCCGGCCGGTGGCGTCGCCTTTCAGGTTGGCATTGAGGAATTCGAGGGTGTAGCGGCAGGTCCAGTGGTAGGCTGCTTCTACCTCAGCGCGGGAATACTCTGTGAAGTGCTCCGCTCCGGCAAAGCGCAGGCCGATGGTGGAAAAGTCGCTGTGCTCCATTGGATTCATGACCACGTGGTAGAGGTCCGCGTACTTGGCTTCATTCAGCAGGATTCCCGTCGTTTCCATTCCTTTGGCACTAAGCTCGCGCACCGATTCGGAGCGGCGCTGCACGTACAGCCACGGTAGGGTCAGGCGCACGCGCGACACGGGTTTGGTATCCTCCCAGGCTTTGGTACCATCAAAGCTGACGATGGCGCTAATGCGCGCGTCCTGGGTGGCCGCCAGCGCATTGGCCAGGCCACCCCAGCTCCAGCCGGCGGCGGCCACATGGGCCATATCGGCTTGGGGCAGGGTATGGGCGTAGGAAAGCAGGAACTGGATATCCCGCGCCTGGGTATCCAGCCCTTCGGCATCGAAGTTCATGTCCTTCGTACGCGTACCCAGGCTGCGGCTGGCCAGCACCACGTAGCCCTGGCTGGCGAGGTATTCGCACAAGTCGGCGGCTTCGTGGGCAGTGCCGCCGCCGCCAGCCGCATAAATCACCACCGGAAACTTACCAGCCGCCGCCGGAGCATTGCGCACGGCCCACATGCGCTGATCAAAGAGCTGTTGCGCCTGCTTCTGGCCTACCTGCGCGGCAGCCCACTGTAGCTTGTCGGCTAAGAAAGCGGCGGTTTCCGCATCGGTCCGAACGAAGTTCTCGTCGGTGGCCTCCGTGCGCAGGTAATCGGCGTAGCGGATGGCAGTGCCGCCTTTCTGGGCCGGGTACCACACCAAGGTTTGGATGGGCCGGGCCAGCTCGCCGGTGGTCGGTTTCCCGGTTACGGCGTCGGTACGGCCTTTATAGGCCCGTGCGTAATCGTATTGCTGCACCACACGGAAGCCAACGGTGTGCGGGCCGGGTTTGAGGTCGGCGAAGCCGGAGCCCGCCTGGGTAACATGGTAGTAAAAACAAAAAAGAGCAGTAACGCAGTTCTTATCATGGGGAATTTGAATGAAGCGGCAATAATACAACCTCATCGGCCCTACTGCCGCCTCATACACTACTCCACCAGCACCCCGATGTAGTAGTTGTGGGTATCCACTTCTATATTTTCCCGGGTCAGGCCCGGCAGATCCAGGGGTTTAAAGGAGCGGGTAGGCGTGATGGTGCGGTACTCCCCGCCCCGGGTGCGCACCCGCACGGGTAGGGCGAAACCTGGCTCGTCGGCAATCCAGCGGGCCAGCGGCTTGCCGTCGGGCGTGAAGCGCACTTCCAGCGTGGGCACATTGGGGTGGCGCAGGTACTGGTTGAAGATGGGCGTGAGGTTCTGGCCGCTTTGCTGGTTGATGTAGCTTACCACCTGCTCCGTCGTCACAGTCTGGTGGTAGAACTGCTGGCCCAGGCCGCGCAGGATCTGCCGCCACTTGGCGTCGTCGTTCACCGTAAGGCGCAGCATGTGCAGCATAGCCGCCCCCTTGGGGTACATGTCGCCGGAGCCTTCCTTGTTCACCCCGTACGGCCCGATGATAGGCTCGTCGTTGCGGATCCACTTGCGGCAGCCGTGGATGTAGTCGGCCGCGGCGGCCTGGCCGGCGGTGCTTTCCACAAACATAGCCTCGGAGTAGGTAGTGAAGCCCTCGTGCACCCACATATCGGCAATATCCTTGGTGGTGATGTTGTTGCCGAACCACTCGTGGCCGCTTTCGTGGATGATGATGTAGTCCCACTTCAGACCCAGACCCGTATCGGAGCGGTCCTGACCCAGGTAGCCGTTGCGGTACTTGTTGCCGTAGGCCACGGCACTCTGGTGCTCCATGCCCAGGTGGGGCGCATCTACCAGCTTGTAGCCGTCCTCATAAAACGGATACGGCCCGAACCAGTACTCAAACGCCTTGAGCATGGACGGAACGTTGGCAGCAAACTGCTTTCTGGCTTTAGCAAGATTTTCGGGTAGCACCCAGTAGTCGAGCGTGAGCGGGCCCTTCTCCCCGGCGTAGGTGCCTCCGCTGAAGTGCTGGTAGTCGCCCACGTTCAGGGCCACGTCGTAGTTGTTGATGGGGTTCGAGACAAACCAGTCGTAGCGCGTGTAGCCGCCCCTGAGCTTGGTGACTTTGCGCAGGCGGCCGTTCGACACGTCTTTCAGGCCCTTGGGCACCGAAACGCTGATGAGCATGGAGTCTACCTCGTCGGCCTGGTGGTCTTTGGTGGGCCACCAGATGCTGGCGCCCACACCCTGGCAGGCCGAGGCCACCCAGGGCTTGCCCGTAGTGTCCTGCTTGAACACCAACCCGCCGTCCCAGGGGGCTAGTTTGGCCACGGTAGGCTGGCCGGAATAAAACACCGTGAACTGGTCGCGGGTGCCTTGGCGGATGGGCTGTGGGAACCTCACGAACACCGCATTGGCTTCCCGCGTGAATGGCACCGTCTTGCCCTGGTACTCCACCTTGTCCACCGAGAGGTTAGCAAACAAATCAAACTGTAGCCGGGTGAAGTCCTGAGTAGCGGTGAACCGGAACAGGTTGGAGCCGCTCAGGAAGCGCTTTTCCACGTCCAGCTTCACATCAAGGTGGTAGTAGCTGAGGTCGTAGCAGGTGCGCAGGGGTGTAAGCTGGCCGCGCAGAGAATCGGCGCGGGTGAAGGCCGTTTTGGGCTGCATCAACTGGGCCGTAGCCGCCTGGGTTAAACTCAACAGCGCGGTGAACAGCAGTAGACGTTGGAGCATAGAGGAAGCGAAGAGAAAGACGAGCAGCCAAGATACTGCGCCCGTAACAGACGCCTGCTTCGGGGCCTCGTTGCGCGGCTGACTGAGCGGCATTTCGGGCTATTTCTGCTTACTATTGGCTGTGCAAGCGTTTGTTTGCGCCTGAAACTTGGTTTCCGATGATTCGCTTCCTGCTATTGTTGCTTGGTTTTGGTGTCGTAAGCTCTGCCGCGCAGGCCACCGTTCGTCTGCCCCGGCTGGTGGGCTCCCACATGGTACTGCAGCGCGACGCCCGCCTACCGCTCTGGGGCTGGGCCGCGCCGGGCGAGAAAGTCAGCCTCACGTTCCAGGGCAAAACCTACGCTGCCCAGCCCGATGCCTCCGGCAAATGGACGCTCACGCTGCCTGCCATGCCCGCCGGCGGTCCTTACACCATGACTATTAAGGGCAGCAACACCCTGGAGCTGACCGATATTCTGGTGGGCGACGTGTGGCTGGCCTCGGGGCAGTCGAACATGGAGTGGGCCCTGCGAGACGCCGACAAAGGCCCCCAGGAAATTGCTGCTGCTACCTTCCCGCAAATCCGGCTGATTGACGTGCCCAACGTGGTAGCCTCGCGCCCCCAGGCCGAGTTTGGTGGGGCCGGTTGGCAAGTCTGTAGTCCGGCCACGGCCGGCAGCTTCTCGGCGGTGGCCTACTTCTTCGCTCGCGACCTGCACCAGCGCTACCACGTGCCCATCGGGTTGATTACGGCCGAGTGGGGCGGTACGCCAGCCGAGTCCTGGGTTAGCGCCGAAGCGCTGAAAGCCCTGCCCGAGTTTACGCCGGTCGTGGAGAAGCTACGCAGCAACCCGCGCGACATCAGCCGGCAGGTAGCCGATTTTGAAGCCCAGATGTCTGCCTGGCGCCGCAGTCCGGCTGGTCAGGACAGAGGCCACCGCCCCGGCGCCCAAGCTTGGTTTGACGTGAACTACGCGGCGGCCAATTGGCCCACCATGACGCTGCCCGGCGTTTGGGAAGCTACTCCAGGTCTGCAAAATTTTGATGGAGTAATATGGTTTCGCAAGGAAGTAGCCCTCACCGCCGAGGAAGCCAACCAGCCCGCCCAGCTCAACCTTGCTCAGATAGACGACAACGACTCGACCTGGTTCAACGGGACCTTCATTGGCCGCACCAACGGCTACAACGAGCCCCGCCGCTACACTGTGCCGGCTGCCCTGGTGAAGCCCGGCCGCAACGTGCTGACGGTGCGCGTGGTGGACAACGGCGGAGGCGGGGGCATCTGGGGCGAAGCCAAAGACATGATCCTGACCACCAGCCGCCGCGCGGTGCCGCTGGCCGGCAACTGGGCATACCAGGTGGCGTATGACCGGCAAACCACCCCGCGCAACCCGTTTCCGGCCGGGGCCCAGAACAGCCCCACGGTGCTTTACAATGCCATGATTGCGCCGTTGCTGCCCTATGCCATCAAAGGCGCCATCTGGTACCAGGGCGAAAGCAACGCCAGCCGGGCCGAGCAGTATCGCACCCTGTTTCCGGCGCTGATTCGGGACTGGCGGATGCGCTGGGGCCGAGGCGACTTTCCGTTTCTGTTTGTGCAGCTGGCCAACTACATGCCCGACCAGCCTCAGCCCGCCGACTACGAGTGGGCCGAGCTGCGCGAGGCCCAGGCCCGCACGCTCAGCCTACCCCGCACCGGCATGGCTACGGCCATCGACATCGGCAACCCCGCCGATATTCACCCCCGCAACAAGCAGGACGTGGGCCGCCGCCTAGCGCTGGCCGCCCGGCAGGTAGCCTACGGGGACAAGCAGGTAGTAGCCTCTGGCCCAACGTTTGAGAAGATGCAGGTGCAGGGCCAGGAGGTGCGCATCACGTTCAGAAACACTGGCGGCGGGCTGGAGCTGAAAGATGCCAGTGGTTCTACGCTTAAAAGCTTCGCCATTGCCGGGGCCGACCGCAAGTTTGTGTGGGCCCAGGGCCGGCTGGAAGGCAACACGCTGGTGCTCTCGAGCCCGCAGGTGCCCGCGCCGGTGGCCGTGCGCTACGCCTGGAGCAACAATCCGTTCCCTAATCTGTACAACAAGGAAGGCTTGCCCGCTCCGCCCTTCCGCACCGACGACTGGCCCGGCCTCACCACCGGGCGGAAGTAAGCTTGGGGTGAAACTCCGCAAGATTCCGGCGCAACCCGCCCGGGTTTTCCGGTGTAGGTTTGCCCTGTACTTTGCTTTTCCCCTATGCCTCGCCCTTCCCGCGCTTCTCTGCTGCTGGCGTTTGCCGCTCTGTATATCATCTGGGGCTCCACCTACCTGGGCATCCGCTTTGCCATCGACTCCATTCCGCCTCTGCTGATGGCCGGCACGCGCTACACGCTGGCCGGAGCGCTACTCTACGGGTTTATGCGCTGGCGCGGGGAGCCGGCCCCCACGCTGCGGGGCTGGGGTACGGCGCTTCTTATTGGCATCTGCCTGCTGGCGTTCGGCAACGGGGGCGTGACGGTGGGTGAGCAGTACATTCCCTCGGGGCTGGCGGCGCTGCTGGTGGCCACGGTCCCCATGTTTCTGGCGCTGCTGGGCTGGCTGAGCGGCGTCTCAGCGCGGCCTACGCTATGGGTATCAATAGGGCTGGCAATTGGCATGGTGGGCGTGTATCTGTTGGCACGCACCCCGGGCGTGGCCCACGTGGCTATTCCGGGCCACGAAACTATTGGCATCGTGTGCGTGCTCACGGCGGCATTGGTGTGGGCTATTGGCTCGCTTTACTCCAAGAAAAAGCAGCCGGCTTCGTCCCCATTCGTGTCGGGTGGGATGCAGATGCTGTGCGGCGGGCTAGTGATGATAGTAGTGGGCTTACTGCGCGGCGAGGCCGCTGGCTTTAGCTTAGCCGCCGTTACTACCAAATCGTGGCTGGCCTATGCTTACCTGGTTACGTTCGGGAGCATCGTGGCTTTTACCGCCTATATCTGGCTGCTGCGGCACGTGGAGCCCGCACTGGCGGGCACGTATGCTTTCGTGAACCCGGTAGTAGCGGTGCTGCTGGGGTGGGCCTTTGCCGGCGAAACGCTCAATGCCCAGATGCTTGGCGGGGCCGCTCTCATTGTGGTAGCCGTCGTGCTGGTAGTACTTGGCGGACGGCGAGGTTCGAAAGCGTCAACTTCAGAATCTTCGTCGGCAACAGCAGCCTCTAAAACCTAGCTTAGACGGGGTGTACTCTGTGATTCGGTAGCCCGCTTGTGCCGCTGACAGGTCTTTCTATAAACCAGCCTAAGGTTGATGGGCTGCCGATTTCGGTGTGCGGCGTCATCCGCAAAGGGTAGCAACAGAAAGGGTGTTTGATGGAGCGGATAGGTTTGCATAACCTATAACATCCGTGTGCCGTAAGCGGCTCTACTTTTCAGCAAGCCAGCAGGTAAGCCCGCTCAGAAGCAGACAGATACTAGGGATGAGAGCATACGTGCTTGTGTAGCAACCCGCAAACGTATGCTAGGCCTCTGAATTGCGAATAGTAAAAACTTGTCGTAAAAAAATACCAGCATTGATAGCGAATAACCTGAAACTTGCGTAAATTCGCTACGTATTCTGGCATCCACCCGTTCTTCGCTGTGCTTATGCAAACGTCTACTACCCTCCCCGACATCCAGACTGAAGGCGACATCAAAAAGCTGGTAGACACGCTGTGCCACAAGGCCAACAACGATACGCTGCTGGGGCCTAGCTTCGGGGCTGCTTCCCGCATTTACTGGCCGCATTTTCTGACCTCGCAATACCGCTACTGGAGCACTACGCTGCTGGGCCGCAAGGAAATTGAGGGCGCGCCACTGCCCGAGCAGGTAGTACTTCCGCAGGGCGGCCACCACGTCAATCATTGGCTGAAGCTGTTTTCCTCCACGGTGGAGGAGTGTTTCTCCGGCTCCAAGGCCGAGGAGGCCAAACAGCTGGCCCGTCAACTAGCCACCCGGCTTAGCGCCTCCCGTCTGCGCGAGCTGCCGGTTGATTAACCGTTTTTACCCACCCAGGTACATTTCCGCTCCCACCCAACCCCACCACCCCGAAAAGAAAACGCCCCGTCATGCGGGGCGTTTTTTTGTTTCTGTCGGTTGATGAGTAACAGACCTTGGCATCATAAAAAAAGCCCTTTGCCGGAAAGAGCATCCGGCAAAGGGCTTTTGCTTTTGTGCTTTAGGCTATACGCCCAGCAGCAGACGGGTAGGATCTTCGAGCAGTTCCTTCACGCGCACCAGGAACGATACCGACTCGCGTCCGTCGATGATGCGGTGGTCGTAGCTCAGCGCCAGATACATCATCGGACGAATTACCACTTGGCCGTTTTCGGCAATGGGACGCTGCACAATGTTGTGCATGCCCAGGATGGCCGACTGCGGGGCATTGATGATAGGGGTGCTCATCATCGAGCCGAACACGCCGCCATTGGTGATGGTGAACGTGCCGCCGGTCATCTGCTCAATGGTAAGCTTGTTGTCGCGGGCCAGGCCGGCGAGGCGCTGGATTTCCTTTTCAATGCCATCAAACGACAGCTCCTCGGCATTGCGGATAACCGGCACCACCAAGCCTTTCGGGGCCGATACGGCAATGCTGATGTCGCAGAAGTCGTTGTAGATGATGTCAGTGCCATCAATCTGGGCATTCACAGCGGGCCACTCTTTCAGGGCCACGCACACAGCTTTGGTGAAGAACGACATGAAGCCGAGGCCTACGCTGTGCTTCTCCTTGAACTTGTCCTTGAACTTGTTGCGCAGGTCCATGATGGGCTGCATGTTCACCTCATTGAAGGTGGTGAGCATAGCCGTCTCATTTTTTACCGCCACCAGTCGGCGCGCAACCGTTTTGCGCAGATTGCTCATCCGCTCGCGGCGCTGCACCCGGTTGCCGGTTTCCGGTTGTGGGCTGGCAGCGGCCGGAGTGGCAGCAGGAGCAGCGGAGGGAGGCGCCTGCGGGGCCGGTTTGGCCTGGGCATTCTGGGCATCTTCCTTGGTGATGCGTCCGTCCCGACCCGAGCCCTGCACATCGGCCGGGCTGATGCCTTTTTCCCCGAGAATCTTGCCGGCCGCCGGCGAAGGTGTGCCCGTAGCATAAGAGCTAGAGGCGGCGGGTTGCGGGCTGTTAGCCACTGCGGGAGCAGTTGCAGATGCCGCCGGGGCAGCCGGAGCTGAAGCCGCGGCCGGAGCCCCGCTACCACCTTCGATGCGGGCAATTACGGCGCCGATACCAATGGTTTCGCCTTCCTTGGCAGCGTGGCGCAGGGTGCCGGTACCTTCAGCGGGCAGCTCAAACGTGGCCTTATCCGATTCCAGCTCGGCAATGATTTCGTCGCGCTGCACTTGGGCACCGTCTTCTTTGAGCCACTTGGCTACCGTCACCTCCGTAATGGACTCGCCCACCGCCGGAATCTTCATTTCCACGGCCGCGCTGCTTCCGTTGCTAGCTGGCGCCGCCGCAGGCGTTGCGGCCGTGGGGGGTGTTGGCCGAGCCTGCCTGAGAGCCGCCGTAGCCACTTTGGTTGCTGGCCTGGGGATTCTGCTCACCCTGCGTTACGGGGTCAGCGGCGCCGCCTTCCTGCTGGCCGGGCGCCGTCGCGCTGTTTTGCGGGGTGGCCAGCGTGGCACTGGCCGCCGGAGCTGCAGCGGGAGCGGGCGCAGCAGAAGCACCGTCGCCGTTGATATCCGCAATGACGGTTCCGATACCAATAGTTTCGCCTTCGGCTACGCGGATTTTCAGCACGCCATCGGCTTCAGCGGGCAGCTCAAACGTGGCTTTGTCGGATTCCAGCTCAGCAATTACTTCGTCGCGCTTTACCGTGGCGCCGTCCTGCTTAAGCCACTTGGCAATGGTAACCTCGGTGATGGACTCACCAACGGCGGGGATTTTAATTTCCAGACCCATAAGGCGGGAGAGTTGAGAGGGTTTCGGTGGGATATTATTGCTAACAGCTACAGGCAGGCTAGTCGGTTTTCTTGGCCATTTCAGCCGTGGCTTTGATGTTCTCGGCATCTACCTCGGCGGTAGCAATTCCGAAAGCACGCCCTACCAGGTCTTTCTGCTCTTTCACGTGCACTTTGTTGTAGCCGGTAGCGGGCGAAGCCGAGGCTTTGCGGGCCACTACGTCTTCCAGCTCGCGGCGCATAAAGCGCAGCAGGTAGTTCCAGTAGCCCATGTTTTCGGGCTCTTCCTGAACCCAGTACACCTTGGCTTTTGGGTACTTGGCCAGTTCAGCATCCAGCTGCTTCTTGGGGAAGGGGTGCAGCTGCTCCAGGCGCACAATGGCGGCGTCTTTGCGTTCCGATTTCTGCTGTTCTTCCAGCAAATCGAAGTACACCTTGCCCGAGCACAGCAACACGCGCTTCACTTTCTTTTCCTCGGCGTAAACGTCGCCCAGCACCTCACGGAAGGAGCCAGAAGTGAATTCCTCCAACGGCGACACGCACAGGGGGTGGCGCAGCATCGACTTCGGCGACATAACTACCAGCGGCTTGCGGAACTCCCAGGTCAGCTGCCGGCGCAGAGCGTGGAAGAAGTTGGCCGGCGTAGTCATGTTAGCCACGATGATGTTGTTCTCGGCCGCCAGCTGCAGGAACCGCTCGGGGCGGGCATTGGAGTGCTCCGGTCCCTGGCCTTCGTAGCCGTGGGGCAGCAGCATCACGAGGCCGTTCATCCGCTGCCACTTGCTTTCCGAACTCACGATGAACTGGTCAATCATGGTCTGGGCACCGTTAGCAAAGTCACCGAACTGCGCTTCCCAGATTACCAGGGCTGTAGGGTTTGCCATGGCATAACCGAATTCAAAGCCCAGCACCGCGTATTCGCTCAGCAGCGAGTTGTAGATGTTCAGCTTTTCCTGCCCTTCCTCGATGTAGTTGAGCGAGTTGTAGGGTGCCGATGTCTCGGCATCGTGCAGGACGGCGTGGCGGTGCGAGAACGTGCCGCGCTGCACATCCTGCCCGCTCAGGCGCACAATGTGCTTTTCAGCCAGCAATGAGCCGTAGGCCAGCAGCTCGCCGGCGGCCCAGTTCAGCACGCGCGTTTCGAAGAACATCTTCTTGCGCTCCTCCATCAGCTTTTCAATTTGCTTGAGGGGACGGAAGCCTTCGGGCAGGGTGGTCAGGGCCTTGCCTACTTTGGCTACGACTTCCTCACTAATACCGGTTTGCGGCGACTGGTTGAAGTCCTCGGGCTTGCTGCGGCGCAGGCTGCGCCACTCATTTTCCAGGGCCTGGTAGTTATAGGGCAGCGGCTTCTGCTTCACCATGTCCAGGCGGGCCTGCAGCGTGTCGCGAAACTCCTTGTCCATCTGCGCAGCCAGTTGGGCATCCACGTCGCCGCGGGCTACCAGGGCCGCGTTGTACACCTCGCGCGGGTTCTGGTGCTTGCTGATGAGGTTGTAGAGCGTGGGCTGGGTGAATTTGGGCTCGTCGGACTCGTTGTGGCCGTGGCGGCGGTAGCACACCATATCAATAAAGATATCGGCGTTGAACTGCTGCCGGTATTCGGTAGCCAGCTGCACGGCAAACACTACGGCTTCGGGGTCGTCGCCGTTCACGTGCAGCACCGGTGCGTCAATGATCTTGGCCAGGTCGGTGCTGTAGATGGAGGAGCGGGCGTCTTCAAAATCGGTAGTAAAGCCTACCTGATTGTTGATGACGAAGTGCAGGGTGCCGCCGGTTTTGTAGCCTTCCAGCTGCGACATCTGCGTTACCTCGTACCCGATGCCCTGTCCGGCTACCGCCGCGTCGCCATGAATCAGGATAGGCAGCACTTTATTGTAGTCGTTGGCGTAGCCGTGGTCGAGCTTGGCCCGCACGAAGCCTTCCACTACCGGGTTCACTGCCTCCAGGTGGGAGGGGTTGGGCGCCAGCTTCAGGTTTACGGAGCGGCCACCGGCATCCACTTGGCTGCTGTAGCCCATGTGGTACTTCACGTCGCCGTCGCCCATGGTCAGATCCGGTACGGCCGTTCCCTCGAATTCCGAGAAGATCTGCTCGTAGGTTTTGCCCATGATGTTGGCCAGCACGTTCAGGCGGCCACGGTGGGCCATACCAATCATCACTTCCTCCATGCCCAGTTCGGCGCCTTTGCGGATGATGGCGTCGAGGGCGGGAATAGTGGTTTCGCCGCCTTCCAGCGAGAAGCGCTTCTGCCCGAGAAACTTGGTGTGCAGGAAGTTTTCGAACACCACTGCCTCATTCAGCTTGCTCAGAATACGCTTTTTGTATTCTACGCCGGGGTTGAAGCTGAGCGAGTCCTTTTCTACTTTCTCCCGGAACCAGTCGAGTACGCGCGGGTCGCGGATATACATGTACTCGAAGCCGATAGTGCGGGTATAGATCTTGTCCAGCGCCGCCACAATGTCGCGCAACTTGGCACTGGTACCGAGCCCCAGCACTTCTCCATTCCGAAAAGTCGTATCCAGGTCAGCATCGCTCAGGCCGAAGTCGGTGATGCTCAGGCGGGCCTTACGGTCTTTGCGCGGGCGTACCGGGTTGGTGCGGGCTACCAGGTGGCCACGGCTTCGGTAGGCATGAATCAGGTTACGCACTTGCGTTTCCTTGTCGGCCGAAACGGTATCAACGGCTCGAATGGTGCCTGCCTGGTTGGTGCTGGCATTTGTAGACAGCACGCCCTCTCCATCAGCCTGAGGCAAACCACCCTCGGGATACTGCTGGGCAAAGTCGAAGCCTTCAAAGAATTTCTGCCAGCTTACATCCACCGATTGCGGATCGGCTTTATAAGCCTGATAAAGCTGGTCAAGGTATTCGCCATGAGCATTGGCGATATAAGAGTATGCGTCCATGCGGTGGGAACTGGTGGTGTCGGCGTAAAGGTAAACAGCTTAGTAGCAAAGCTGAAACTTATATGCGCATACGCAAATAAGTCTTATAATGAGAACATTGCTTTGTACAGGTGGCTGAATTCAAGTAACAACGACCAATCTATCAAATAAAATGAAAAGCCGTCCCTTCAAGTAGAAACGGCTTTTGGCTGGTAGAAGGTTATGTTATTTCCGCAAACTCATCTTAAAAATGTGATAAGGCTGGTCTTGTTTGCCGATGCCTTTGTTCCAAGTAGGCGTTTTGTGGATAGCGGAATTAGTCACGTATAATGTGCTGCCATCAGCAGAAAAAGCAAACGTATCCGGCCACTCCAGGCGAGGATCCTGTACTACCACCTCAATTTTGCCCGCCGGCGTGCGACGCTTAATGGAGTGGTCTTCGAAGGTAGTCATGTACAGATTATTCTGCGCGTCAATCTCCATTCCGTCGCAGGCGGGTACCTTGCCTAATTCTTCTATCTGCTGGGCCAGCTGGGCGTCCGACAGGGCCGGGTCGCGGAGGGCCGCCGTCTTAATGCGAAACAGCGTGTAGCTCGTGAGTGGCTTCCAGTAGAGGTACTGCATATCCTGGCTCAGGGCAATACCATCGGCATTGAAGCGGGCCCGTTTGCCGGTAGCATCAATCAGTTCCTGCCCGTCGGCTTTGATGTTGAGCGTGGTGTCGCCCTGTGTAGAGGGGTGCAGAGCCAGCAACCGCCGCGCTTTGCCCGATTTCAGGTCGACGACCACTAGGCTGCCGATACCCGACTCAGTAATGTAGGCGTAGCTGTTCTGGGTGTCGATGCGCACGTCATTCAGGTAAGATTTGCGCGGAGCCACGCTCTCAGGGAAGCTGATGTTCTGCACAACCTTATTGGTTGAGGGGTCAATCTTAACCAGCTTGGGGCCGCCGGGCACGGTGCCCTTCAGGCCGGGTGAGGCCGGGTCTAGCACCCAGAGCATTCCGGTTTTATCGGCGTACACGCTCTGCGGGCAAATCCAGTGTTTCTGGGGCTCGTTGCGGGTAGTCTCGTTCCAGGTACACCAATTGGCATCGGGGTAGCCTTGCACGGAACCATCAGGCTTGATTTCGGCTACCGGGTTTACGGGGTTATTATCCCAGCGCGGAAAGTCCCCGAACACGCGGCCATCAGGCAGCACGGCTACGCCCACAATCTGCGGCTCCCGGAACCTGGCCACAATCTGTAGCGGCGAGTCAGCGGGAGCGGGCACCGACGTTTCAGGTGAAGCAGCTAGAGCTGTCTTGTCATTTTCGGAGGACGAAGCGGAAGGGGATGAGCACGCCGCCAGCATCAGGAACAAGCTAGCAGGACACAGTGACCGGGAAAGTGAGTTGGTGAAATTCATAAATGAATGGCTAAGAGAACAGGAAAAGCTTTGGGTAGAAGAAACCAGTTACTTCCCTACGCACTGTCTGCTGCTGTGTTCTTCTTAGGTCGTTTGCTGTTGCTGCCTGCAGCTAATGAGTGTGTAAAATAACGATTATTGAATATCTATCGAATTGTACTTTTTTATTCTTAATCAGCCTGATAATAAAGCGAGCTACAACTACTAGAACTCCTCTGACTCTTTATAGCGATGAATATTAGTGGCAAATTGGCTGGTTTTAGAATTTATCCTTTTATCTATATGACTTCATCAGGGTGAAGTAACCCCTTTGTAACCTTTTGCCTTCATACGCTGTAGGGTGTTTCTCAAATGCCGCGTCCGGCCAAATTGGACGAAGCTTATACTCCCGGGCTTTAATCGGGAGTCCACCAGCTTAACCGTCATGTCTATAGCCCTATTTCTGCTGAACCTCCTTTTCTCTCCCCAGACGCCCCCGATTCCTCCTGTACCGGCCCGTCCGGTTGTATTCACCGTAGTTGCTCCTCCGGCACTAGAGCCTCGGCCAATCACGGTTCCGTCCACTTCCCTGGCTCGTTTGCCCCAGCGCCTGCCGCACTATACCGTCACAGCTACGGTGTACACCCCGGAGGTAGAGCAAACCGATGACGAGCCGTTCGTAACGGCCGATAATTCTCGCATTCCGCAAAACCATTCCAGCAAAACCCGCTGGATAGCCTTGTCCCGCGACTTACTACAGCGCTGGGGCGGCCCCCTGAATTATGGCGACGCCGTACGCATCAGTGGTATTTCCCCCAGCTCGATGGTGTCTATACGGTGCACGACACCATGAACCGCCGCCACCGCCATTGCATCGACCTGCTTATGAACGAGCGGGAAATCCGCGGCCGCATGGACGATCTGGATTTTGGCCGCTGGGAAAAAGTGCGCATCACCAAAGTAACTGCCCCAGCACCCGACTGGAGCGAAGGCTAAACCCAACTGCTGCTTAGGTTGGCTCCGGGTACGAGACTATCGTGCGTGGCATTCCCTCCTCATCATATAGAAAGCTGAGAGGCTGCGCCGGATTACGCATGATTTCCGGCAGTTCCAGACGCCAGCGCTTCCACATTTCCTGCAAGGACTGGGCATAGCCCGAGTTTTCCCAGGGATTGAAGATTTCCCGGGTTACGTC
Organism: Hymenobacter sp. J193; assembly: GCF_024700075.1. Taxonomy (NCBI): domain Bacteria; kingdom Pseudomonadati; phylum Bacteroidota; class Cytophagia; order Cytophagales; family Hymenobacteraceae; genus Hymenobacter; species Hymenobacter sp. J193. The sequence continues at coordinate 2,396,338 of NZ_JAJONE010000001.1, forward strand.
ATCAATCAGGGTATCGTACACCAAGTGCTGGTCACTAGGCTTCACCGGCCGCACGTAGTAGTCGGGCACTACATTAAACAGATAAGCGGCATAGTACACGCGGGCCTTGAACTCGGCTACCTGTACCGGGTGCAGCGCCTTGCCCTGCACATCTTCATACACCCGCCGCATAGCCTGCCGGATGATGCCATTGTCAAGCAGGCAGGCTACCAGCACCACGTTGTCAAGCTTAATGCTGAACATCATCGTGCTCAGATCATCGTCGTACTCAAATGGGATGGTGTCTTCGACTGCGTCAACTTCTAGGATGAAAACGGAAGCCGGGGTGAAATCTTCGAACACAATAGGCACCCTCAATGCCTGGAACACCTGATAAAAGGACTGCAGCTTCCCCAGCATCTGCCCGTTTTCCGACAGCGGGTACTGTGGTTTTATAAGAGGGTCAAGTTCCGTAAGCAGCTCTGTGAGCAGAATACCATAGAACATCTTGCCCAACCATAGGAAAAGCTGTTGCCCATCCAGCTGCTGCCAAGCAGTGAGGCCACCATCTGCAACCTCAGCCATATGAGCTTCTAACGGCTCTACTGCCTGGGTGCGACATTGCGGGCAGCACGGTATACGTAGGTCGTCATACGCTACCACGCTTTGGTCGAGCAGTCGCATCTGTCGTTTGCTTAGCTGATATCGGTCAAGTAGCCAGGGCGCTAGCACTGGCACTGTATCCTGCGGATCTTGGGTTGGCGCTCCGCACAGAAAGCATGAGTTCGTGCCAAAGCGCATCCCATCAAACGGGTCATATAATGTAAGGTCAGAAGGAGGCATGAATGCAGTAATAAGCGGAACTACAAAGATACTGTCTGCTGTTTCATCCAGCCAGCTACCTCAGGGTCTAGAAAATTCTGAAGTTTTTTTGCGCCAGACTTGCAAAAGGCGGTTAGGTGTTGTTACCTTTGCAGCCCGCTTCAACCGGAAGGGGTGTTGCGGAAGAGCAGGAAGCCAGCGAGAAAAAACTTTTTTCTTCGGGAATCTTGTTAAAAGCAAAAAGGTTGTTACCTTTGCAGCCCGCTTCGATCGGAAGGGGCACAGTACCCGGGCCGGTTGGCCCACCAGGTTCTTCCAAATGGGAAGGGCACACGTTCTTTGAATGACTGGAATTGACAAATTTGGGTGAGGCTTTCCCGGGCAACCGGGAGAGCAGCAAGACCAAGCGTAACAAACGAACAGACACGTCAAAATAACGAGTCGGATCAGCACTTGACATCAGCCTGCTTTCGAGCAGGTGTAGGAATTTATACAATGGAGAGTTTGATCCTGGCTCAGGATGAACGCTAGCGGCAGGCCTAATACATGCAAGTCGAACGGGCGGCAGCAATGCCGTCAGTGGCGCACGGGTGCGTAACGCGTAACCAACCTGCCCTTGACTGGGGGATAGCCCGCCGAAAGGCGGATTAATACCGCATAAACCAACAGAGCGGCATCGCTCAATTGGTAAAGATTTATTGGTCAAGGATGGGGTTGCGTAGCATTAGCTAGTTGGCGGGGTAACGGCCCACCAAGGCGACGATGCTTAGGGGACCTGAGAGGGTGATCCCCCACACTGGCACTGAGATACGGGCCAGACTCCTACGGGAGGCAGCAGTAGGGAATATTGGGCAATGGGCGAGAGCCTGACCCAGCCATGCCGCGTGCCGGATGAAGGCCTTCTGGGTTGTAAACGGCTTTTCTCAGGGAAGAAAAAGAGGATGCGTCCTAAACTGACGGTACCTGAGGAATAAGCACCGGCTAACTCCGTGCCAGCAGCCGCGGTAATACGGAGGGTGCAAGCGTTGTCCGGATTTATTGGGTTTAAAGGGTGCGTAGGTGGCCCGTTAAGTCCGGGGTGAAAGCCTCTTGCTCAACAAGAGAACTGCCCTGGATACTGGCGGGCTTGAGTCCAGACGAGGTTGGCGGAATAGAAGGTGTAGCGGTGAAATGCATAGATACCTTCTAGAACCCCGATTGCGTAGGCAGCTGACTAGGCTGGTACTGACACTGAGGCACGAAAGCGTGGGGAGCGAACAGGATTAGATACCCTGGTAGTCCACGCCGTAAACGATGGATACTCGCTGGCAGCGATACACTGTTGCTGGCTTAGCGAAAGCGGTAAGTATCCCACCTGGGGAGTACGCTCGCAAGAGTGAAACTCAAAGGAATTGACGGGGGCCCGCACAAGTGGTGGAGCATGTGGTTTAATTCGATGATACGCGAGGAACCTTACCTAGGCTAGAATGCGCGTGACCGGCTCAGAGATGAGCCTTTCCTTCGGGACACAAAGCAAGGTGCTGCATGGCCGTCGTCAGCTCGTGCCGTGAGGTGTTGGGTTAAGTCCCGCAACGAGCGCAACCCCTATGTTTAGTTGCCAGCGGATCATGCCGGGGACTCTAGACAGACTGCCTGCGCAAGCAGTGAGGAAGGCGGGGACGACGTCAGGTCATCATGGCCCTTACGCCTAGGGCTACACACGTGCTACAATGGACGGTACAGAGGGTCGCTACACTGCGAAGTGATGCCAATCTCACAAAGCCGTTCTCAGTTCGGATCGGAGTCTGCAACTCGACTCCGTGAAGCTGGAATCACTAGTAATCGCGTATCAGCAATGACGCGGTGAATACGTTCCCGGGCCTTGTACACACCGCCCGTCAAGCCATGGAAGTTTGGTAGACCTGAAGCTGGTGCTCGTCACAGAAGCCAGTTAGGGTAGAACAAGTAACTGGGGCTAAGTCGTAACAAGGTAGCCGTACCGGAAGGTGCGGCTGGATCACCTCCTTTCTGGAGCGGTTCGACTCGTTGACGTGGACGTTCGCTTATAGAGTACACAGGGTTTTGTACCCAGATTTGTCAATCCATTCGTTCAAGATATTGATTCGGATTCGAGGCACTACCGCTGGCAGTGTCACTCGAAGACCCGGGCTTGTAGCTCAGGTGGTTAGAGCGCTACACTGATAATGTAGAGGTCCCTGGTTCGAGTCCAGGCAGGCCCACTGGTCACAGCGGGGTTGCCGTTTGGACGAGAGCAGAACGGGGGATTAGCTCAGCTGGCTAGAGCACCTGCCTTGCACGCAGGGGGTCAACGGTTCGAATCCGTTATTCTCCACCATTAACGATGCTTACCTAACGAGGTGCATCTGGTGAGAATACATAGTATTAAGGAGTGTGAAGCTCATCCTTTACCTTCCGCATTGATACCAACAGGGTATCAACTGTTCTTTGACGTAGTGTAACGAGTAAGAAAGAAAACAAAGAGTGATTAACCTACGGTTAGTCACCCGAGCCCTCTCTAGCAATAGAGAGCTACAAGAAGTAAGCAAGGGCACACGGGGGATGCCTAGGCTCTCAGAGGCGATGAAGGACGTGATAAGCTGCGATAAGGCCAGGGGATTAGCACATATAAGGTGATCCTGGCATTTCCGAATGGGGCAACCCCTTTAGTTGAAGACTAGAGACTTCGTGACATTGGTCACCAAGGGCAAACCCGGGGAACTGAAACATCTAAGTACCCGGAGGAACAGAAAATAACATATGATTCCCCCAGTAGTGGCGAGCGAACGGGGAGGAGCCCAAACCGGGTTGGTTACGGCCAGTCCGGGGTTGTAGGACCTCAACATCTGATTGAGTAATCTTAGCTGAACGACGTGGGAAAGTCGACCAGAGACGGTGAGAGTCCGGTAAGCGAACTGATTATTCACGGTAGAGGATTCCTGAGTAGGGCGGGGCCGGAGAAACCCCGTCTGAATCTAGCGGCACCATCCGCTAAGGCTACATACTCCTGAGAGACCGATAGTGAACTAGTACCGTGAGGGAAAGGTGAAAAGAACCGGGAATACCGGAGTGAAAAGAACCTGAAACCGTGTGCTTACAAGCAGTTAGAGGGGTTTAGTGCCCTGATAGCGTGCCTTTTGCATAATGAGCCTACGAGTTACTCCTCTCTGGCAAGGTTAAGCGCTTGGAAGCGCGGAGCCGCAGCGAAAGCGAGTCTGAATAGGGCGCAGAGTCAGAGGGGGTAGACGCGAAACTTTGTGATCTACCCTTGAGCAGGTTGAAGGTTGGGTAACACCAACTGGAGGACCGAACCAGTTTCCGTTGAAAAGGATTTGGATGACTTGAGGGTAGGGGTGAAAGGCCAATCAAACTGAGAAATAGCTCGTACTCCCCGAAATGTATTTAGGTACAGCGTCGGCGTAGAGTTACGTGGAGGTAGAGCTACCAATAGGACTAGGGGGTGTCACAGCCTACCGAATCCTGATGAACTCCGAATGCCACGTAATATAGCCGGCAGTGAGGCTTGGGGTGCTAAGGTCCCAGGCCGAGAGGGAAAGAACCCAGACCATCCGCTAAGGTCCCTAAATTCGGACTAAGTTGAACAAAGGAGGTCCAGTTGCCTTGACAGCCAGGATGTTGGCTTGGAAGCAGCCATGCATTTAAAGAGTGCGTAACAGCTCACTGGTCGAGCGACAGGGCATCGATAATACGCGGGCATCAAGTCCGGTACCGAAGCGATGGATTCATACTGATGTATGAGTGGTAGGGGAGCATTCCAGCAGCGGTGAAGGTATCCTGTCAGGGGTGCTGGAGCGGCTGGAAAAGCAAATGTAGGCATGAGTAACGATAAGGGGAGTGAGAAACTCCCCCGCCGATAGACTAAGGTTTCCTGCTCAACGCTAATCGGAGCAGGGTTAGTCGGGACCTAAGGGGCAGCCGAAGGGCGTGACCCGATGGACAGCTGGTTGATATTCCAGCACTTATCTAGTGGAGTGATGCAGTGACGCAGAAGTGAAAGTACCGCGGGCGGACGGAAGTGCCCGTTAAAGCGTGTAGGTATAAGGAGGGTAGTTAAGTACGCCCATCTTGCTGAAACGTGATAGTACCCTACGGCTTCGGCCACGGGGATAGTGTACCTAATCAGACTGCCAAGAAAACCTGCTAAGCGTTTACTGCTAGATAACCCGTACCGCAAACCGACACAGGTAGTCAAGGAGAGTATCCTGAGGCGCTCGAGTGAATCACGGCCAAGGAACTCGGCAAAATGGTCCTGTAACTTCGGGAGAAGGGACGCTTCCTCTGCGCAAGTAGAGAAGCCGCAGTGAAAAGGCCCAGGCGACTGTTTAACAAAAACACATGGCTTTGCTAACGCGCAAGCGGACGTATAAGGCCTGACACCTGCCCGGTGCCGGAAGGTTAAGAGGGGGAACTTAGTCGCAAGGCGAAGGTTTGAATCGAAGCCCCGGTAAACGGCGGCCGTAACTATAACGGTCCTAAGGTAGCGAAATTCCTTGTCGGGTAAGTTCCGACCTGCACGAATGGTGTAACGATCTGGGCGCTGTCTCAGCCGTGAGCTCGGTGAAATTGTAGTCTCGGTGAAGATGCCGAGTACCCGCCACGGGACGGAAAGACCCCGTGCACCTTTACTATAGCTTGACATTGACGCTGGGTAACACATGTGTAGGATAGGTGGGAGACTGTGAAGCGGTGCCGCTAGGTATCGTGGAGTCAACGTTGAAATACCACCCTTGTGTTGCTTGGCGCCTAATCCGGCAACGGAGACCGTGTCTGGTGGGTAGTTTGACTGGGGTGGTCGCCTCCAAAAAAGTATCGGAGGCTTTCAAAGGTCCGCTCAGTACGCTTGGTAACCGTACGCAGAGCGCAATAGCAGAAGCGGGCTTGACTGTGAGGCCTACAAGCCGAGCAGGGTCGAAAGACGGATATAGTGATCCGGTGGTTCCGCATGGAAGGGCCATCGCTCAAAGGATAAAAGGTACGCCGGGGATAACAGGCTGATCTCCCCCAAGAGCTCATATCGACGGGGAGGTTTGGCACCTCGATGTCGGCTCGTCACGTCCTGGGGCTGGAGAAGGTCCCAAGGGTTCGGCTGTTCGCCGATTAAAGTGGCACGCGAGCTGGGTTCAGAACGTCGTGAGACAGTTCGGTCCCTATCTGTGGTGGGCGTTGGATATTTGACAGGACCTGACTTTAGTACGAGAGGACCGAGTTGGACCAGCCGCTCGTGCACCGGTTGTGGCGCCAGCTGCAGCGCCGGGTAGCGACGCTGGGATGAGATAAGCGCTGAAAGCATCTAAGTGCGAAACTCACCTGAAGATGAGATATCCGATAATTAAGAGTCGTGGAAGATGACCACGTTGATAGGCACTAGGTGTAGAGGTCGAAATACCACAGCCAAGGTGTACTAATGACTCGAACGCTTCTGTAGTCAAGAAGCTTACGTTTCTGCTTTCTTACCCGTTCACTGCGTCAACGATATTGGCAAGGCATGTGCTGCCTTGCACACCAGGAATGGTGGCTTTAGCACGGGTGTTCACCTCTTCCCATTCCGAACAGAGTCGTTAAGCCCCGTTGCGCCTATGGTACTGCCTTCACCGGTGGGAGAGTCGGTCGCCGCCAACCCTATCTTTGCTCAGCGCCCCCGCGTCACCCCCTCCCCAACCCGGAGGCCGATGCGGGGGCGCTGTCGCGTTTAGGGCAAGCCAAGGAGAGGATAATCTGTGGCCTGCATGACCCACTTCGCTACCAAATCAATACATCATGGTGTGTTGCTGCCTACATCAAGTGCACGTATTGGGTCGATGCTCGTGCATTAACCAAGTGCTGAGATGAGTTTTGTTTAGATAATGCAGTCTCTCTTCAAATCTGAAGTCTCTGATTACTGAATAAGCCGCGACCATATCAGCAACGCTAAGGCAGACCCATTCTCATGAAACGCTTTTGGTGCTTAGTTAAGTGAGAATGGGTCTGCCTTAGCGTTGCTACCAATAGTATACACCTGTAACCAACTTCCTAGGTGTATGGCCCTAAGTAGTGACGGTGTATTTTCCGGACTGGAATTTCGCACACATTTATAGGACAAGTACTCCACGGCAGCGCCCGCTTGAGCGGCGGTAGTACGACGCGCTATCCAACACAGCCAGGAAAGCCTACTAAGCTTAGCCACCCGCTACAATATCAATCCCAAAACGGTGGCCAAGTGGCGCCAACGCCCCGCGGTCTAGGACGGCCAGATGGGCTCTAGGTCCGCCTCAACGGTCCTCACGGCCGAACAAGAGGCCATTGCTGTGGCCTTTCGCTGGCACACCTTGCTGGCCCTGGACGACTGCCTCTACGCGCTGCAGGCCACGATTCCCCACCTTCCCCCTCTGCGTTGCACTGCTGTTTCCAACTTTCTAACGCCACGGTATCAGCCGCCTACCCTGAACGAAGACGGGCAAAGTCTACGAAAAAGAAATTTGAGGACGCCCCATCACCTACCTGCACATCGATTTCGCTTAGGTGCGCACTGAAGAATGCCGCCAGTACCGTCCAAATGCTTAATGCGCATTTTCGTGGTCATTGGCTTCCGCTAGCAAAGTGACGTTTGCGGAGTTATACCCGCGGGCCACGCGCATGGTCGCGGTGGACTTTCTGCATCGGGTGCTGGATAAAGCTGCCCTACAAAGCTCACACTGTACTGACCGACAACGGAGTGCAGTTCACCTTGCAGCCCCACCAGTGGTTTCCGGGCAGGAACAGTTTTGCCCGCATCAGCCGGGCCTTCGGCGTGGAGTACCGCCTGACCAAACCGGAGTACCCGTGGACTAGCGGTTAGGCCGAGCGCCTAAACCGCATCCTCAAAGAAGCCACCGTACAGCGCTATCATTACCAGACGGCTGACGAACTCAACAACACTTACAAGCTTTTTTGCTGGCATACAACCCCGCTAAACGCTTAAAGACCTTGCGCTGACTGACGCCGCCCGAATTCGTCTGTGTCCAGTGGCAAAAGAACCCGACTATCTTTACTCAGAACCCGACCACCTCACGCTGGGACTATACACCTAGTACTTTATCGACTATAAGCTACAGTGCCTACTAAGCTCTGAAAGGCCAGACGCCTACTCAATTCTTTGCTTGAGTCCCCTACCTTCAACTCGCAGTAAGTTTACTTAAACTACCCCACGTAAACTGTTCAGTAATGGGGATAGCACATATTGCTGTCCATATTATAGAGGTAATCTATTAAAAATTAACCTATTAATACTATCTTGCAAGTGACTTAGTGCGTCCTCTCTCAATAAGCAGGAATTATATATCCTAGCTAACTGCCACTTTATGGAAGTTACTGAAAAGCATCAGGCTTAGCTCTAAGAACAAAAATCGGGTCTAGTGTATGCGAGTAGCAGTAGGGTATCTGCATTAGGCACTATCTGTATAGACGCTTCAATACATCCTGAAGCCTACGAGTAAAGTTCTACTCCAGTTGCAGTACACACTTTTTTGCTTTCCATCATTTCTCGCTCTCCATGAAAACAAGCTTACATCCTCTACCCCTCTGTGATACTCCTGCTGCACTTCTGGCTGGCTACCCGCAGGGCAGCTTTTATAGCGTACAGCGCCTATTTGCGCTGGTCTTTTTGCTAATGCTGGGGCTAAACGCTCGTGCCCAGACGACCTGCACCAATACCAGCAACCTGGACTTTACGTCCGCTACTTACACAGGCAACTGGGTGAACCGGGCTGCTACTGCCGTGCCCGTTACTTCGGAGCGGACAACGGTGAGCACCGGTGCGCTGGCCACTGGCAATGGCAGCGCCTCCCTGGCCGTGGATGATTCGTTTGGTTCGGACTTGCTATCTTGGGATACCGATTATAGCAATACCTCGACCAATATCTCGACCATTACCTTCACCTTTAGCCGGCCGGTTACCAACGTCAGAATCAGCGTGGCGGATATTGACCGGGCGAATGCGGGCAACACCAGTGGCTTTGTTGACCGGGTTACCTTCGCAGGAGCCAATAACGGTACTGCCGTTACGCCTACGTTGGCTAAATCGGGTACTACTCAAGGGCAAGCGAGTGTGTCGCTGAATACCAACGTGGCAACGGGAGTGAACACTAATGCCACCGCACTCAACTCTATTGTTACGGCCACCTACGCCAGCCCCATTACTACGCTTACCCTTACATACGACGGCAACGCTACTAATTCTGCCAACCCGAGTGCGCAGGCTATTGCTATCCAGCAGATTACCTTTTGCGCTACCACTCCCACGGCTGTCAACAACACAGCCAGCGTAAGCTATAAGTCCACGGCTGCCATCGACATTCTCGCGAATGACTTACCAGATCAGCCTCTGGACTACTCGAAAGTTGATTTGCAGCCAAGCGTAGCCGGTATTCAAAGCACCTACACCGATGCTGGCACGGGCATCGTGTACACGGCCAACACTACCACGGGTACTATTACCTTCAGCAACCCCAACAACCGGGTAGGAACCAACATAAACACCCTTACCTATACAGTAGCCGATGCCACTGGTCTGACCTCCAACCAGGCAACCTTGGTTTTAAGTCTTACGAACAGTGCCCCTACAGTAGCAGCCGCCAGCAGTACGCTGGCTAGTAGCGCCGGACGTACGCTACTCACCGCCTTCTCGGCTACAGACGCTGATGGTGCTGGTACTATTGCTACTTATAACTTCACGGTGCCCACTACTACGCTAGGCTCTTTCTACACGGCAGCCACGGGTGGCTCGGCCCTGACGCCTGGCACTACCCAGGCGCTTACGTCGGCTAACACCCTGTACTTCGATCCGAATGGATCGGGTAATGGCACCTTTACCTTCAACTATACTGCAACGGATAATGGCAATCCAGCTCAGACCTCCGTTGCGGCAGTATATACCCTCACCATCAGCAACGGCGCGCCGAGCGCAGCTGCCGTCACGGCATCGGTCGTAAACAATGGTACGCGGCAGTTGCTGCCGGCCTTCTCGGCCACGGATGCTGATGGCAATGTTATAGCAACCTACACCTTCACCGTGCCAGCCGTCACAAATGGCAGATTTTACACGGTTGCTGCAGGCGGCTCTGCCCTGACGGCTGGCAGTGTGCAGAACCGGCCAGCCAACGGCACCCTTTACTACGTGCCTGCTACCGGAAACGCGACGGCCACTGTCACTACGTTTACCTACACGGCCACCGACAACGGCAGCCCGGCTGCCACCTCGGGCAATGCCACCTATTCTATTAACATTAATCAGGCCCCAGTAGCGGCAGCTAAAACCAGCACGCTGTTCAGCAATGCCGGTCGTACGCAACTGCAGGCTTTCTCGGCCACCGATGTGAACGGCAATGGTACGGTTACTGGCTACACCATCAGCCTGCCTGCATCCAACAGCTACGGCACTTTCTACCGGGGAGCTACGGGCACTACGGCTCTTACGGGCCCGCAAACCTTTACCGCAACGGAGGCAAACACGCTCTACTTCGAGCCCAGCGGGTCAGGCAATACGGGTACCCTTAATCTGACGTATACGGCCACGGATGGCACCAGTACCTCGGCGGCAGTGGCTTACAACGTTACGGTTTCGGCCGCGCCGGTGACGCTCAGCGGCCGGGTGTTTGAGGATGTAAACTATGGCGGCGGCAGTGGGGTAGACTACGCCACGGCAAATGCCAGCGCAGCAGCCTCCGGCTTTGCCGTGACCCAGACGGGCGCAGGTGCTACGGACCGCATCGGCCGGGCAGGCGTGCGGGTAGAACTATACCGGCTCAGTAGCGGATCGTATGTATTCGACCAAGCCACGACGACTTCGACAGTGGGTGTCAGCGGGGCTACGATCAATGGATTATACAGCTTCACCAACCTGGAAGCTAACGCTTCCTACACCGTGCGGATGGTGCTCAACAGCGCGACTACTTCCGTGCGCGGTGGTACGGGCTTGCTGGGAGTACCTACCTATGTAGGAGCCGGTACTACGGCCACGGAGCGGGTAGGAGGCAATAACCCCGCCCTGGCCGATGCGAATGCTAACATAACCAACCTAGCCCTCAGTGCCCTGAGCAATGCCCAGGTGCAGTACCAGCTGACGACCGGAATAGGCGGCAGTGTTACCAGCAGCGTGGACTTCGGCTTGAGCTTCGATGTTATTGTGAACAACAACAACAGCGGTTATGGCTCGTTGCGGCAGTTTATGACGAACGCCGTAGCCTTGGCTAACACCAATCTCGACCAGCGTCCGTTCAACAACTACGGTACGCCCCTGGGGCAGGACTTCGCCGCTGGTGAGGAAACGTCTATTTTCATGATTCCAGGCGGCACCGTCCGGCCTGGCCTGCGCAGCGGCCTGACCAGTCAACTACGAAATTCGGTCGGCAATGTGGCCACTACTGGTGACCGGCGGGCTCTTATTACGGTGGACACGGCGCTGCCTACACTTAGCACCACAAATACGGTCGTGGATGGCACCACGCAAACGACCCTGCTCGACTCCAATACCGGCCTCATCGGCACGGGTGGCACCGTGGGTCGGCAGGAAAAACTGCTGGCACAAGTAGAGCGGCCGGAAATTGAGATTGTGCAGACCCTGGCTGGGGCTACCACCTTTACGGTTTCGGCCAGCAACAACACCTTGCGCGGCTTCTCCATCCATGGCGGCGACCGAAATATTGAAGCAACCGGCAACACGACAAATGGCTTCCTGGCCGAGGGCCTACTGGTTGGTATTAACGCCTTCACGCTGGCGGCGCCCACCAACCCGAACAACCCTACCAACACCGACGCGCTGTATCTGATGAACAACTCAGGTACGGTGCGCAACAGCATTATCGCCTATGCCGGTAACTCCGGCTTGAAGTACTCCAATGGCAGAGGCCTGCCGGGAAGCGGCTATACCATTACCCAAAATGAGTTTGTGGAGAATGGCCGCATTACGGCCGGCGGGGATGCCCTGAGCTTTGGGGACGTAAGTACCTTTCCAGGTGCTGGCCCTCTGCTTATCACGGAAAACCTGATCCGCCTGTCGAATAGCAGCGGCATCCAGTTTGAGATTGGCAGTGTAAGCGATAACATCATGCGCGACAATACGATTGCCGACAACGGTGAAGGGGGCCTGGGTGGCAGTTCCCGGCTGGAAGGCTCCGGCATTCACTACCTGGCCCGCAACGCCACGGTGACCAGCACCAACAGCGACCTGATCGAGCAAAACCTGATTACCAGCAACCAGTCTTCCGGTATCGTTATCAACCGCGGGCAAACCAGGGTGCGCATCTCGCAAAATGCCATCTACGACAATGGTAGCCGCACCGACGCCGGCGCCAAGGGGCTTATCAGCATTGACTTCACCGCCGCGAACCGCCACGTGGGTGGGGTAGCCGACTACGGGCAGGGGGATGGCGTGACGCCAAACGACGGCCTCATCAACTCGCTGAACGGGACTACGTACGCGGGCCAGCCCAACGCGGGCATGGATTACCCCGTTATCACCAACATTGCCAAAACCTCTGCCGGCAAGCTACAGGTAACCGGCTATGTAGGCTCGACAAGTGGTCAGTCGCTGTTCGGGGGCGCCACCATCGAAATCTATAGCGCCAACAATGTGGATGCCAACCAGAACGGACCTACCGTTGTTAACGGCACGGATAACGTGGCCCACGGCGAAGCGCAGACCTACATTGGCACGCTAACGGCAGCAGCCAACGGGACATTTGATGTGGTGCTGGATAACGTGGCCGCCGACATTCAGGTGGGAGACAACATTACTGCCACCGCCTACCTGCCCGCTTACGGGACCTCTGAGGCCGGCGTAAACAAGGTCAGTACCTTCATTGTGCTACCAGTAGAACTAACGTCGTTCACGGCCAAGGCAGTAGGCATGGATGTTGAGCTGCAGTGGCGCACGGCCTCCGAAAAGAACAATGACCATTTTGTGGTAGAGCGTAGCTACGATGGGAAGTACTTCTCTGCCCTTGGTCAGGTAGCGGGCCACGGCAGCACCCTTAATGCCAATAGCTATTCCTACACCGATCGGGGCGTGGGCCAGCACGCCGGCTCCGTTTACTACCGGCTCAAGCAAGTGGATACGGATGGTACCTTTCACCGCTCGCAGGTGCAAACCCTCCGCTTGGGTGCTCAGGGCCTGGCTGGCAGCGTGACGCTTTATCCGAACCCCAGCACTACCCAGACGACTACACTCGATCTGCGCAATCTGCCCACGGGTGCTTATCAGGCAATGGTAGTGGACATGACCGGTCGCACGCTCCGCTCACTGGCCGTGGCAGGCGGCACACAGGCTGACCTGGGCTTGCAGGGCATGCCGGCCGGGACGTATACCGTCCTGATCCGGGGAAATCAGACGCACCTGAACCTGAAGCTGGTGAAGAAAAACTAAGCTGCTCACCAACACAAAAAAGGCTCTTCCTAGACAGGAAGAGCCTTTTTTTATGCCTATAACCTTCATCCAGGAAATGCGGCATGAGCCAGCAATTAGTTGAGCCTGTTTCCTCGCCCTCTAATTAACTGAGTCTTCGTCTGCCCTGGTAACTAAGCTAAGTGCTTGTCTATATCCGATGACGGTACAGCCATAATTGGCAGTAATACAACCTGTTAATATATAGTAGATATCTATTAAATGCAAATATTCTTGCGCGGAATATGCATCGTGCTTTAGCGTATCAAGGCGCTTTTATAGCCTAAGCACCTGCGCTGGCTGGAAGCCAGCTTATAAATAGAGTGAAGCCTTACAGAACATCGACACGCAGTCTTTCTAGGGCATTTTTCTGGTAACTAACTATGATTCCACTCATCGGGCAGGTCAACTATCCATCGTGTGAAGTCAACGGTTTATCGAAAAATAGTCTGTCTAATAAAGCAGTAAGCTACCTTTGTATTCGCTACGTAACCATCAGTTGAGAGTTGTAGCCTCTTCGAATTTTCATACCCGCATTCTTCACCCATCACTCACTGCATGAAAGCAATCTTACGAATCTGGCTCCTGCTGCTGGCCTTGGTGCCGCTGGGAGCCTGGGCACAGGCCCCAGGGGGAGAGATTCCCTGCGACGGCAAACTGTACCAAATCCGACAGGTAGGTACTACCACTCGCTTGTTCCGGGTAGACCGGACGACAAGCCCGTACACGACAGTACAACTGCAGGATCTGGGGCTAAACCTAAATGCCTTGGCTTACAACCAGCAGGATAACTACCTGTATGCCCTTACCTATGCAGATGGCACCAGCGTGCGGCTGTACAAGATCGGGACTGGCGGAGCGCAGGACCTAGGCTTGGTTAGGTTGGGCCTGACGGGTACTGCCAACATTCCGGCAGTACGGTATGCCGGGGGAGCCATTGACCAGAATGGGATTTTCTACTTCTCAACGGAAGCTGGTTCTAGCTCTTTGTACCGTATTGACTTAAAGAATATTACCGCGCTGACACCCACTCCCCGGGCTACTACAGTAAGCCTAGGTGCCAGCTACACCTTCTATGATCTGGCAATCAGCCCGCTGGATAACGAAATCTATGGCACCTTCCAAGAGGGTGACCTGTTCCGTATCGTGCCTAATACTGCTGGCACCTCTGCAACTGTTGCAGATATATCAGATCCGAACCCGCCAACGACTAATGACCCAGTAGGTACTGCCTTTTTCGACGCGGCGGGTACTTTGCTGGTCGCTTCTAACGGGGCCACCGGTTCGACGACTGACCCGGGTAACTTTTATCTGGTTAATATCAATGCTAACCAGACAGCATCTGATTTCGTGCTCATTACTACGCTCCCTCGCTCTACCCAGAGCGACGGGGCTAGCTGCATTTATCCATCAGAGAAGCTCGATGTAGTAAAGAGTGTAGGCGCCATTACGCAGGTGAGCACAACGGAATTCACCGTGCCTTATACCATTAAGGTGAAGAATACGGCTACGGAACTAGGAGTGAACGTTGCCAACATTCAAGTGAGTGACTTCCTGTTTCGGTCAGCTACGGGCGACAATGCGACCAACATTACGTTTGGCACCGCCAACTTGCCGACAGCCGGCACCAACCCCTCGCAGATTCAGAATCTTGCCATTTCAGATGATGATCCATCCGTCACTTATACGCTCAACAATACTTTCAATGGTACTACCACTACTACTACCACAGGTGGGGTAACAACTACCCGCGCAGGCTTGCTGGCTCAGGGACAGACCCTGAACCAGGGCCGCACTATCACCATCACCTTCACGGTGCGCGTACGCTATACGGGAGGAAGCCCTGTGCCGAGCACTGCCCAGCTAAATACAGCTATTGCCAGCGGTTCATCGGTGGCCAACCCGGGCTACCGCCTGGATCCTACTTCCGGCTCGTACATTCCGCCTATCGATCTGCTGGCAGCTGACCAATCGACCAATGGCACGACGCTGCCGTTGCTGCCGAATGGAGATACTCCTTCGCCAACGCCGGTAAACTTTACGGCTAGTATCGCAGGTACAGTATTCGAGGATGTGAACTACGGTGGGGGCGCCGGCCGCTCCCAGGCCGCCAGTAGCGGGGTAGGTGTAAGTGGGGCGCGCGTTGAGCTATACAGTGCCTCCGGTGGAACCTTCATTGCCTCTACCACTACTGATGCCGACGGTTTTTACTCGTTTGGTGGTCTAACCAACGGTACGAACTACACCGTGCGGGTTGTAAACACTTCAGTGAAAAGTACTCGGGATGGTGGCTCTACGGCCACTACTACGTTCCCTGTGCAGACATACGCCAATGCCAGCAAAGTAGGCGGCAACTTCCCGGCCGGCGTTGATCCGGGCAACCGGACCACAGGCGGCCTACCAACTGGCTCACAGTCGACGCTCGTTCTGGCAGCTGCTGTAGGTACACCTACTCAGGCCAACTTCGGCTTCAACTTCAGCACTATCGTTAATACCAACCCCTCGGGACAAGGTTCGCTCAGCCAGTTCATCACCAACAGCAACACCCTGCTAAATGATAATACTGATCTGAGTACCGGCAACGACCTGTATCAGGAAGGCCTTACCCCCGGCGTGGAGACGTCCATCTTCATGATTCCGGTGGCTACCATCGGTGCAGTTGCTACGATCAATCAAACGTCTTCGCTGCCTCCTATTACGGACAAGAACACCGCTATTGATGGCACTACGCAGGTAGATAACAATACCGCCCAACTGGGCGCAGGCGGGACGGTAGGTACCGGCGGTGCAGCAGCAACACTGAGCAAAGTAGACCGCCCTAACATTGAGATTGTAGGTGATGCCAACACGGGTGACTACGGCCTGCAGTTGAATGCCATCAACACAACGGTGAAGGGAATTATCATCCGCGGTTTTGGTAACAGCACTACTGGTGCTACCGACGCCAATATTCTGATCGGCACCAACGCCACGTCCGGTACGCTTATCACTGGTAACATCATTGGGGCTTCGGCCACTTTTACCAGCCCTGCTGCTACGGTGGGTGGCAATGGCATTCTGCTCCTGAATGCGACCACTACCACGGCGTATACCGGCACCATCTCCAACAACATTATTGCCTATAACCGGACCGACGGGATTGACCTGCAGTCGAGCGCCACGGCTTTCGTTATCACGGACAATGAAATCCGGGGCAATGGTCGGATTGCGGGTGGCACCAGCAACGGTATCAACGTTGGCATCAATGGCGCAGTAATCAGCAACAACCTGATTGCCGCCAACCAGGGAGCCGGTATTGATCTGGACAATGCTGCTACGACGGGCACTGCGGCTATCAGCGGCAATACGGTGCAGGGCAACGGCACCGGAGCAACCCAGAACCCCGGCATCCGGGTGAATGGTACGGGCGTGGCTATAACCGAAAACGTAATTACGGCCAATGCTGGCTCGGGTGTACTGGTACGCCCTACCGCTACGCTGGCTAAGATTTCGGAAAACAGCATTTACAGCAATACCGGTATCGGCATTGACCTGCAGATTGCCGGTGCTGCCAACACCAACCAAGGAGCCTCGGTTACGCTCAACGACAGCGGCGACGGTGATGGTGGAGCTAACGGCCTCATCAACTTTCCGGTAATCGAAAAAGCTACGCTTAGCGGCACCTCCTTGGAAGTAACCGGCTTTGCCAAAGCCGGCGCTACTATAGAGTTTTTTGTATCAGATGGCGACGGTACCAACTTTGGTGAAGGACAGTCCTACCTGTTCACGGCAAAGGAAGGCACTGCTGACGGCGACGCTACTACAGGCACATATGGTACCACAGCTACTGGTACTACAGTCAACGGCATCAACCAGGGTACAGAGACCCTGCAGAACCGCTTCAAATTTACGGTAACGCTGACGGCCGCCCAGGCAGCAGCTCTGACGACCAGCAGTGAGCTGACCGCCACGGCTTTCCTGACGGGTGCTGGAAATGGCACCTCGGAATTCTCGGGTGTAGTAGATGTGAACCTTGCGCCGGTAGCTGCCAACGTAACCAGCTCGCCTGCCATTCCACGTGGTAGCACTCAGGCTGTGTTGTCGGCGCTGTCGGCGACGGATACTGATGGGCTCATTGCCACTTACCAGATTTCGACGCTGCCCACCAGCGGCACGCTGTTCTATGCTCCTAACGCAGACGGAACCGGCACACCAACAGCAGTACTTGCGGCCAACCTCTACGGTGGTACTTCTCCACTGAACCTGACGGCTCAGCAGGCGGCAACGCTCCGGTTTACCCCGGCGGCTGGCGCTACCCTGACCAATGTGACGTTCACTTACACGGCTACTGATAACCAAGGGGCTGTTGACCTGACTCCGGCTACCTTCACGATTCAGCTGAGCAATGTGCTGCCGGAAACGGCGGACAAGTCAGTTACGATGTCGAGCGGCGCTAATGCCACGGCCATTCCGGTCTTGACCGGCACCGATACGGATGGTACGGTTGACAACTTCGAGCTGACCAACCTGTCGGCCGTACGCGGTGCAGGTACGCTGTCTTACATCAGCACGGGCACCACGCGCACGACCATTGGGGTGAACACGATTACGCTGACGACTGCCCAGGCCGCTACTCTGCAGTACGACCCCATCGGGACTAGCAATGGCACGCTCACCTTCAACGTGGCTGCTATTGACAACAACAGCGGAAAGGATGCTACGCCGGCTACCTACACCATTATTCTAAGCAATGTGGCGCCGGTGGCTAATAATGTGACGCACTCGCCGGCCATTGCCAGCACCTCCACGGCGCGCACCAATCTGGTTGACTTCTCGGCTACTGACCCCGACGGTTTAACTACCGATCTGACGTACCAGATCCGTTCCCTGCCTTCCAGTGGTACGCTCTACTACACGCTCAATGGTACCGTAACCCCCATTACGGCCGCTAACCTGCAGGGTGGCTCCGCGCAGCTGAACCTGACCACGGCCCAGGCCAACAGCGTCAGCTTTACGCCTTCGCTTCCCTTTAGCGGGAATGCAACCTTCACGTACGGGGTTACCGACCTTCAGGGCCTGACCTCGAACACGGCTACCTACACCGTGCCGGTTACCAACCAGGCTCCTACGGTAGCGGCCACTTCGACAACGATGCCGAGCAGCAATGGATCAACGGCTATTCCGGTGCCCACGGCAAATGACGCCGATGGTACTATTGCCAAGTACACGCTCTCGAACCTGCCGGCCTTCACGCTGGGTACGCTCTACGTAGGTACTACGCCCGTAACGGCAGCAAACTTCTCCAACCTGGAGCTTACGCTGGCTCAGGCGCAGAACCTGCGCTTCGACCCGACCGGCACCAGCAGCGGCAGCTACGTGTTCAACTTCACGGCTACTGACAACAACGGGCTGGTTTCAGCTACTACTGCCGCTTACACCATCAACGTGAGCAACGTAGCGCCCGAAACGGCCTCTAAATCGGCCTCTATGTCGAGTGCAGCAGCTTCCACAGCCATTCCGGCCCTGACCGGCTCGGATGATGATGGCACCGTGGAGAATTTTTCGCTGACTAACATTGCAAACATCGGTACCCGCGGCACGCTGTCTTACCTGCTCAACGGTACGCGCACACCCATCAGCGCCAACATCACGCTCACGAGCGCACAGGCTGCTACTCTGGAGTTTGATCCAAGCGGCACCTACACCGGGGTTGTAACCTTCAGCGTAGCCGCCATCGACAACAACAATGCAACGGATGCCTCGCCCGCAACCTATACCATCACGCTGGGCAACGTAGCACCGGTAGCATCCAATGGCAGCTCAACGATGCTGAGCAGTGCACCGATTACCAACCTGAACGACCTGATAGCTACCGACGCCGATAACGGCACTGCCGGTGTAACCACGGCCACGTTCACGCTCAGCAACCTGCCTACGGCGGCCGGCACGCTGTACGTGCGGGAGAACGGGACCGACGTAGTAGTCAACACGGCCAACTTCCCCAATTTGCAGATTACCGCCAACCAGGCGCTGAACCTGCGTTTCGACCCGAATGGCAGCGTGAATGGCCCGGTGGCTTTCAACTTTACCGTGACGGATGTGCAGGGTGGTGTTTCGAACACGGCCACGTATACCATCAACCTCGGCAACGTAGCTCCAACAGTTACGGCTACGGGTATTCCGGCTGCTTCCGCTATTCCAAGCACCAACGGTCCTACGCTTATTCCAACATTGATAGGTAGTGATGCTGATGGCACCATCTCCTTCCTGCTGACCAGCCTGCCAGCTCACGGCACACTGTCGTACAACACCGGCGCCAATGGTACCTCGGGCACGTATGTGAACTTTACCAGCGCTAACCTGCAGGGCGGTTCCAACCCCGTGAGCCTGACACCGGCTCAGGCAGCTACGCTGCAGTACGACCCGGCTGGTAACTTCCCGGTAGCCAATAACACCACTGATGTAGACCCCTTCAACTACACGGCCATCGACAACAACGGTGCTCTGGCGGCGACCCCAGTGGTGTACAATGTGCGGGTAAGGGAAAATGACACGGAGGCCGTTTACTCTTCGCCCAACATCTTCGCCCAGGGTGGCCTGACGGACGGCTCAGTAGTAGCCACTGTAACGGATGCCGACGGCGCCATTACCTCGGCCACGCTGGCTGCTGGCAGCTCGCTGCCAGCCTTCCTGACCCTGAACCCGACCACGGGCACCATCACGGTGAACAACAACGCGGTGACTCCGGGCACCTACACGGCTTCCGTGAATACGGTAGACGCGAAGGGTGGCGAGTCGACGGTGAGCGTGAGCATTACCCTGACCAACACTGCCCCGGTAGCTCAGAACGTGACCAACTCGCCCGACATGGTGAACACGGCTGCTGCCACTGCTATTCTGCCCTTGGTAGCTACCGATGCCGATGGGACCATCAGCAGCTACAAACTCAGCGGCTTGCCCAACAACAACCAGGGTGTGCTGTATGTGGGTACCACTGAGCTGACGAATGCGAACTTCTCGGGTCTGGTACTCACCCCGGCTCAGGCAGCCAACCTGTACTTCGACCCTGCGGCGGGCTTCGTAGGTACGGCCACCTTCAGCTACACGGCTACCGACAACAACGGCAGCGTATCGAACACGGCTACCTACAGCATTCCGGTGGAAGCACCGAATACGCTCAACGGTATTGTGTTTGAGGATGTGAACTATGGCGGTGGCGAAGGCCGCAGCCTGCTGGCTTCCGGCGGAGCAGTTCGCTCGGGCGCCACGGTAGAGCTCTACCGGGCCGACGGCACCTTCGTGCAGTCGACGACTACGAATTCGACCGGCGCTTACAACTTCAGCAACCTGCTGCCCGGGTCTTACCAGGTGCGCGTTGTGAACAGCACCGTAACCAGCAGCCGCCAGGGGGGCAACACCGCCGGCCTGCTCGCAGTGCAGACGTTCGTGAATGGCGACGGCACGAAGGTAGGTGGCACCACGCCCGCTGCCGCTGATGCCTTGCCCAACACCGGCAGCCAGACGCTGACGCAGGTTGGAGTAGTACAGTCACTGGCCGCCGTGACGGTAAGCGCTGGCCAAGTGCTGAACTCAGTTGACTTTGGCTTCAACTTCGATGTGGTGGTAAACACCAACGATGCCGGCCAAGGCTCGCTCCGTCAGTTTATCCTGAACAGCAATGCGCTGGTCAACAACAACACTAATGGTGCTACCAATGATGACCTGAACCAGGAAGGCCAGATGCCCGGCATTGAAGCGGCTATCTTCCGGATTCCGGCCGCCGCGCTGTCGGCTACTGGTACCTTCGTCATCAACCTGACGAGTGACCTGCCCAACGTAGGTGCCCGCACTAAGATTGGTGGTAGCCTGCAAACGGCTTATACCGGCGACACGAATGCTGCCGTAGCAGGCGTAACGACTGGCCCGGAAGTAATCCTGAACGTGACCAACATCAACGCTGCCGGTCTGGTAATCGGGGGCGCAGATGTTACCATCGAAGGCCTGGGCATTACGGGGGCCCGCGGTACGGCCGCTAACCTCACCAATGCCAGCAGCGTCAACGGCTCGGGTATCTACGTGCTGGCGACCGGCGACCGGGCCAGCATCAGCAACACCACCCTCTACGGCAACCTGAAAGGTGGTATTCTGGTCAACGAAGCGCTGAACGTATCCATCACCAACAACGTGGTGCTCAACAACGGGGGTACCCTCAGCGGAGTCACCAACATCAACGGCGTTGGGATTGAGCTGCTGGGCGCTACGCAAGCCTTGCTCACCGGCAACACGGTAAGCGGCAACACCGGCTACGGTATTCAGCTGGTAAGCAGCGCAACCGGCAACACGCAGCCTGCCAACAACACGATTAGCCTCAACACGGTATCAGGCAACGGTACGGGTACAGCCACCACGCAACGGGCTGGACTAGCCATCCTGACTGCTGGCGCTGGCAACCTGGTTTCGCTTAACACCTTCTCCGGCAACGTAGGTGATGGTATCCTGGCTACGGCTGGTACTACCAATACCTTCTCGCAGAACCAGTTTGCTGGCAATGGGGAACAGTCCATTGACCTTGCGGACGGTGTAGCAAACACGGGCGTAAGCATCAACGATGATCAGGATGGTGACACCGGGGCAAACAACCTGGCTAACTTCCCGGTATTCAAGCAGGCTACTATCGACAATGGCATCCTCAAAATCGAAGGCTACGCATCGGCTGGCGCTACGGTAGAACTCTACCTGGCCAACCCCGGAAGCGGTGAAAACTTCGGGGAAGGCGGCTCCTACGTATTCAGCTTTGTAGAAGGCAGCAATGATGATAAAGACACACGCCAGGCCAGCTACAGCGGCCAGGTGAACGGTCTGGACCAAGGTGCTGAAACCAACCAGAACATGTTCCAGTTCTCGCTGGACCTAAGCACGCTGCCCGAGGCCCTGCGCAATGCGCTGACGGCCCTGGAGGCTAAAATCACGGCCACGGCCACTACGGTTGCCGATGGTACCTCGGAGTTCTCGGGCAACCTGATGCTGACTGCTGGTCCGCTGCCGGTTGAGCTGACGGTGTTCACGGCCAAAGCCGTAGCCCAGGATGCTCAGCTAGCCTGGCACACGGCGTCGGAGAAGAACAACGCCTACTTCACGGTAGAGCGCAGCTTCGACGGCCGCACGTTCTCAGCCATCGGCCAGAAAGCAGGTAATGGTTCGACTACCACGGCCCACGATTACGCCTTCACCGACAAAGGCGTAGGCCGCCTGCACAGCGGTCTGGTCTACTACCGCCTGCGTCAGGTAGACCTGGATGGCACGTTCAGCCTCAGCGAAACGCGCACGGTGCGCTTCTCGGCTCCGGTTGTAGCTGGCACAGTACAGCTCTATCCCAACCCCGCCACCACCCAGTCGACGCTGGACCTGAGCAACCTGCCGCAGGGCAGCTACCAGGTAACGCTGGTAGATATGGCTGGCCGCATCGTTCGCACGGTGTCGGTACAGGGCGGCCTGGAGTCGAAGCTGGAAGTGCGTGACCTCGCCGAAGGCACCTACACGGTGCTGGTGCGTGGCCAGAACACCACTCACAACCTCAAGCTGGTGAAGCGTAACTAAGCTCGCGCCCACTTTTTCAAAAAGGCTCTTCCTACTTGGGAAGAGCCTTTTTTATGCCCGTCAATATCCAAAGCAGGCTGCTTGCGTAGCTAAGACATTCCTGCTTTGCTCTTCTATCTATGCCTCGTATTCGCCCAACCCGCCGCCGCCATCTTCCTGCCACCGACTTTGATGCCGTGATTGTAGGTGGCGGCAGTGCCGGCCTCAGCGCCGCCCTCACCCTGGGCCGCTGCTGCCGCCGGGTGCTGGTGTGCAGCAGCGGCCCGCCCCGCAACGCGCCCTCGCCCGGCGTACATAGCTTTTTCACCCGCGACGGTACCAAGCCCGCTGAACTGCTGCGCCTGGGCCGGGAGGAGCTAGCCGCTTACCCTACCGTCAGCTTCCGGGAGGCGTTGGTAACCGCCATCGTCTGGGAACCCGAGGAACAATACTTCACCCTGACGATGACTCCCGACCGGGGCGGCCCGCCGCTGACTTCTACGACCCGTAAGGTGCTGCTGGCTACCGGTGTGGCTGATGATCTGCCGCCCATCGACGGGATGCGCGAGCTGTGGGGCCGGGGCGTGCTGCACTGCCCGTACTGCCACGGCTGGGAAGTGCAGGGCCAGCGCCTGGCCGTGTATGGCCGGGGCAAAACCGGCTGGGGCTTGGTGCAGCTGGTAAGCCGCTGGAGCCGCGACGTAGTGCTGTGCACGGATGGTCCTTCCGGCATTACGGAGCACGGACGGCAGCGCCTCCGGCGCTTGGGCATTACGGTGCGCGAAGAAAAGATTGTGCGGCTGGAAGGCCGACGCGACGGGCAGCTCCGGCATATCGTGTTTGCCAGCGGGGAGCCGCTGGAGCGCGACGCGGTATTTCTGCACGCCGAACAGCGCCAGCGGAGTCTGCTGGCCCAGGAAACCAACTGCCGGATTTTGAAAAGTGGGGCGGTATGGACGGATAAGCGGGGCCAGACCAGCCAGAAAGGCATCTACGCCGCCGGCGACACCACACCCGCTCCGCAACAGGCCATTATTGCTGCTGCCGAGGGCTCCTTGGCCGCTATTGCCCTCAATGAGGCGCTTACCCGCGAGGATTGCCGGGGCTAAAGCAGAATTCACCCTTCGACCAAAAACAAAAAGCCTGTAAGACGAATCTTACAGGCTTTTTAGGTAGGTAGCGGGGACTGGACTCGAACCAGTGACCTTTGGGTTATGAGCCCAACGAGCTACCAACTGCTCCACCCCGCACTGTTTGGTTCTGCAAATGTACGGCGGTTTTCCAATAAAGGGCTATTGAACCACTAAAATAAGCCTGCAAAGCACTTTACACGCTGATTATCAGGTTTAAATTTTTAGCTCCGCACGTTGTTCTTGCTAGTACTTGCGCACTACCGACAGTACAGGTGGTAGTAATGGCTGTCTTTACGAACCCCAAGTAGGATACCGTTAAAACCGATTGGTGATGCCGAAGTGGATTTTAGAGGCATTCAACGCCAGCTTCTGCTGTTCGGCGCGGCCCAGCGAGTACACAAACTGGAATACGCCGGCACCGGTGCGGAAGCTCAGGCCCGCGCCAAGCCCGGTAGGCGCATCTTCGTAGTAGGGCTGCGCCACTATATCCTGCCGAAGCCAGGCCTGGTCGGCAAACACAAATACGTAGGCATCCTGCCCCGTAAACTGCCGGAATTCCACGGTGCCCACGGCATACTGGTTGGCATAGAAGTTCAGCTCATTGAAGCCGCGCAAGGTGTTGAGGCCGCCCAGCCGGAACAGGTCGTTCAGAAACAGGCGGCGGTTGAGCAGGGCTTCGCCTCGCACGCGGGCAAGCAGCACCCCATTGCGTCCCAGCCGGAAATAACGCTCCAGGCGCAGCCCCAGCGTTACCTGCGTGGTGCGCAGGGCCACCCGTTGATAGAGGGTATCGTTCAGCTCGGAGTTTTTGCTGATGCGCTTATTGCCCACCGCTGCCTGCGCGGCGGCCAGCATGCCTTGGCGCGGGAAATACAGGTCGTCTAGCGCATTCCAGGTATAGTCGAGGCCGTAGGAGTCGTAGCGCGTATCGATGGTGGAGGGCAGTACCGAAAGCAGCTTGTACGTGCTGTCGGACAGCAGTTGCGAGCTGCGCCACTCCGTAAACAGCGCCACCCGCCCGGCCCGGGGCGTGGGATACGTAACCTGCAGGCGGGGCCGCAGCGTCTGGAAAGGGTTAAGCTGCGTCTGACGGTAGAGGTTGAAGGAACCGCTTACTTCCAGCGGCGTCCCGAAAAAGCCCGGGTGTACATACTGCGCATCGAGCAGTTGGGAGGCCGCATCCACCTTGCGCCACTGCAAACCCAGCTGCTTACCGCCACCCCGGATGTTGCGCAGGTTGATGGTGACGTCGCCGGTAAGCTGCACCTTTTTCTGGCCCGTGTTGGTGGCGGTGTTCGGCAGAATGCCCACAATAGCGTCGAACTGGTTGGCGGGCCGATCTTCCAGCAGCAGGTATACGCGGGCCTTATGCTGGGCAAAGCGCACCTCGGGCTCGGCGCGCACGCGCAGGTAAGGCAGCTGGCGCAGAAGGCGGGTAGCGGCGGCTACCCGCTGCTGGCTGTAGGGCTGGTTGGGCAGAATCTGCAGGTAGCGGGCCAAAAACTCCTTGCGCGTTTTGGTAGCGCCCACAATTTCCAGGGAATCGAAATACACCACGGGGCCACGCTCCAGCACCACCCGGCCGCTTACCTGCCGGTCCGTGAGCACCACCGAGTCTAGGCGCACGGTGGCAAAAGGGTAGCCCTGGTTTTCGGCTTCCGACAGCACACGCTGCTGCAGGCGGGCCCAGTCGGCGGGCAGAAAGGGGCGGCCCGAAAACAGCCGTTCCCGGTAGCCGGCCCGCGTGAGGAGGGCGTCGCCAAGGTTGCCGTTGTGCAGGCGAGCCCACTGGAAGGGTGCCCCCACGTAGAGCTGCACCCGCACGGTATCTTTCTCCCAGGTGAGGCGGTCGGCGGAGGCCAGCAGGTATGCTTCGTTCTGCAGAGCCAGCACCAGATTGCGCACCTCGCGCAGCACACTCAACGAGTCGGGCAGCACGGTGCGCGGGCGGTAGCGGCGGAGAGCCGGCGCATCGGCGGCTTCGGTCTGCAGGCGCAGCACCCACGGCCGCGAGACTACGGCGGGCAGCGTCGGTCGGGGCCGGGCCGACGAATCGGGGGGGAGCGGAGGGCTCTGCAGCGGGGGCTGGCCCGGCATGCCGGGGCTGATCTGGGCCCACGCGCCCGCCGGGCCGCCTAACAGCAGCCAGCACCACAGACCGAAAGCAAGCAAGCGGGCGTACATTTGGGAAGACAAACGCAAGAGCGCAGGTTTAATTTCCCGAAGGTAGGATGCTTTGTCCGCCTTCGTTGTTTCTGGTTAGTGCCCGCGGCCTAGCCGCTTTCCTGCGCACGCGGTTTATCATTCATGTCCGGTCTTTACCTCCACATTCCCTTCTGCAAGCAGGCCTGCCACTACTGCGACTTTCACTTCAGCACCTCTATGAGCCTGAAAAGTCGCCTGGTAGATGCGCTGGTGCAGGAGCTGGCGCTCCGTCAGGGCTACCTGGGCAGCAATCCAACGCTCAACACCATCTATCTGGGAGGAGGCACGCCTTCTCTGCTCACGGCGGCCGAGCTGGATCAGCTGTTTGAGGCAATTCACCGGCACTTTCGGGTGGCGGCGGATGCGGAAATTACCTTGGAAGCCAACCCCGACGACTTTACGCCCGCCAAAGTGCGCGAGCTGGCGGCCTCACCCATCAACCGGCTTAGCATCGGGCTGCAGAGCTTTCATGAGCCCCACCTGCGTCTGATGAACCGCGCCCACTCGGCCACGGAGTCGGCCGCGGCGGTGCGGCTGGCGCAGGAGGCCGGCTTCGAGAACATCAGTATCGACCTGATTTACGGCGTTCCGGCGCCCGACCACGCCATCTGGGAGCAGGATATGGCCGCCGCTTTTGCGCTGGAAGTCCCGCACTTGTCCTGCTACGCCCTCACCATCGAGCCGGGCACCGTATTCGGGCACCGCCAGGCCAAAGGCAAGTTCCGGGCCCCGCCCGATGAGTTCGTGGCGCAGCAGTTCGAGTTGCTGTTAACCCAGATGCGCGCCCACGGCTACGAGCAGTACGAGGTGTCGAACTTCTGCCGGCCGGGCCGCGAGTCGCGCCACAACTCGGCCTACTGGCGCGGGGTGCCTTACCTGGGAATCGGCCCCAGCGCCCATTCCTTCGATGGCCACTCGCGCCAGTACACGCTGGCCAACAACCCCGAGTACGTGCGGGCCGTGCTGGAGCGTGGCGAGGTTCCGGCCACCGTGGAGCAGCTCTCGGCCACCGACCGCGCCAATGAGTACCTGATGACCAGCCTGCGCACCGCCCGCGGCTGCGACCTGGCTTACCTGCGCGACGCCCTGCACGTGGATCTACTCACGGAGCGGGCCGCCTACCTGCAGCGCCTGCAAACCGATGGCCTGGCCACCCTGCAGAATAATCTCCTGACACTCACGGACCAAGGCAAGCTGCTGGCCGACCACATCACGCTGGAGCTGTTTCAGGCCGCCAAATAATCCGCTTATTTCGGGCAGAACATAGCGTTTTCGGCGCCGGAAGTTCTATTTTGTATGCCTGCCTTTTCTTTCGGGCCGTAGTGCTACGGGGAAGGCAGCACGGTGGGCAGCCAAGCCAGTTACCGGTTCGGCTGCCGGATCTTAATCCCTGGTTTATGAGAAGATTAATTGATGCCCTGGCTGATGACGCGGATTTTTTCGTGGAGCACGTGCAGCTGACGGCCGTAGTGTTCGATAACACCGACGATGTAACTATTTGGGCCACTACACTTTTCGATCAGGAGCTGCACTTCTTTCATTTGGGCCTGCAGTTCCAGCAGCTCGACCTGCTGCTGCGCCTAGCCGGCGACCGGGCCGAGGCCCTGCAGGAGGAAGTAGCGGAGGCGCTGGCTACCGTGACGGAATGGCCCTGCCTGCTGGAATACACCCGCGAAGAAAAGCCACCCATCGACCTCGACGGCGTGGCCCTGAAGCTGTCCTGCACGTATCCGGCCGAGCCTCCTTTCGAGGATGATGGGGAGGAAGCCGAGCCCGAAGAACCCGAAGATGATAACGAGGATGCCGACTACGAAGCCTCTATGCCCCACAATATCTTCTATCTGGAAGACGTATTCCTGCGCATCGAGCCCTGATGAACAGGGGAATGGTTGGATGGTTAGCTTGTTGAATGGTTTCCTGGCTGAGTTATCCGCTAGTGAAACAGTGAAACGGCATTTGAAGGGATAATGATGCCGATATTGATTTGATTGTCAATAGTTTAAAACTTGATTTTTAACCCTTAAGCCATCTAAATCAGAAAGCCATTTAGCCATGTTCTATCTACTGCCGGGTTTGGGGGCCGATGAGCGGGTATTTCAGAACCTGCAGCCGCTGCTGCGCGGAGAAACTCAGGTGCTGCCCTGGCTTACGCCCACGCCCCGGGAAACCCTGCCGCACTATGTAGCCCGCATGGCCGAAAGCGTGGACGCCACCCAGCCGTGCATTCTGGTAGGTGTGTCGTTTGGGGGCGTGGTGGCGCTGGAAATGCGCCGGATCCGGCCGCTGGCGCGGGTGGTGCTCGTATCCAGCATTCCCGATGCCGGCTGTTTGCCGCCGTTGCTCAGCCTGATTCGCCGGACGGGGGTGTACAAGCTGTTCCCGCCGCAGTGGCTGAAGCTGTTTCCTCAGGCCGGCCAGTGGTATTTCGGAGTGAGGAACGGGCCGGAGTACCGCCTCTTCAAGCAGATTCTGCGGGATATGGAGCCCGTGTACACCCGCTGGGCCATCGACCAGCTCCTGCGCTGGGACAGCACCGATACCGGCGGCCACAGCCTGCAGATCCTGGGCACCCACGACCGGGTGTTCCCGCCCGGCCCCACGCCCGTCGATTACCTGATTCGGGGCGGCGGCCACTTCATGGTTGTTTCCCACGCCCCCGAAATCAGCCGGATCCTGAACACGCTGGTGGAGAAAGGACAGCAGGTGACACGTGAAGCGGTAACAGGTGACAAGGGACAGATAGCAGGTTCGCCATGACAGCTTGTTACCTGTCCCTTGTCACCCCTGTTACCGCTTCACGAAAGAACATGCTTCCTACCTATCCGTATCAGGGCCGCGCCTACCATTTCGACCCCAGCCAGCCGCTGGATATTTCGCTGCCGCTGGCGCAGGGCGAGCAGCAGGTGAACTGCTTCTGGGCCGAGCCGGTGCAGTTCGATGTTATTCGGGTAGGCTCCTTCGTGGGCAGCGTGGCTCAGGGCGGCAGCACCAACTACCAGCGCGTACACCTCACGCCCCACGGCAACGGCACCCACACCGAGTGCTATGGCCATATCAGCCCCGACCCCACTGCCACGCTCAACCACCATCTGCGCTGCTTTCTGTTCGTGGCCCGGCTGGTATCGGTAGAGCCGCGCCCGCAGCCCAACGGCGACCTAGTAGTGCTGCTGGCCGATGTGCAGCGTGAGCTACCTAGCGGATCGGCCACGACCGGGCAACCCGAAGCCCTTATCCTGCGCACCCTGCCCAACCACCAGGCCAAGCGTACCCGCCAGTATTCGGGCACCAACCCCACCTACCTGGAGCCTGCCCTGGCGCACTGGCTGGCCGATCAGGGCATCGAACATCTGCTGCTTGATCTGCCCAGCGTGGACCGGGAGGAGGACGGCGGTGCCCTGCTGGCCCACCATGCTTTCTGGCAATACCCGCACGCCACGCGCCAGGAAGCTACCATCACCGAACTCATCTTCGTGCCCGATGCCGTAGCCGACGGCTTATACCTGCTCAATCTGCAAGTCATCAGCCTGGAGCTGGATGCCAGCCCCAGCAAGCCTGTGCTCTACGCCCTCACGCCGGCCTGATTCCAGAACAAACCCAAGCCAAACGCAGCAAGGGCGCTCCGGTGTGGAGCGCCCTTGTCAAGTTGAAGTCAACTATCGAACCCGCGTGAGCCGGAAAGGCTGGGTGGGTCGAAAAGAAACTACTTGCCTTCTTCGGCCGAAACCGTAGCCGAGGTGTGTACTTCTGCGGCGTCTACGTCAACCGGTACAACCGATACAAACGAACGGTCTTTACGGCCTTTGCGGAACTGAACGGTGCCATCAATCATAGCGAACAGCGTGTGGTCCTTGCCGATACCCACGTTCTGACCTGGGTGGTGCTTGGTGCCGCGCTGACGCACGATGATGTTGCCGGCAATGATATCCTGCCCGCCGAAGATTTTCACGCCGAGACGCTTGGAATGCGATTCGCGGCCGTTGTTGGAGCTACCGACGCCTTTCTTGTGTGCCATGGTATTTGAGTGCTTAGTGCCTAGTTCTCGGTGCTTGGTTGTATGGTAAGCACCCGTGGTCCAGCCAAAAAGCTAACCACCAGGCACCAACAACCAAGCGCTGGACTAGCCGATGCTGTTAATCATTACTTTGGTGAAGTGCTGACGGTGACCGTTCAGCTTGCGGTGGCCTTTGCGGCGCTTCTTGTGAAACACCAGCACCTTGTCGCCCTTCACGTGCGCCAGGATAGTGCCGGTTACGGCTACGTCCAGCAAAGGCGCGCCGATGGTCAGCTCGCCGTTGTTGTCAGTCAGCAGGGCCTTGCCCAACTCTACCTTGTCGCCGACGTTGCCAGCCAGCTTATGGGTGTAAACAAATTTATCGGCTTCGACCTTGGTCTGCTTGCCAGCTATGGTGACGATTGCGTACATCGGCGTCTTCGCGGTTTGGAAAATGGAAGGCAAAAGTACGAGTACGGTTTCACATTTCCAAACCTAACTCATTAATCATCATTACCCCACCGCTCCCGGCTCCCATCGGATACCGCTGATAAGGACGCGCCGGCAGGTACGCGAATAGTAATTTTGTGGATAAGTTGCATTGTCCACACTCAAAATGTGGACAACTTTCAGCAAACAGGCCCCTTTTCGGCCACCCGGCAATAGGCAGCAGCTTAGAGGCATACGCAAAATTTAACACACAAAAAACACTGCCCCGCCCCAACTACCGGCTTATCTTTGGCTTTCGACGCCTCGTGCCCGCCGGGCCCTTTGCCCGAAACAATCCCGCGCAGGTCAGGGTTGGCATCCCGACCTGCGCGGGTCATTTTTCTACGTTCTACTTCCTGTTTTGCTTGCCTATGGAACCGCTGCTCACCGAAAACCCGAACCGTTTCGTGCTCTTCCCCATCCAGCATAATGATGTGTGGCAGATGTACAAAAAGGCCGAAGCATCCTTCTGGACGGCCGAGGAAATAGACCTTTCCCAGGACCAGAAAGACTGGGAAAACCTCAACGATGGGGAGCGGCACTTTATCTCGCACGTGCTGGCGTTCTTCGCCGCCTCCGATGGTATCGTGAACGAAAACCTGGCCGTGAACTTCATGCAGGAAGTGCAGATGGCCGAGGCGCGCTGCTTCTACGGCTTTCAGGTGATGATGGAAAACATCCACTCCGAAACCTATTCCCTGCTGATTGACACCTACATCAAAGACCCCAAGGAAAAGGACCGCCTGTTCAACGCGCTGGAAACCGTACCGTGCGTGAAGAAAAAGGGCGAGTGGGCCATTAAGTGGATCAACTCCGAAAACTTCACCGAGCGGCTTATTGCCTTTGCGGCCGTGGAAGGAATCTTCTTCTCGGGCTCGTTCTGCTCCATCTTCTGGCTGAAAAAGCGTGGCCTGATGCCCGGCCTGACGTTCTCCAACGAGCTGATTTCGCGCGACGAGGGCCTGCACTGCGACTTCGCCTGCCTGCTCTATGACCAGCACCTGCAAAACAAGTTGCCGGAGGCCCGCGTGCACGCCATCATTCGCGACGCGGTGCAGATTGAGCAGGAGTTTGTGACCGACGCGCTGCCGGTAAACCTCATCGGGATGAATGCCAAGAGCATGAGCGAGTACATCGAGTTTGTGGCCGACCGCCTGCTCCAGAGCTTAGGCTACAGCAAGATCTACAACGCCTCCAACCCCTTCGACTTCATGGAAATGATTTCGCTGCAGGGCAAAACCAACTTCTTCGAGAAGCGCGTGGCCGAGTACCAGAAAGCCGGCGTGATGAGCGAGCGGACCGAAAACGCCTTCTCGCTCGACGAGGACTTTTAAGGTCTGTAAGGCCTTGTGCACTCGACCGTAGCTTGGCCACTGATCCTGATAACAAAAAAGCTCCTGACTGCGGTCAGGAGCTTTTTATTTTAAGCTGAAGCTGGCATCACTTGGCTGTCTGCGTTGTGGGCAGAATCCAGTCGTGAATGGTTTCGAGGGCTACCGGCGAAAACACGGGCTGCGACTGACCGCCCACCAGGGGCCAATCGACCATGGGCGGCTGAAACTGGTGGTTGAGCCCTTCCAGGCGCTTTACGGTGAGGCTAATGGAGCCTTTCAGGTTCTTTTCCAGCGGTGCTAAGTTAACCACGGGATTTACTTGCACATCCTCGTTGCCGTAGAGCAGCAGGACCGGGCAACGGACGCCCGCCAAGCCCTGGAGCGGGTTGAAATCGAGGTAGTAGCGGTACCAGGGAGTGGTCATCCACTCAGCGGTAGACAGTACCTGGGCCGCTGCCATAGTGGGGTAGAACTGCCGAAGCATATTTTCCAGAATAGCGCGGGCCTGGGTGTTGTCGGGCGTCTGGCGCACCACGTCAATCAGGGTCTGCTGCTTTTTCAGGTTGGCTTCAATCAGCTTTTTCTGGGCGCTGCGCTGGCGCATCTGCTGTTGGGCCAGAAAGGTTTCCACCTGGGCAGAGTTGGCCCCGGAGGCGCGCATTTTTTCGGCCTGCCGCCGGACATCCTGCAGTTGCAGCTCCTGCCGGCGGATTTCATTGGCCTGCGTGGTATCGGGCTGTCCATCGGCGCGACCCAGAGCCTGCTGGTAGGCCAGATGCTCGCGGCCCGGCACACCAGCTGCCGCCAACGACACCACAAAAGCCGGCGGCAGCGGCTGGGCAGCGGCCAGCAGGGCCACGTTGGCGCCTTCGCCATGGCCCAGCAGCCCCAGGCGGGTTACATCGAGCAGGGGGCGGGCCCGCAGGAAATTGAGGGCTGCCTGAGCATCCTGCACCCGCAGCGGCGTGGTTATCAGGCGGGAGTCGCCGGTAGAGCGGCCCACACCCCGGTCGTCGAAGCGCAGCACGGCCACGCGGTGGCGTGTCAAGTAATCGGCAATGCTACCGAACAGATTGTAGTCGGCAAAAGCGGCGTCGCGGTTTTGCGGGCCCATGTCCGAGAGCAGCACCACGGCCGGGAAAGGTCCCTGCCCGGCGGGTGTAGTAAGAGTGCCGCTCAGCTGCACTCCATCGGCCGGCACCGTGATGGTAACTTCCTCGATGCGGTAGGGCGGCTGAAACTTGAAGTTTTTGGGAGGCGGCGGTAGCGGTGAGTACTGCAGCGTGAGGGCCGTTTTGTAGCCCGGCTGCTCCCACTGGCCTACCAGCTTAGGGCCCTCGGGCTGGCGGCGGCTTACAAAGCGGCAGCCCACCTCCGCCGAGGAAAACGTAACGGTATCCCCCTGCACCCGCACTTCCATGGGCACGCGGCTCAGGCGCTGCTGCGGCACATCGAGCGTGGCAAAGTAGGCGTTGTTGGCCAGCTCCGTAATGGCAATGCGCACATCGAGCTTACCGCCGGGCACGGGCAGCGGGCCTTGCCACTGGCCCTCCAGAGGCAGGCGTTTGGCAGGTGAAGAAACGGCAGCAGGTGTAGTTTGGGCCGAAGCCGACTGCAGGGCCGGGAGGCTCAACAGGCAGCCCCAGCACAGGCAGGCAAACAAGGATTTCATTCCGGCAAAAAAGGCAGGGTGTACTAGCAACCTGTAAGGTAGCCACTGCCGGGCTGGTTCACAACCTGCCTACGTAAAGTACTGCTTGTGCCCGGCGGGTTCGGTGGCTTACGGCAGCAGCACCCGGTCGATAACGTGTACCACGCCGTTGGTGCACTGCACATCAGGAATAGCCATGTTGGCGGCAGTTTGGTTGCCGGGGCCCCTGACCGTCAGCACTCCGTCCGTGAAGGGGCCGAACGTGAGCTGGCTGCCGCTCAGGGCCGTGGCCGTGGCCGGCAGCTCCGGCGTAAACTGCGCTGTGGGCACCACGTGGTTCAGCAGTACTTTCGTTACCACATCTTTGGGCAGATTACGGATGTCGGCGGGCTTGTTGAGCGGCACGTTCAGCAGGGCGCCCAGCTCCCGGAAGGCGGCATCAGTGGGCGCAAACACGGTGTACTCCGGGCTGCCTTCGGAAAGCGCGCTGGCCAGGTCGCAGTACAGCACGGCCTCTACCAGGTACGTCAGCTCGGGCTGCACAAACACCTTGCTCTGGCTCAGGGCTATGGCTGACTGCACAATATCGGCCCCGGTGGCCAGCAGCACTTTGTCTACGGCGTGCACGGTGCCGTTGGCGGTGAAAATATCCGTGGCTACGATTCGGGAGCCGTTCACGTACAAATCATTGCCACGCTGGATGTAGCGCCGCGTCACGCCCAGCGCCGAGTTCGACGAGGCTCCGGCCTGCAGGGTGCTGCTGTTCAGGTTACCGTTGGCTACGTGGTAGTAGAGGGTGCTTTGCAGGAAAGGCAGCTGCAGGGCCAGCAGATCGGAAGCCTGCCGCAGGCCCAGCCGGGCAAAGGCGGCATTGGTAGGCGCGAATACCGTGAAATACCCGTTGCTCTGCGGGGCCGGGTTTTTGTTGGACAGCAGCTCGACCACGCCCCCGCGCACGGCAGCATCCTCCAGCACCTGAAAGTCGGGGTTGGCTACGGCCAGGGCGGCAATGGAGGGGTCAGTGTCGGGCGACGAGCAGCTCAGCAACAGCAGACCGCCACAGAGCAGACCGCCCAACCGGCGGAGTAAAAAGTGAGCCATACAATAGGAGGTAAGAAAGAAGAAGGCGAAGCAGACGTGCCGGGCCAGGCAGCAGCGGCATACAAACGAAAGTCCCGGACGGGCGGATTTGTTGAGCTACACAATCCGCTGTTCAACTGGCTGCGTACATCGTCGGCCTCTGATTTTCTACACACTTCCATGCAACACTCTTACTCCTTTGTCGGCCTGGCTGCCCTGGCCCTGCTGGCGGCTGCCCCGCGTACGCAGGCGCAAAGCATCATCACCGGCTTTATGGCCGGCAAAGGCCACGGCTCGGTGGCCGTAACGGGCACTCAGGAACGCTACACTACGGCGTATCTGGTGCCGGAAAGAGTTGACGTGCCCATTTTCAAGAAAATCCATGTGTCGTCCATCAGTTTGTTTGCCAACTATGGCCTGACGGACAAGATTGAGGCGGTGGTGAGTTTGCCCTACATCCGATCCGAAGGTCAGGCCGACGATAATGTGCTGAAGGACCAGGGCTACGTAAACCGGCGCCAGGGCTTTCAGGACCTATCGGCCTTTCTGAAATTCAAGAGCTTCTCCACGGAAATAGGCAGCAGCCAGCTGGATCTGCTGGGCTCGGTGGGCGTAAGCACGCCGCTGAGCGACTATAAATCAGCCGACGGGCTGCAGTACATCATTGCCATTGGGAACCGCGCCACCAAGCTCACTACCCTGGGCGTAGCGCACATCAAAACGCCCAGTGGGGTGTTTCTGACCGGGCAGGCAGGCTACAGCCTGCGCAGCGGCCGGGTGCCCAATGCCTTCGTGGCCGAAACCAAAGCCGGGTACGCCGGCATCAAGTTCTACGCCGAGGCCTGGGCCTCCTTCCAGAAGTCGGCCAGCACCGGCACCGACA
The DNA here is from genome assembly GCF_024700075.1 of Hymenobacter sp. J193. Taxonomy (NCBI): domain Bacteria; kingdom Pseudomonadati; phylum Bacteroidota; class Cytophagia; order Cytophagales; family Hymenobacteraceae; genus Hymenobacter; species Hymenobacter sp. J193. Next base: position 2,431,872 of record NZ_JAJONE010000001.1, read on the forward strand.
TTGTGCAGCCGGGCTTCGACGGCAACTTCACCGCCACCCGCGTCGATTACGTGCGCCTGGGGGGCAGCATATTCCGGCCTGTAGCCAAGGGAATAGGGGTAGTGCTGGGCGCCAGCACCTACGTGGCGGGCCGCAACATTGGCAAGGCCACGGCTGGGTCGGCGGGCGTTGCCTACAACTTTTAACCTACTGGTTCCGGCTAATGGGTGTGCGGGGTTCGGGCTGTGATCAGGGCCTGGAGCTCCGGTTCCGGCAAGGTTTCCAACTCCAGTAAGGCGTCGTAGGGGTTGCCGGTCAGGTTCAGTAGCTGGGCAAAGGCGGGTTCCGTTTTCAGTCCCTGCTGCTTGAGCTGGCGCACCGCGGCCCGCCACGCGGGGCCGCCCAGGCGCAGTATCTGGTCTTCTATTACTAGGTGCCGGAAGCCCTGCTGCGCTGCTACCGGCCGGGCCTGCCCAAAGATTTCCATCGCAAAGCCATCCTGCTGAAACCGGCAAAGAGTGGTAGCAAGCCCGTTGATAACCCGCTGCGTGAGTGTAAAGCTTGGCTGGACGCCGAAGTGCTGCAGCAGCAGCGCCTGAAACGCTTCCGTAGCCGTAGCCGGCACTTCGCACAGCACGTCCAGGTCGCTGGCGGGCGTGTCCACATCCAGCGGCACGGTGCCGGCCAGCACCGGCGTAAAGCCGGCGAGCAGGCGCCAGATGCCCGAGCTGTGGAGGGCAGTGTAAGCTTGCTGCTGCCGCACGGTGCCGGCGCGCAGGTAGTCCAGGTCGTGCCAGTTGCGCATTGGCTGGCTTGGGTTTCAGGCGGGTAACTGGAAGTGGGGGTTCTGGATGATGCCCAGCACATTGGCAAATGGGTCGAGCACCGTGCCCAGCCGAATGCCGCCGCCCACATCATGCACCGCTTCGTGTGAGGTAGCGCCCAGGGCCAGCAGGCGGGCAAACGCGGCTTCGGCATCGGGCACGCCCCAGTAGGCCACCTGCCCACCGGGCCCGGTAGCGCCCTCGGGCACTAACCCCAACTCGTAGCCGCCCACGTTGAAGCCGGCGTAGTAAGGCTCATTGAAGTAGGGCTCCTCACCCAGCACGGAGCGGTACCAGGCCACGGCTTCGGATAGGTTTTCGGCGGTGTATACCACGGTGCGCAGCCCTTGGAACATAGAAAACGGGGAAAGATATGGGCGGGCAAGATAGCGCATTTAAGAACTGAGTTGTTCTATCCGTAGCGGCTTGCAACCCCGGGCCGGCCGCGCGCCGTAGGCAGGAGGCCGGCCCGGGGTACTCCGCCCACTGCCGGTTTTTCTTTTCGTGCTGCCATGTCCGCTGCTGCTACTGCCGCTTCCCCCGAGCCCCGACTTTCCCTTACCACGCCCTTTACCTACGCCATTTTTCGGGCCATCTGGATTGCCTCCGTGGTATCGAACATCGGCACCTGGATGCAGAACGTGGCCGGTGTCTGGCTCGTCACCACGCTCACTACCTCGGCCCTGCTGGTCGCCCTGATGCAAACGGCTACCAGCCTGCCTTCGTTTCTGCTGAGTATGCCTGCCGGCGCCATCGGCGACCTGATTGACCGGCGCAAGCTGCTGCTGGTTACGCAAAGCTTTATGGGCGCCGTGGCGCTGCTGCTGGGTACGCTCACACTGCTGGGTGAAATTTCGGCACTGGGCGTGCTGGCCTTCACCTTTATTCTCGGCATTGGGGCAGCGGTGAATGCGCCCATCTGGCAAACCGTAACTACGGAGTTGGTGCCGCGGCCAGTGCTGCCTTTCGCCATTACGCTCAACGGGGTTAGCAACAACATTGCGCGGGCCATTGGGCCGGCTGTTGGCGGAGTCATCATTGCTTATTACTCGCCGGGCTACGTGTTTCTGCTCAACGGGCTGTCGTTTGCGGCTACCTGGGCGGTGGTCTACAACTGGAAGCGGGCCGAAACCGTCACCAATGGCCCGGCCGAAAACTTTACCGGGGCCCTGCGCGCGGGCCTGCGCTATGTGCAGTACTCGCCGGCCATCTATGCGGTGCTGGTGCGCACCTTTGCCTTTTCCTTCGGGGCCAGTGCCATGTGGGCGCTGCTCTCGGTGGTTACGGCGCGGCGGCTCATGCTCAGCTCGGGCTCCTACGGGGTGCTGCTCTCGTGGCTGGGAGCGGGCGCCATCACTGGGGCGTTTCTGATGGGGCGCGCCGGCCACCGGCTGTCGTTCAACCAGCGGGTGCTGCTGGGCACGCTGGTATTTGTGGGCACCAACCTGGGGCTGGCCTTCATCCCGTCGGTGTACTGGCTGTATCCGCTCATGCTGCTGTCGGGCATTGCCTGGCTGATGGTGATGACGAGCTTCAGCACCACCGTGCAGCTGCACGTGCCCAAGTGGGTGCAGGCCCGGGTGGTGAGCATCTACATGCTGGTGTTTCAGGCGGGACTGGCGCTGGGCAGTATCGTGTGGGGTGAGCTGGCCGACCGGGTAAGCCTGCCGCTGGCGTTGCTGGGGGCGGCCGGCTGGATGCTGGTAAGCATGGTTCTGGCTTTGCCTTTTCCGCTGCGCCCCGCCGAAAACCTCGACTTCACACCTGCCGGCACGTTTCCCGTGCCCAACGTCCACGCCGATATCGACCCCGATGATGGCCCGGTGGTGGTGATGGTGGAATATAAGGTAGCCGTGGCCGACCAGCCCGCTTTCCGGCAGGCGGCGGCCCAGCTTACCCGTCTGCGCCTGCGCGACGGCGCCATGCGGGCTGGGGTCTTCACCGATCTAACCCGGCCCGAGTGTATTACGGAGTTCTTTTACGTGGCCACCTGGGGCGAGCATGAACGCCAGCACCAGCGCTTCACCCGCGACGATGCCGTGGTGCGGGCGCAGGTGCGCCAGTTCCACGTTGGGCCCGAGCCGCCACGCGTCACGCACTTTCTGGCTTTCCCCAAAACCGCCAATATTGAGGTGGCCACCAACGTTGAGAACATGCAGGGCCAGCAGTAGTTCGGCGGCTACCGACGAAAAGTGTAAAATACGGCCTTGTATTTGCTGCCACGGGGCAAAATCAGGTCATCGGCTTGGCTGGCCGCAGCCCGCCTGCCGCCGGTGAAGTCTTCCACACAACGTGTAGCATGCGGGCTGCGTACCGGGCTGCATCACCATTCTTTCCGGCTTATGCCCAAACTTTTGCTTTTGCTGCTGTTGGCGCTGCTGATGGTAGTAGACCCGGACATCGTAGCAGCGGCTCCGGCCGCCAGCGCCCCCGCCGAAGCGGCCGTACTTAGTCCGCCTAAGATCCACCGGCCCAACTACAAGCGCTACCGAGGCAACAGCAGCAAGAAAAAGCGCAAGCGTGGCCTGTTTAAGCGCTGGGCCGCCCGCCGGAAAGCCAAGCGCCAGCAGAAAGCAGCCCCGGTTCGGCGTGGCGTCATTCGGGTAGATGCGCCCGACGTGAAGATGCCCCCCAAACCGCAGCCCTAAAAAGCCGCGCCTCCTAACGCAATCAGCCGCAGATCCAGCATAGGGTCTGCGGCTGATTGCGTTATGGCCAGTATCGGCTACTTGGGCCGGGCTGAGGCAACCAGGGCAGGCGTAATGGGCTGATAGGCCTCCGGGGCCAGGTTCAGCGGATAACGGTAGGTTTTCTGGCCCAGCGTTACCACAAACTCGTACCGGTCGCCTACCAGGTCGCGCACATTCAGCTTCATGCCAAACGAGGGCGCGGCGCTGAAGCGCTGGTACAGCTTGGCGCCGTCGCGCAGGCGCACAATCTGTACCTGGCCTTTCTGCTGAGCCGGGTTGCTGATGCGGAGGACGTACACGTTGTCGGATACCTTGCTGACGTAGGCGGGCGCCGAAGCGGCCACTACCTGCGCCTGGGCGGCATGAGAGAAGCCCAGGCCGATTAGGGCAGCCAGCAGGGCGAAACGGGAGGAGGTTTGCAGAAGCGTTTTCATAGAGGTAGGAAGAAAAAAGGTTGGAGGTTAGAGCAGAACCGGCCGCACCCGAAGGCCCTGGCCCGGTTCTGCTTCTATAGAGGGCGTTTCTCTTCCCAACAGTTGCCTGGGCTGATGGACATAATGATGTGAGGCCGCAAATTTTCAGTTAGTTACTAGCGCCGGAAGCTCTGGGCGGGTTGGTTGTGCAGCCCTGGCAGCTTGGTTCCAGCCGATGCGCCGGCTTGGTACGCCCGCTGGCCCCGGCAAAACACTTGTTCGGGTCGGCGGCTTATAGCGTCGTCACTTATCAAGAAGCCCTTTGTCCCTGCTGTATTTCGAAAATGCCGCCGGCCGGCTGCTGGAAGATCCGGCCGGCTTTCTGCGGGTAGTATGGACCGGCCGCCCGCGCGGCCCCCACGATGCGCAGGCCCTGTTCACGCACATGCAGACTGCCCTGCAACGGCACGGCTGGAGTCGCATCTTCATTGATCAGCGCCAGATGCTGCCCTTCTCGTCTCAGGAGCAAACCTGGGTGGCCCGGCACTGGCTGCCACAGGCCGTGCAGGCGGGCTACCGGCACGGCGCCGTGCTGGTGTCTACCGATGTGATGGTGCGCCTGGCTACGGCCTATGTGACCACCCAGGTGCAGGGCCTGCCGCTGGTTTACCGCTCCTTCGAAACCGAAGGCGCCGCCATAGCCTGGCTGCTCCAGCAGCCAATGACGCCCTAGCGGCTCACGTACCCGGTCACCACATCACCTAAGCCGGCAACTGCTGGCTTAGGACTAGCTGTTGCCCTTACAGGCCAGACGAAACCGGACGCACCGCCCGGGTGCGGACAGAATATGATGGATGAATTAGTTAGGGGTTTGGCGTAAGTATTTGAGGCGGAGTGCTTTGATGGTTTGGCATGTGGCTTGGCTTCTTCTGGTGGGGCCGGCCGGCTATGTGTGCAGAAATGCACACCAACTGGTACTGCCCCGCAGAGCTTCCTTCCTTCATCCACTTCCCTCTTTCCGCCCTAGCTATGAAAACGCTTTTCGTTTCCGCCGCCCGCTACGCCCTGCCCCACCTACTTGCCCTGGGGGCTCTGTGCTTCCCGCACTCCACCCAGGCTCAGCAGCAGACAACCCCCGTTACCCTCGAAACGCCCACCGCCGAAACCGTGCGCCTGCGCATCCAGAACCCGGCCCAACAGCGCGGCTCGGTGCAGGTGGTGAGCGTGCGCACCGGGCAGCTGTTATTCAAAGAAAACTATGCGGCGCCGGCCTACGGGCACCGATTCGACTTCCGCAACCTGGCTGCCGGGCGCTACGCCCTGGTCGTGCGTGTGGGCGAGGACTGCTACCGCTATACGGTGCAGGTGGCCCCTGCCACGGCTAACCTGCCGCTGGTAGTGCGCCCCGTGAAAACCCGCCCGTCGAAAGAAATGCTGGCCTCGGTGGTGCAGTAGCGGACCGTGGGCTGGCACACCGCTTGAGCCGGCCTAGCCAATGGCGCGAACCCGCTGACCTGCCTGCCTCAGCACCGAAAACCCCGGCTGCCCAGGTCCAGGCGCAGGCGCAGGTACTGCTGCAGCCAGATGGGGTAGAGGTTGTAGCCCACATTGAGCAGGGCGAGCAGTGCGGCCCAGCCCCAGCGGCCCTGCGCGGCGGCGTAGCCGCTCATCAGCAGGAAAAACACCCCGGCCGCCATGTGAAACCGCTCCATGTGGTAGCTTTCGGCCCGCAGGCTGGCGGCCGACCTCCGACCCCGCACCCGCCGGTACTGCGGGTAGCGCCGCCGCACCAGCCCGTTTACCAGGCCGCCATGCTGGGCCAGGTGGTTTACCAGCGGCACGCCCAGCCGCCGGTAGGCAGTGGGTACGCGGCTCAGCTGCCACCAGCTAAACCACGCTTTGGGTACGGCATACGCCAGCAAGCTGAGCGCCAGCAGCCCGTACAGCCAGGGCCGGGCCACATACTGGTAGCAAAAGAAACTCAGCGGCCCCAGACTCAGCACCGACCACAGCACCGAGGGCACAGCGTTGTAGAACGCCAACAGGGCAGGGGAGGGCTGCGCGGGGTGCTTAGCGGGTATCATTCCCCAAAGTACGCTGCCGCCTGGGTTTGGGCGAGGGCCATATTATTCGTGTCATGCTGAGCGCAGTCGAAGCATCTCTACCGCTTTGTCTGAATACCACTGCAACGAAGCGGTAGAGATGCTTCGACTACGCGGACGCCAGATGGAGAATGACCGTTCCTAAACACGTACCGCTCGTTAATAGCTTTCCTTCTGGAAGCCGTACTCGCGCAGCTTGGCTTCGAAGGAATCGGGGTAGTTGGCTTTGAGGTGGTGGATGAGGGCGCGCAGGGCTTTGCGCAGCTTGGCCTCCCCCTGCACCTTGGTGTCTACTTTCACGCTGCGGGCCCCGGAGGTATCGGTGCTGGCTTTCACCAGGGCGGCGTACTCGGTAGCCAGGGGCTGCCAATAGGCGGTGCCGTACTTCTTCTTATCGAACTTATACTTGACGAGGGCCGCCAGCAGCTTGGTGAGGGCCGCGGCCCGCTCGGTGCGGTCTTTGGGCAGGCGGTAGCCTTTGTTGAATTTCTCGATGCCGAACTCGGGGTAGTAGGCCTTCGGATTCTCGTATTCTTCCTCCAGGTAGTTTTTTACGAAGCCCAGCCCTTGGTCGAGGAGCTTATCGAGGGCTTTGAGGCGGGCGGCCTGTGGGGTGCGGGTGTCGGCAGCAGCATCGGCGGCGGTGCAGGCGGTGGCAAAGGCCGTGGCCTGGGCCGCGAAATCGGCTTTGGTGAGCCAGAGCAGGGCGGGCAGCTCGGCGCTCTGCCAGGCCCCGGCCGCGGTAGTCGCCAGTGTCGACAGGGCCAGGGCCCCAGCGGGGAGCTGCTTGGCGCGGCGGACGGGTTTGGAAAGGGGCGCGGGGGCCGTAGCCACCGACTCTAAGGGGGTAATGGACATAACGCAACGGGATTAAGTAATTGGATACCGGAATATAGAATAGCGCCTATGCAATAACAAGTCCCCCGGCTTTCCGACCATTGTCGGAGAGCCGGGAAAATGCGCCCCGGTCTTCCGACAATAGTCGGAGCCCTGGTTTACTGCGCCCCAAGCTTCCGACGATGGTCGGAAGGCCGGGAAAATGCGCCCCACCGCTCCGACAATGGTCGGAGAGCCGGGGCGCGGGAAACCAGGGCTGCCGCCGGTGCGGGAGAGGCGGGGAAACTACTTACTCTACCAGCTGTAACGATACTACACCACTGCCCATGCGCCCCCGTCAGCCTCACTGCGCAGGTAAGGCTCATAACTTACCATAGGCGCTACCGATACCAGCACATCATTTTCAACATGGATATCGAATTCCTCAACAGCGGGCTTCGCCCCGCAGGCCGGACACACGTCGTCCTCTAATATTCCATAGACCATGACCCTAGGCAAGCCCGGTATGCCTCTGTCATTCCCACCCCATAGCAGCGTGTCGCCTAGTTTATAGTCAAGTTGCCATGTGTCGCCAAACTTAAACTGAAGGCGCGCAGGAGTTACTTGGCCGCACTGGAGGCACCGGATTGACGTGTGCAGCGTGTTGAAGGCACCCATAGCAGGTCTGGTTGGTGGATAAATAGCTCGGTAAGTGACATAGCTGCCGCAGGTGCAGGAGAGGCAGAGGAGCTACGCAAGGTAGCTGCTGAGGGCAGGAATCTTCCAGAACGGCATGTACTCCGTCCAGCCGAGGAAGAAGGAAAAGAGCACGTGGATAACGGGTGCCGACAAGAAGCTCAGCGCCAGGTAGGCCGCCGTGCGCCGCTTATCCAGCTGCCAGACCAACGGGGGCAGCAGCACGGTAATGAGCATGGGAATGGGGTAATACACCCACCAGGGCAGGCCCAACGTGGCCCCATACTTCCCAAACAGCATCCCGAATACCACGACCACCAGGGCCAGCAGCCCAATCTGGCGCTGCCGGGCCCGAAACTCCTCCCGGGGTAGAATCACCCAAGCCATCAGCCAGAAGACCACCAGCGACGCCAGAATCATAAAGGGGAAATGCCACTCGGTGCTCATAGCAGGAGATGAAGATGATGACGGATTCAGCTCTGCTCCCGCCGCTGCCTTGGGGGCTGAGGCAGGAACCATGGCTGCTGGGGTTGCGGGAGAGGCGGGGAATAGAAAGAATTCGCTCCGTCTCTACTGCGGGCGGTGCGGGTCCGGCTTGCCGCTGCTGCGGCAGTGGAGGTATAACCGCCACGTCAAGGCTGGTCACGAGTTACGCTGGGCTAAACTCTCGCCAGATGAGATTACGGGCTGCTTAATGACTATAAGTTAGATGCCGAGTAATTGTTGGAACATATCAGGCCGGCCTTTAGCCGCTTCAATTCGCCCTACATTCTCAGCTACGAAGCCCTTGAGAAGGTCATTCGGTTGAGGCAAATGATTGTTTTTAAAAGCTGCATTATTTTTAATGAGGGCCCGAATAGTGTGGATTATTCCCCACGGAATACCCCACCATCCCAGTAATGCTGATGAGATAGTGGCCTGACGATTAAGCGCGTCCAGACAAGGTGGGCATGCTATGGCAAACTCCTTCTTGCGAGTAGTCATGATTATAAAGCTCACAACTCGATAGGAAATAGTAGCATTAAGCGGCTGACTAGAAGACTGGCAAATTGGACATGGCTGTTCCTGAATCATTGCGCAGTAAGCATGTAGGCCTGCTTCATCAAGTACCTTAAACTGGGCTTCGATGCTGGATTGGGCTGCTTCAGCTAATCCTCGGGCTTGTAGTTCCGCTTTCAATAGCGCCAAAGCATCCGGTCGGAGCTTTACGGCATCATCGGTGGCGATGCTCAGCAACTTGGCATCCGAAAGCTTTCGGTAATTTTCTCTTAAAATGTCCTCTGAAATGGCCATAACGGCTAGTAATCAACGGAATGGTAGGTGTTTTGGCAAAGTGTACTTATACTCAGATTCCATATTAACCTTTAAAAAGGCTTGAGAAAAAGTGCGAAAACTTGCGAAAACTTTCTCACTTTTACTGAGGTTTTAAAGGAAAACGGGCCACCCTCAAATGGGTAGCCCGTTGCCGAGGATCCTCAGACTCATTTAGAAGCCTGCTTCTTTCAACGCTTTACAGAAACGTTTTCATCCAGCTTACAGCATCCCACAGCTTTTTACCAGCTGTGCCGATGGTTGCGAGGCGAGAAAGAAAAGTCGCAGTTCGGCGCATGTAGCGCAAAAAAGTACTCCAATTCATAGTGCCACTACGGTTGGGTATGTGAGGCAAACAGCCTCGCTAAAAAACGGAAGGTTGCCGCCTTCCGTTTTTTGCGTTTAAGGCCTTAGTATGGGCTGTAGCCTCCAACCATCCGGTTGACGAATACATTCTAAGGTCCAGAGTTCTACATAGGCAATGGTATTTTGTGTCTAGAAGGCCTGTATTGTTACCCGCCCGCTTTCATAAGCAGACGGGTAACTTTCGTTTGTCATCCCCTTTCAATTACGACCCGCAGGCCTCGCAAGCATCCGGGTTATCCAGGGAGCAGGCCATAGCGGCGGCCTGGTCGGTGTAGACGGGCTCCAGGGTTTCGGCGGCTTGCTTCTGCACCGTGAACTTGATGGCGTCGGCGGCGGCTTTGGTGCGCAGGTAGTACATGCCGGTTTTCAGGCCCTTCTTCCAGGAGTGGAAGTGCATGCTGGTGAGCTTGCCGAAGTTCACGTTCTGCACGTGCAGGTTCAGGCTCTGGCTCTGGCAGATAAACGCCCCGCGGTCGGCCGACATGTCGATGATGCGGCGCTGCGAAATCTCCCACACCGTCTTGTACAGGTCTTTGATGTGCTGCGGGATGCTGGGAATATCCTGCACCGAGCCGTTGGCGGCAATAATGGCCTGCTTCATCTGGTCGTTCCAGATGCCCAGCTTCACCAGGTCCTTCAGCAGGTGCTTGTTCACCACCATGAACTCCCCGCTCAGCACGCGCCGCACGTAGATGTTGGAGGTGTAAGGCTCAAACGACTCGTTGTTGCCCAGAATCTGAGCCGTGGAAGCCGTAGGCATGGGCGCTACCAACAGGGAGTTGCGGGCCCCATGCTTGATAACCTCGGCGCGCAGGCTTTCCCAATCCCAGCGGCCCGAGTTGGGCGTCACGCCCCAGAGGTCGAACTGGAACTGGCCCTTGCTCAGGGGCGAGCCAGGGAAGGTTTCGTAGTGCCCGTCTTTGATGGCCAAATCCTTGGAGGCCGTCATGGCCGCGAAGTAGATGGTTTCAAATACGTCCTTGTTCAGGCCTGCTGCCTCGTCGCTCTCGAAGGGCATGCGCAGGGCAATAAAGGTATCGGCCAAGCCCTGCACGCCCAGCCCGATGGGGCGGTGGCGGCGGTTGCTGCGCTCAGCCTCCGGCACGGGGTAGTAGTTGATGTCGATTACCTTGTTCAGGTTCTTCGTGGCGTGGTAAGTCACGTCGTACAGCTTCTGGTGGTCGAATACCAGGGAGCCGTTTTCTTCCTTCACAAAGCGGGGCAAAGCCAGCGAGGCGAGGTTGCACACGGCAATTTCGTTCTCGTCGGTGTACTCCATAATCTCGGTGCAGAGGTTGGAGCTTTTGATGGTGCCCAGGTTCTGCTGGTTGCTCTTGCTGTTGGCGGCGTCCTTGAACAGCATGTAGGGCGTGCCGGTCTCGGTCTGGCTTTCCAGGATGGCAAACCACAGCTCCTGCGCCTTAATGGTTTTGCGGCCACGGCCTTCCTTCTCGTACTTCTGGTAGAGCTTCTCGAACTCCGCCCCGAAGGTGGTGTCGAGGCCGGGGCACTCGTGGGGGCACATCAGCGTCCAGTCGCCGTTGGCTTCCACGCGCTTCATAAACAGGTCGGGCGTCCAGAGGGCGTAGAACAGGTCGCGGGCGCGCATCTCCTCCTTGCCGTGGTTTTTCTTGAGGTCCAGGAAGTCGAAGATATCGGCGTGCCAGGGCTCCAGGTAAATGGCGAAGGCGCCTTTGCGCTTCCCGCCGCCCTGGTCCACGTAGCGGGCCGTGTCGTTGAACACCTTGAGCATGGGCGTGAGGCCGTTGCTGGTGCCGTTGGTGCCCTTGATGTAGGAGCCCGTGGCGCGCACATTGTGCACGGCCAGCCCGATGCCGCCGGCGCTCTGCGAAATCAGCGCGCAGTTCTTGAGCGTGTCGTAGATGCCCTCGATGGAGTCGTCCTTCATCGTGAGCAGGAAGCAGGAGGAAAGCTGGGGCTTGGGCGTGCCGGCGTTGAAGAGGGTAGGCGTAGCGTGCGTAAACCACCGCTCCGACATCAGCTCGTAGGTTTCGATGGCCGAATCGATGTCTTCGCGGTGAATGCCGATGGCCACGCGCATGAGCATGTGCTGGGGCCGCTCCACCACTTTGCCATCGAGGCGCAGCAGGTAGCTCCGCTCCAGGGTCTTGAAGCCGAAGTAGTCGTACGAGTAGTCCCGGTCGTAGATGATGGCCGAGTCGAGCTGGGCGGCGTGCTTATGCACCACTTCCCACACGTCCTTGGCAATAAGGGAGGCGTTTTCGCCGGTCTTGGGGTCCTCGTAGGTGTAGAGGCGCTTCATGGTGCTCGAAAACGACTTCGAGGTCACCTTGTGCAGGTTGCTCACGGCAATGCGAGCGGCCAGGATAGCGTAGTCGGGGTGACGCGTGGTGAGCGAGGCGGCGGTTTCGGCGGCCAGGTTGTCAAGCTCCACGGTCGTCACGCCGTCGTAAATGCCATCAATGACCTTCTTGGCCACTTCAATGGGGGAGACGAACAGCATGTTGAGCCCGTAACAGAGCTTTTCGATGCGGGCCGTGACTTTATCGAACTTGACGGATTCGCGCCGACCGTCGCGCTTAATTACCAGCATGGGCGAAGTGTGTGAGGTTGTGAAGGATACGGCGGCGCGGGCCCGGAGGCAGCTAAGCAGGCTAGCAAGCCCGCTCGGGGTTCCGGGCCCGCGCCGATGTTGACCGGAATATAGCCAGCCTTGTTAGATGCCTCAAGCTATAGTCCAACAGAAAGTTTTCCACATGGCCCTGGTGGCCCCAAATTCGCCGATTTTGCCCGCGACGAAATGGCGTAAAAAAGGTTCGTCGCCGGGGCAAAATCGGGTTGTGGTTGTGCCGGGAATTTGGTAGGCTAGGTGAGAGGCAGTAAGCAAAAATGACGTCATGCTGAGCGGAGCCGAAGCATCTCTACCTCTGGCTAATTATTTGGCATTACAACGAAGCGGTAGAGATGCTTCGGCTCCGCTCAGCATGACGTTTCAGATAGTTCTTAAGCGCTTGCGCGTTTACTATCCACACAGCCTAGATGTGCTGCCGGGGCTGCGCTACCTTACTTAGCCGCGCCCGGGGCGGGCATCTGCATCAGAAACTGCCCGCCGCTGCCGCCGGTGTAGGTGGGTACACTGCTGCCGCCTTTTTCCCAGGCTTCAATCCAGCGCATCTGCACCAGCAGCGGCGTGAGCGACTGTTGCTGCTTCTGGTTGGCGTAGGCCTGGGCGTCGGCGGCAATGCGGATGGCTTTGGCCCGGCCCTCGGCTTCGGCAATGTTGATGCGGGCCTGCGCCTCAGCCTGACGGATGCGGTTTTCGGTTTGCAGGCCGGTCTGCACGGCCGTGTTCTTAGCGTCGATGGCGGCTTTGAGGCTGACGGGTGGCTCCAGCTTGGTGGTAATCTGCTGCACCGTGAAGCCCATGGCCTGGAGCTGGCGCACGAGGTTGGCCTTCACCTGGGCCTCGTAGGAGCCCCGGTTGCTGATGAGCGAATCGGCGGTGTAGCGGTTGGTAGCCACCCGGTAGGCTTCGTACACGGCCGTTTTCAGAAAGCCGTTTTCGATGTCGGTAAGCGGGCGGCGGTACTGGCGGAAGATGTCGTCAACCTTGTCGGACTGCACAAAGTAGTTGAGGCTGGGTGCCACCCCGAAGCCCGAGCCGTCCTTGCTCTGGACCTCAAACTCTTCGTACTCCTTGTGCTGGGTGTACACCGGAAACTCGTACACGGCCGTGCTCAGGGGCGAGTAGAACACCCAGCCCGTGGCGTAGGTAATATCGTCCACGCCCCGCGCCGTGCCGGCCAGGTTCACCTTGATGCCCACGTTGCCGGCATCAATGCGCTCTACCTTGATAAGGCTGCACCCACCGACGATGACCAGGAGCAGCAAGCCCAGGAAAATAAGGGGCTTCCGCCAGGAGCGGTTGGCCAGGGAGTCAAGTGGTGTCATCGGAAGGAGGGAAAAAAGAGGAGGAAGATGAAACGGAGCGAAGAAGCCGGTGCCCGGCCTGGTAGAGCGAGAGGGCCACACCGCCCAGTAGCACCAGCAGGCCCGCCGCGCCGCAGCCCAGCCACCAGTTGGAGGGGCGGCTCATCCAGTCGAGGCAGCGGGGCAGGGCGTAGGGCAGCAGGCCGCCGTAGAACAGCACCCAGCCCAAGGCCCAACGGTAGGAAACACGTGTCGCAGGCATGAAGACGAAGCAAAAAAGCAGATGCCGGCCCCAATATCTGAACTATACCGCACACCGGCAGTTTTCTGAAAGGCAAAAACGCCGACCACCCGGGCCGACAGGAAAATGGCCGGCCCGGGCGTTGTACTTTTGACCAGCGGCCGGTTTCTGCCTGCCGCCTCAGGCTCTTTCTACCTTTCTCTTGACGCCCTCTTCGCCACACCCAGCCCCCGTCAAAACGCCCGCCGCCATTATCGGGGCCGGCATTGGCGGCATTGCCACGGCTGTGCGGCTGGCCTGCCAGGGGCATGCGGTTACGGTGTTTGAGGCCGAGGCGTCGTTTGGGGGGAAGATGCATCAGCTGGAGCTGCCCGGCGGCTACCGCTTCGACGGCGGGCCGTCCCTGTTCACGCTGCCGCAGCTGGTAGATGAGCTGTTCCGGCTGGCCGGCCGCACCCCCACTGACTACTTTCGCTACGAGCGGCTCGACCCCATCACGCAGTACTTCTTCGCCGATGGCACCCGCCTCACCGCCTGGGCCGAGGAGCCCCGCTTCGCGCAGGAAGTCGAGCAGAAGCTGGGTGTGCCCGCCGCCGACGTACTGAGCTTCCTCCGGCAAAGCGGCCGCGCCTACGAGGGCACCGCCGATACGTTTCTGCGCCACTCCCTGCACAAAGCCGGCACGTACCTGCGCCCCGAGGTGCTGAAGGCCATGGCCGTGCTGCCCCAGCTGGGTCTGCTCAGTACCATGCACCAGCGCCACTCCGCCGCTTTCCCGCAGGACGCGCGCCTGGTGCAGCTCTTCGACCGGTTTGCCACCTACAACGGCTCGGACCCCTACCAGGCGCCCGCCACGCTTTCCCTGATTCCGCACCTGGAGCACGGCCTGGGCGCCTATTATCCCGAGGGCGGCATCTACGCCATTGCCGCCAGTCTGGTGAAGCTGGCTGAAGAGCTGGGCGTGCAGTTTCGCTACCAGGAACCGGTGCAGGAAATCCTCACGGCCGGCGGGCGTGTCTCGGGGGTGCGCACTTCGCGGGGCGTGTACGATTTCCCATTGGTGGTAAGCAATATGGATGTGGTGCCCACCTACCGCCGCCTGCTGCCCCAACAGCCCGCACCCGAAAAAACCTTGCAGCAGCCCCGCTCGTCCTCCGCCCTGATTTTCTACTGGGGCATTGGGCGGGAGTTTGCCGAGCTGGGCGTGCACAACATCTTCTTTTCCCAGGACTACCGCCGCGAGTTCGAGGCCATCTTCCGGGAAAAAACCGTGGCCGACGACGTGACGGTGTACGTGAACATCACCAGCAAAAAAACTACTGCGGATGCTCCCACCGGCCACGAAAACTGGTTTGTGATGGTGAATGTGCCCCACGACCAGGGCCAGGACTGGCCGGCGTTGGTGGAGCACACGCGCCGCGCCGTACTGCAGCGCCTGCACCGGGCGTTGGGCGTAGATATGGCCCCGTACATCCGGGCCGAGCAGGTATGGGACCCGCCGGGCATTGCCCGGCGTACCTCGTCGGTGGGTGGGGCGCTGTACGGCAGCTCCAGCAATAATATGCTGGCGGCCTTTCTGCGGCATCCAAATTTTTCGCGTAAACTCCCTGGCTTGTACTTTTGTGGAGGCAGCGTCCATCCGGGCGGCGGTATTCCGTTGTGCCTGTTGTCGGCCGCCATCGTCGCCGACCTTATATCTGCCTGATTCCGCATGCCTACGACCGACTCTACGCTCCAACCCCCGGCGGCGCCCCCGACCACGCAGCCCGGCAGCCGCCAGCGCCTGCGCGTAGCGCAGGGCATCATTCTGCTGTTTCACGTCACGGGCTTTATCGGGCTGGGCTTTTCGCAGGACCCCGACTTCTACCTGCGCTTCGTGCCCCTGAACCTGCTGCTCACGGCGGCGCTGCTTCTGGCGTTTCAGGCGGAGCGCTCCGTCAGCTTCTACGTTTTCTGCTTTATGACGATGCTGGTAGGCTTCGGGGTGGAAGTGCTGGGCGTGCAGAATAAAATCATCTTCGGCAACTACGTGTATGGCCCCGTGCTGGGCTTCGGGGTGCTGGGTGTGCCGCTGGTTATCGGGCTCAACTGGCTGATGCTAACGTACATGGCCGGAGTGCTGGCCCGCTACCTGCCCCTGCCCGATATCCTGCGGGCCGTGGTGGCCGCGGTGCTGATGGTGGGCATGGATGTGTGCATCGAGCCCGTAGCCGTGCAGTTTGATTTCTGGAGCTGGATGGGCAACGTCATTCCCCTGCAGAACTTCAAGGCCTGGCTGGCGGTGTCCTTTATCCTGCAGATATTCTTCATCCGCAGCCAGTTTCTGAAACGCAATGAGCTGGTGCCGTTTGTGTACTTGGTGCAGCTGCTTTTCTTTTTCGGACTGGGCCTGTTGAGCTAGCCTGCGGGGCGGCTATTGCCTAGCTTGCAGGCCCGGCAAGGTTAGCGCCGGGTTGTATTTGCATTCTTAGGTCGTATCGTATGCCTGCCTCTACCCTGCAGCAAACTATTCTGGAAGAAACGCAGCAGCTGTTTCTGCAGCACGGCATCAGCGGTCTGCCGCTGGACGCCCTGATTCAGCACCTGAAAATTTCCCCGGCCACGTTTCGGGGCATGTTTGCCGACAAGGACGACCTGGTGCTGCAAGTGGCCCGCTACGACCTGGAGCGCCAGAAAAAGGAACACGCCGCCTTGTTTGCCCAAACCAGCAGCCCGGTGGAGCGCATTCTCATGCTCCTGCAGCATGGTATCGGGGAGATGCAGAAGGTACCCGGCACGTATTACGTGGAGGTTCAGGAGCAGCATCCGACCACCTGGGAGGTGCTGATGGACCATCTCACCACGTATTCCTACCCCCAGATTCATGGCCTGCTGAACGAGGGAATTCTGCAAAAGGAGCTCCGGGGCGACATCAACATTGAGCTGGTCACCAAAATCATTCTGGAGCAGCTGAACCTGATTCTCAACCCCGTGGTGTTTCCGCCAAGCCGCTACAACCTGTCCGAGGTTTTTCGCAGCGTGTACCTCTACTACGTGCGCGGCCTGTGCACGGAAGAAGGCATCCGGGCCGCTGCCGCGCACTTTTCCCGGCTGTAAACCCCGCGTTTTCAGCCGACCTATTAAAAACACAACGCCCCGACTGCCAGTAGCGGCGTTCGGGGCGTTGTGCGGTAAGGGAGCCTACTCAGCGGGTTAGCTGATGGAAACGCGTACTTTCTTGGTGTACTCGCGCAGGGCTTCCTTGAACTCCAGCTGGTGGTCCTGCATGTGGTTCAGAATAAAAATGGCCGCCAGCACGTGCGTGAGCTGCTCGCCTTCGTCTTCGCCGGGCACGGCAAACGGGAGCGTCTGCTCTTCCAGAATGGCTTCTTCGGCGGCTACCAGCGCCTGCAGCGGCTGGGTTTCCACGAGGTGTTTGATGGCAGGAATCTTCATCGACGACTTAGTTGAGGCGGTTGATGAGGTCGGCTACGGCCTCTTCCTTGCTGGCCGATACGGTATCGAGCAGCTCTCCGTCCTTGAAAATGGCGAAGAAGGGCAGCGTGCTTACACCGGCCAGCTTGCGGGCCTCGGGGCTGGTTTCGGCATTCACGTCCAGAAAGGCAATGCTCTGGTTCTGCTCGGCGTCCGAAAGGCGTTTGTATTTGGGCGAGAACAGGCGGCAGTTGCCGCACCAGTCGGCGTAGTATTTCACTACTACTTTCTTGTTCGAATCGAGCAGCTGGCGGAAATCCGCGTCGGTTGCTTTGGTAACGGGCATGGGTAATAGCTGAAGGTTGAGCGGGCAAAGATACAGCCAGCGAAGAATGATTCTTACCTGGCTGCCGCGCTTTAACCCGGTATTTGCCAAAATGGTTGCCGCTTGCCCGGAAAACCACCCGGCTGCTAACCTGCGCCCGCCGCTGGCCGTTTGCTGCCAAACGCCCGTCAACCCCGGGCACTTCGCTTATGGCTGACCTTATTTTCTTTGGCGACTCGCTCACAGCCGGCTATCAGCTGCGGGCCGCCGAGGCCTTCCCGGCCCTGCTCCAAACCCGGATTGATGCCCTGGGCCTGCCCTACAAAGCCTACAACTACGGCGTGAGCGGCGAAACCAGCGCCGGCGGCCGCCAGCGCGTAGCCAGCGTGCTGGCCCGGCACCAGGTAGAGGTGTTTGTGCTGGCTCTGGGCGCCAACGACGGCCTGCGCGGCATTCCCATACGCGAAACCGTTCAGAACCTGCAGGATATCATCAACCAGGTGCGGCAGAAATTCCCGCAGGCGCGCATCGTGCTGGTGGGCCTGGAGTTTCCATTTGATCTGGGCCCGCTGGGCGGGCATCGGTTCGGGCAATATGCCACCGAGTTTAAAGCACTGTTCCGGGCGCTGGCCGAGAAGAATAGCCTGCCGTTCGTGCCGTTCCTGCTACAGGGCGTGCTGGGTCAGCGTCACCTCAACCTGCCCGACGGTGTGCACCCCAACGCTGCTGGCCATAAGCTGCTGGCCGACAATATGTGGGCGGTGTTGGAGGGTGTGCTAAACAACTAGATAGCCTCTTTATTTATTAAGATAATTTCTAAATAAGGTTGTGTCGTGTAGTTTCGACTAGTACTTTTGGCGCAGTTTAGATTATTTCTAAACAAACGCCGGGTAGTTGTCCGGCCGGAATTTGCGCCAATCAGCATGAACCACACCTTCACTGTCAACCTTCGTCGCTCCAGCGGGAGCTTCCTCTTTTGTTTCTCCTGTTGCTGGCGGCGCTGCTGCCTGGCACCCTGCTGGCTCAAACCAACGGCATCCTGCGGGGTACGGTGCGCACGGCCGATGCCCAGCCCGCCGAACAAATAAACGTGGCACTGGAAGGCACCACCCGCGGCACCGCCACCGACGCCCAGGGTGCTTACGTACTGCGGAGCGTGGTGCCGGGCAGCTATACGTTGGTGATTTCGTTGGTAGGCTACGAGCCCAAGCGGCTGCCGGTAGAAGTACGGGCCGGCGAAACTACCCGGGTACCCGAAGTGGTACTGGCCGAGAGTGCTCAGCAGCTGCGCGAAGTAGTAGTGAGCGGCAACCGCACCAACAAGTTTACCCGCAAGCAGTCGGTGGACGTGAACAAGATGCCGCTCGATAACCTGGAAAATCCGCAGGTGTACGCCACCGTGGGCAAGGAGCTGCTGACGGAGCAGCTGGTGTTTTCGGTGGATGATGCCACCCGCAACGCCCCAGGCCTGCAGAAAATGTGGGACGCTACCGGCCGCGGCGGCGACGGCGGCGCCTTCTACGCCGCGCGGGGCTTCGTGACGCAAAGCCAGCTGCGCAACGGCGTGGCCGGCAACGTGACCGGCAACATTGACGCGGTAAACCTGGAAAAGCTGGAAGTTATCAAAGGCCCGTCGGCCACGCTGTTTGGCTCGGCACTGACCTCGTACGGTGGCCTGCTGAACCGCGTCACCAAAAAGCCTACCGAAACCTTCGGCGGCGAAATCAACGTAGCGGCCGGTTCCTACGGCTTCCACCGCGTGAGTGCCGACGTGAACCTGGTGGACCCAAACACCCCTGCCGATCAGCCCAAAACGCTGGGCTTCCGCCTGAACACGGCGTACACGTACGAAGACAACTTTCAGAATAAAGGCTACACGGGCTTCAACAAGAATCTGGCCGTGGCACCCAGCCTGCAGTGGCGCCCCTCGGACCGGCTGACCGTCAACCTCGACGCGGAAATCTACAAGGGCCGGGGCACGGGCAACCAGTTTATCTTCTTCTACTTCCCGTCGGCTACGCTGGGCTTCGACCGGGCTGACCAGTCGCCGTTTGATTACCACCAGTCGTACCAGGGGCCGGGCCTGATTCAGAATTCGCGCAGTACCAACCTGTTTGGGCAGGTACGCTACAAGATTTCGCCCAGCTTCACGGCTACCACCTACCTGACCAGCAGCAACAGCTACTCGGATGGCAACTCGGCGTACTTCTACCTGACGCCGTCTACCCCAGGCTTCCGCCTCCGCCACCCCGAGCTGCCCGAAGCGGCCAACTACCTGGTGCGGGCCGACCAATCGACGGACAACAGCCAGCGGCAGCTATGGGAAGCGCAGCAGCTGTTCAACGGCGACTTTCAGGTGGGCAGCCTGCGCAACCGCGTAGTGCTGGGCCTGGATTTCCTGCGCATCGACTCAGATATTAATTTCATAGGCGGCAACGCCGATACGGTGGCCTTGTCCTCGCCCCGGCCCGTGCTGGACCAGTTCAACGGAACCAACATGAACGCCGTGTACGCCCGCGGCGGTGGTGGCCGCTACCTGGTTACCACCAAGTCCAACACCTACAGCGCCTTCGTGTCGGACGTGCTGAACCTGACCGAGCAGCTGAGCGTGCTGGCCGCCCTGCGCGTAGACCACGTCAACAACAAAGGCGGATTGTACTACTCACCCGTGGCGGCCTACACGCAAACCACCTGGTCGCCCAAATTCGGGGTGGTGTATCAGCCGGTGAAGGACCGGGTAAGCGTATTTGCCAACTACCAGAACAGCTTCAACAACCTGGGCATTTACCTGGCCGAAGACGGCAGCCGCCCGCTGGCCCGGCCGGAGCGCGCCAACCAGTGGGAGGGTGGAGTGAAGCTGGATGCCGCCGCCGGCCGCCTTAGCGCCACGGTGAGCTACTACAACATTCGGGTGCAGGACCAGCTGCGGCTGCTGGGCTACGCGCCTACTACGTTTGAAGCCATCAATGCCCAGGATGCCACCCAGCGCAGCAAGGGCGTAGAAGTCAGCGTTATTGCCAATCCGGTGAGCGGTCTGAACATAGTCGGCGGCTTCTCCTACAACGACTCGAAATTTGAGAACTCGCCGGAAGACGTGAACGGCCGCCGCCCCAACACAGCCTCTTCGCCCTACCTGGCGAATGCGTGGGTAAGCTACCGTCAGCCCGAGGGTGCGCTGCGCGGCCTGGGCGCGGGCTTCGGGGGAAACTACGTCAGCGAAAACCGCGTGCTGAATACGAGCACCAACGTGTTTACCTTGCCGAGCTACACGTTGCTCAACGCCAGCATCTTCTACGACCAGCCCAAGTACCGCCTGTCGGCCAAGGTAGACAACCTTACCGACCAGCAATACTGGACGGGCTACACTACCATGAACGCGCAAAAGCTGCGCAGCGTGGTGGGCAGCATTGCCTACAAGTTTTAATGCTATAAACTGTCATTCCGAACAAAGCGGGGAATCGTACTGGTCAACCGGAACCCCAGATTCCTCGCTTTGCTTGGAATGACAGCTTTTTCCTGTCTCTAGCCATGACCCCATTCAAGAAAGCCGTTGGCAAGCTGCACCTCTGGCTCGGGCTGGCGTCCGGGCTGGTGGTATTTATCGTGAGCATTACCGGGGCCATCTTCACGTTTCAGGACGACATCCGGGACCTGACCGAGCCCTGGCGTAAGGTGGACGTGCAGGCGACGGCGCCGGTGCTGCCCTCGCGCCTGCAGGCCGCGGCGCTGGCCGGCCACCCCGGCGTGGCGGCCAAGGACTGCTGGACCACGTACTTCGGGCCCGACCGCTCGGCCACGGTGTTCTTCACCGACAAAGCCGGGGCGCCAATGCTCGTGTACCTGAACCCCTACACCGGGCAGGTGCTGCACGGGATGGACCTGCGCACGCACTTTTTTACCATCATTCAGGAAATCCACATGCACCTGCTGCTGCCTGAGGCGGTAGCCAAGTGGGTGGTGGGCGGCTCCATTTCCATTTTTGTGGTGATGCTGCTGTCGGGCCTGGTGCTGTGGTGGCCCAAGCGCAAGCAGGAGCGCAAGCAGCGCTTTGCCATCAAGTGGGGCGCCCGGTGGCGGCGTATCAACTACGACCTGCACAACGTGTTGGGCTTCTACGTAGCCAGCATTGCGCTGGTGCTGGCTTTGTCCGGCTTGTTCATGATCTTCCCTTGGATGCTCAAGTCGATTGTATTTGTGGTGGATGGGGGCAAGCCGGCTCCTCAGGAGCTGATGGAAACCAAGCTTGATACCTTGAAAACCGTAACAGCTGCTACTCAGCCCCTTTCCGACATCGTGTACCGCAACGTGCGCCGCCTTTCGCCCGCCAACGAAATGGTCCTTATTGGGCCCACCGGCACGGGCAAGACGTCCGCGTACTGCTGGACCTACCAGAAAGCCCTGCACTATTACCATCGCGACGAATATGCCTTCCACCCTGTGTCGGGCCAATTGCTGGAGACGCGTTTTCACGCTGCCAAAAGCGCCGGCACCAAGTTCTCTGACATGAACTACGACCTGCACACCGGGCAGTTGCTGGGCGTAGGCGGCAAGATTGTGGCATTCCTGGCCAGCCTCATTTCGGCCAGCCTGCCCGTAACGGGCACCATTGTGTGGTGGGGGCGCCGCAGCAAGACGAAAAAGAAAAGCCGGAAGCTCGTATCAGCTTAAAACACATGTTTGGGATTTTGCTCTGGGGTCATGCTGAGCTTGTCGAAACATCTCTACCGCTTCGTTGAATGATGCAGGCGAAGCAGTAGAGATGCTTCGACAAGCTCAGCATGACGTTCTAAAGAAGGAGTCTACGAAATCTAAACACGCACTAAAACACAAGCGGCCCCAACCAGCAGACTGGTTGGGGCCGCATCCGTTTAGAAGGCAGTACGCTACGCGTTGTACATCTTCTCGTAGTACTCCCGCGCCATGCGGCCCGACTCAAACTCGGGCTCTACTTCGCGCATGGCGGTTTTTTGAATTTCCAGGAAACGGTCGGGCTGGTTGTAGTACAGCGGCAGAATTTCCTGCTCCAGCACGTCCAGGATGCCGGTGGCTTCCAAGTCGTCCTTCACGGGCTCGGGCTCGTGGATGTTGGCCAGCGGAATCAGGAAGCCGTTTTCGCCCTCGCGCACAAACTCCGGAATCCAGCCATCGGCAATGCTCAGGCTTATGCAGCCGTTCATGGCCGCTGTCATGCCGCTGGTGCCGGAGGCTTCGCGTGGGAAGCGGGGCGTGTTCAGCCAGATGTCGGAGCCCTTTTTCAGGGCCGCCGACAAGCCCAGCTCGTAGCCCGTGAGGACGGCGCAGTTCCTGAACGGCTTGGTTTTCTGAATGATGTCATTGAAGGTGCCAATGGCGCTGTAGTCTTTGGGGTAAGGCTTGCCGGCCCAGATAATCTGCACGGGCCGCTCGGTATTCATCACCAGCTTTACAAACCGCTGGAAGTGACGCAGAATAAGGTCGGCGCGCTTGTAGCCGGCAAAGCGCCGGGCCCACACGATAGTCAGCACATTGGGGTCGAAGATGTTGCCGGTCTGGTCGGCCACGATGTCGAACAGCTGCTTTTTCAGCTCCAGCTTGCGCCGGCGCAGGGCCGCATCGTCGTTGCTTTCCAGGGCCTGGTGCAGCTGGGCGTCGCGCCAGTACGTGCCGTTCTGGGAGTTGGTGATGTGGATGATGGGGCAGATGCCGGGGTTGGTGCCCCACATCTGGTTGGCTACCACGCCGTGCACCTTCGATACGCCGTTGGCAATGCGCGCCATGCGCAGGGCCGCCAGCGTGTAGTTCAGCTGGTCGTTTTCCACGCCCACCAGCTGGCGCACCTCATCGGCCGCAATACCTCCGAAGAATGTCATTTCCTCGAGCAGCTTCATGGGGTGTTCCTCGTTGCCGGCCAGCTCGGGGGTGTGGGTGGTGAACACCAGCCGCTTCTGCACCTCGGCCAGCTGGCGGCCGTGCTTTTCGTAGAGGTAGAACGCCAGGGGCAAACCGTGGCCCTCGTTGAGGTGGTACACATCTACCGGGTGGTTCAGCAAATCGAGCAGCTTGCCGCCCCCGATGCCCAGTACCATGCTCTGCGCCACGCGGGCGGCCGTATCGGGGTCGTAGAGGTGGTGGGTGATGGTGCGGGAGATGTAGTCGTTTTCGGGAATATCAGTGGTAAGAAAGAACATGGGCGCCGTGCCAAACACCTCCGGTGCCAGGTACATAGCTTTCACGTGCACCTGCGCCCCGTGAATGGTGATGGGAAACACCAGCCCGGTATCCTGCAGAAAGGAGTAGGACTTGTGGCGGTAGTCCACGCGCATGGTCTGGTCTTCGTTGCGCGTCTGGTCGTAGTAGCCATCCGACCACAGAATGGCAATGCCCACCAGATTCTGGCGCAGCTCGTAGGCCGAGCGCATGTGGGAGCCCGCCAAGAAGCCCAGGCCGCCTGAATAAGTTTTCAGCGCCTGATCAAGCGCGAATTCCATGGAAAAGTAAGCCGCGGCGGTGCTGTATTCGGCCGCAGGCTGGTAGAAGGAGAAAGTGAAAGCCATTAGAGTGTTAGAAGGAAAAAAGCAGGAAAAGCGTAAAGCTCGAAGCAGCCGGGAAGGTGCAAAATTCCGGGGACAAGCTATATCGTGAGCGGCATTTCGATGGGATACGCGGCGTTTCTGTACGCTGGAAAGGCCTACGCTGCAGTGGCTTCCTTGGTTTTTTATAACAATACCATACTATTGCCATATGGCATCAGCTGGTTCCGCCCCACCGGCTCTGCCTGCTCTCTTCCTTCCATCACCCCAATCCTCTCTCTCATGCACATTGCCCGTTTGCTCACGGCCAGCCTGCTCGGCGTGGCCTTCGCCTGCACGTCCATTCAGGACCCCGCGCCCCAGGCCCCGGCAGCGGCCGCCACTTCGCAGAACGTCAGCGCCGCCGGCTTCCCCCGAAACCTTCGACAGCGGCACCAAAACCGCCTACACCACCGGCTCCGTTACGCTCGGCTCGGGCTCCTGGACGCTGAACGACGCCCTGCTCGGCAACACCACCGCCGACCATAAAACGGGCACGCAGTCGGTGCGGGTGCGCAATGTGGGCTCCCTGAGCATGAACTTCAACACTCCGTCCGGCGCGGGCGTAGTAACGGTGCAGCACGCCGTGTACGGTACCGACGGCAGCTCTGCCTGGGAGCTGTGGGCCTCCAGCAACAGCAGCTCCTCCTACGCCAAAGTGGGCAGCACTATCACCAGCAGCAGCACCAGCCTGAGTACGGCTTCCTTCACGGTGAACCTGAGCGGCGCCGTACGCCTGCAGATTCGCAAAATCTCGGGCGGAACCAACCGCATCAATATTGATAACGTGACTATTGAGCAATACGGCGGGGGTACCACGCCGCCCACCGGCACGGCCAAGAAGTTTCTGTTCGATGGTTCGCACGGGGAGCTGGCCGGCAATGCCGACTGGGTGCTGGACGTGAACAGCGGGGTGGCGTCGGCCCTGCCTACGCCGGCCCAGAGCGGCATTACCAGCACCACCCCCGAAACTTACTGGACGGGCGCTATTTCGGCCTGGGGCGTGGCCCTGGTAAAGCGCGGCCATACGGTGGAGCAGCTGCCCGCCGGGGGCCGCATCACCTACGGCGACGCCAGCAACAGCCAGGATTTGAGCAGGTACAACGTGTTTGTGGTGGATGAGCCGAACGTGGTCTTCACCGCCGCTGAGAAAACGGCCATCCTGCGCTACGTGCAGAACGGGGGCGGCCTGTTCATGATTTCCGACCACATCATCTCCGACCGCAACAACGACGGCTGGGACTCCCCCGAAATCTGGAACGACCTGATGCAGAACAACTCGGTGCAGGCCAACCCTTTTGGCTTCGCGGTAAACTCCGATAACATCGTGGAAAACAGTTCCAACGCCCTGGTGAGCAGCACCAACCCCATTATGAACGGCGCTCTGGGCACCGTGTCGCAACTTTCCTTTCACAACGGTGCTACCATGACGCTGAACCCGACCGCCAACTCCACCGTGCAGGGCCTGATCTGGCGCGTGGGCGTGGCCAAGGGCAACAGCAGCGTAATGGCCGCTTCCAGTACCTTCGGTACCGGCCGCGTAGTCATCATCGGCGACTCTTCCCCGGCCGACGACGGCACCGGCTCGCCCGGCAACACGGTGTACGATGGCTGGAACGAAAACGTAAGCCACGCCCGCCTGCACCTGAATGCCTCCTTGTGGCTGGCTAAGATGTAGGAGCGTCTGGAACCCAGCTATTCGCTGCGGCGCTGAAAGTAACCCCTCACTTTCGCAGCGAAAGAGCAGTTCTTAGCGAATAGGATTTAACCCCGGCTAACGCCCGCGCCTCAGAAGTGGCGCGGGCGTTTTATTTTGACCGTTTTAGCCCTTTGAAGCGAAATTTCGCCGTTTTTGCGGTTCTGGGAAATGCCCGGCGGATTTTGGATACTGGCGGCGGAGCGGGTAACTTGCTGCACCACCCACGTACCTACTCCCCTTACATGACGCGTTTTCGATTCACTTCCCTGGCTTTGTGCCTGGGTTTGCTGGCCGCCGCACCCCTGGCGGCAGCTCCCGGCCCGGCTCCGGCCCCGCAGGCAGCCCCGGCGGCCAAAGTAGCTCCCATCACCCGCATCGACCCCACGTTCTGGTGGGTGGGTATGAAGAACCCTAAGCTGCAGCTGCTGGTACACGGTCCCGGCATTGCAGCCAGCCAGGTGGAGCTGGCCAGCTATGAAGGCGTGACTCTCGACGGCTTCCAGAAGCTGGAAAGCGCCAACTACCTGGTCGTCAACCTCACCATCAGCCCCACGGCCAAGCCCGGCAAGCTCAAGCTGGAGTTCAAGGGCGCGAAGAAAACCACCTACGCCTACGAGTTGCGGGCCCGTACCACGCCCGGCGACAAGCAGAAAGTGCAGGGCCTCACGCAGCAGGATTTCATTTACTTCCTGATGCCGGACCGCTTCTCCAATGGCGACCCGAAAAACGACTTCATCCCCGGCATGCGTGCCCCCAAGGTGGCCCGCGACTCAATGTACGCCCGCCACGGCGGCGACCTGAAAGGCATCGAAAACCACTTCGACTACCTTAAAGAACTGGGTGCAACTGCCGTGTGGATGACGCCCGTGACGGAAAACGACATGCCCAAGGCCAGCTACCACGGCTACGCCCTCACCGACTACTACAACGTGGACCGCCGCTACGGCACCACCGAACAGTACAAGGAGTTTGTGGACAATGCCCACCGCAACGGCCTGAAAGTGGTGCACGACGTGGTGCTCAACCACATGGGTTCCAAGAACTATCTGTTCCTCGACCAGCCCGCCCGGGACTGGTTTAACCAGTGGCCCGGCTTCACGCGCAGCAACTACAATTCCTCGGCCCTCAACGACCCCTACGGCTCCCAGCGCGACCGGGACCTGTACAACAAAGGCTGGTTTGATACCACCATGCCCGACGTGAACCAGAGCAACCCGCTGGTGGCCACGTACCTGATTCAGAACTTCCTGTGGTGGGTAGAGTACACCGGACTCGATGCCTACCGCATCGACACCTACCCGTACTCCGACCCCAAATTCCTGATGCAGTGGGGGCAGGCCCTCAACGAGGAATTCCCCCAACTGTTCAAGTTTGGCGAAGCCTGGGTGGGCAGCACGGCCCAGCAGGCCTTCTTTGCCCGCAACGTATTTCAGCCGGTCGATGGATTTAAGTCGAACCTGGAATCGGTGTTTGACTTCCAGTCGCAGGGGGCCATTCACGACGCCCTGCGGGGTGACAATGGCAACATGAACCGGCTTTACGAAGCCCTGCAGGGCGACTGGATGTACGAGGATGCCACCCGCAACGTGACCTTCCTCGATAACCACGACATGAGCCGCTTCTACTCCGTGATAGGGGAGGACTTTGCCCGCTACAAAATGGGCATTGCCTGGCTGCTCACTTCCCGCGGCATTCCGCAGCTCTACTATGGTACCGAGGTGCTGATGAAGAACTTCTCCAACCCCGACGGCAAAGTGCGCGAAGACTTTCCCGGTGGCTGGCCCGCCGACAAGCAAAGCTACTTCACGGCCGCCGGCCGCACCGGCCAGGCCGGCGAGGCCTTCAACTACGTGAGCAAGCTGGCCCAGTACCGCAAAACCCACTTGGTGCTGGCTACCGGCAAGCTCATGCAGTTCATTCCCCAGGATGGCGTGTACACCTACTTTCGCTACAACGACCAGGGCGAGGCCGTGATGATCCTGCTCAACGGCAGCAAGGATGAGAAAACTGTGGATGGCACCCGCTTCGCCGAGCGTACCGGCGGCTTTAGCTCGGGCCTCGAAATCACCACCGGCGCCACCCTTTCCAGCCTCAGCAGCTTCAAAATCCCCGCCCGCACCGCTTGGGTGGTAGAACTGAAAAAGTAGTTATCAGTTGTTCGTTGCTCGTTGTCAGTGCTCGAAACGAACCCACTGACAATGAGCAACGAACAACAAACAACCGACAACGAATGCACCAGCCCATACACGCCTGTATCTTCGACCTCGACGGGGTGATTGTGGATACGGCCAAGTTCCATTACCAGGCCTGGAAAACCCTGGCCCACGGCCTCGGCTTCGATTTCACGGAGCACGACAACGAGCGGCTGAAGGGCGTGAGCCGCATGCGGTCCTTGGAAATTATTCTCGAAATCGGCCAGCAAACGTTGCCGGAAGACGAGAAGCTGACCCTGGCTACGCGCAAAAACGAAGCGTACCTGGAAGACGTGCACCGCATGACCGAGGCCGACGTGCTGCCGGGCGTGCGTCGCTTTCTGGAAGAGTGCCGCGCCGCCGGCCTGAAAACTGCCCTCGGCTCGGCCTCCAAGAATGCCCGCCTCATCCTCGACCGGGTAAACCTGCTACCGCTCTTCGATGCCATCATCGACGGTACCGACGTGGCCAACGCCAAGCCCGACCCCGAAGTGTTCCTGAAAGGCGCCGAAGCCCTGGGCGTAGCGCCCGCCGACTGCGTGGTGTTCGAGGATGCCGTAGCCGGCCTTGAGGCCGCCCGCAATGGAGGCATGCGCTGTATTGGTGTCGGGGATGTAACTATCTTAGCCGAAGCCGATTTCGTGATTCCCGGCTTTGCCGATATGACCGTTGCCCGCCTGCAGGAATTCGTAGCTGGGAGCTAAGTGTTAGTTCCCCTCCTTATTTTCAAGGAGGGGTGGCCGGAGGCCGGGGTGGTTTTGCTAGAGCTAAAAAGTTAGATCTAGTTATCGTCCTGACGGATTTACCACCCCGGCCTCCGGCCACCCCTCCTTCGAATAAGGAGGGGAATTTGTAGCTTCTAGCTCCTGACTCCTCCAAAGAAAACTCTCCCCTTACTCCCCCTTGCTATAATGAAAGATTACCTGAAAGTTGATGAGTGGCGGATCATCGAAGAAGGCTTCGACCCGCACCTCAACAAAGTATCGGAAAGCATTTTTTCCCTCGGCAACGGCCGTATGGGTCAGCGCGCCAACTTCGAGGAGCAGTATTCCGGGCCCTCCCTGCAGGGCAGCTACGTGGCCGGCGTGTACTACCCCGATAAAACCCGCGTGGGCTGGTGGAAAAACGGCTACCCCGATTACTTTGCCAAGGTGCTGAACGCCGCCAACTGGATTGGCATCGGGGTGGAAATCGACGGGACGGAAATAGACCTGGCCAAGCTGCCGGTGGAAGACTTCCGCCGCGAGTTGAACATGCGCGAGGGTTACCTGCTGCGCACCTGCACTGTGGTGCTGGAAGAAGGCCGCAAGCTGCGCATTGAGGCCAAGCGCTTCTGCAGCATTGTGGACGACGAGGTAGGCGCCATTCGCTACGCTATTACGCCGCTGGGCTTTTCGGGTAAAGCTACGCTCACGCCCTACATCGATTTCGACGTCAAAAACCAGGACGCCAACTACGACGAGAAGTTCTGGGAAGAGGTAAGCCGCAGCATCGAAGGCCAGGGTGCTTTCGTGACGGCCCGCACCCGCAAAACCGGCTTCGACGTGTGCGCCGGCATGACGTTCCAGCTCACCCAGGCTGGCCAGGCTGCTACGCCCCGCACCATTCCCATCGAGAGCGAGAAGTACACGGCCCACATCTTCACCGTCAGCATTCAGGAGGGTGAGGAAACCGTACTGACCAAGTTCGCGGCCAATATTTCCTCCGAAAACCACGACCGCGCCATCCTAGAAGACGTGTGCCGCCGCGCCGTGCAGCAGGCCCGCGCCAAGGGCTTCGACCAGCTGGCTGAGGAACAGGCCGCGGCCTGGGCTGCCAAGTGGGCCGAGAGTGACATCATCATCGAAGGCGACGCAGCCGCTCAGCAGGCTATCCGCTTCAACATCTTCCAACTCAACCAGACCTACACCGGCGAAGACCCGCGCCTGAACATCGGCCCCAAAGGCTTCACGGGCGAGAAATACGGCGGCAGCACCTACTGGGACACCGAGGCGTACTGCCTGCCCTTCTACCTGGCCACCGCCGACCCGCAGGTGGGCCGCAACCTGCTGCTTTACCGCTACAAGCAGCTGGGTAAAGCCATTGAAAACGCGCAGAAGCTGGGCTTTACCGACGGAGCCGCGCTCTACCCGATGGTGACCATGAACGGGGAGGAGTGCCACAACGAGTGGGAAATTACCTTCGAGGAGGTGCACCGCAACGGGGCCATTGCCCACGCCATCTACGACTATGTGCGCTACACCGGCGACGAAAGCTACCTGGCCGACTACGGCGTGGACGTGCTGGTGGCCATTTCGCGGTTCTGGGCGCAGCGGGTGAACTTCTCCGAGGAGAAAGGCCAGTACGTGATGCTGGGCGTGACCGGCCCCAACGAGTACGAAAACAACATCAACAACAACTGGTACACCAGCACCATTGCCCTCTGGACGCTGAACTATACGCTGGAGGTACTGGCCAAAATCAAAGCCGAAAATCCGGCCCGCTATGCCGTGCTGGACATGGAGCTGGGATTGGATGAAGCCCGCGAGTTTGGCACCTGGCGCGCTATTATCGGCAACATGTTCCTGCCCGAAGACCCCAAGCGCGGCATCAAGCTGCAGCAGGAAGGCTACATGGACAAGGAGCAGATTCTGGTGAAGGACCTGCCCGCCTCGGAGCGGCCCCTCAACCAGAAATGGAGCTGGGACCGGATTCTGCGCTCCTGCTTTATCAAGCAGGCCGACGTGCTTCAGGGCATGTTCCTGCTCGAAGACCAGTTCGACATCGACACCATCCGCCGCAACTTCGAGTTCTACGAGCCGCGCACGGTGCACGAGTCGTCGCTTTCGCCGTGCGTGCATGCCGTGCTGGCCGCCCGCCTGGGCCTGGAGGAAAAGGCCTACGAAATGTACCTGCGTACGGCCCGCCTCGACCTCGACGACTACAACAACGACACCGAGGACGGCTGCCATACCACCAGCATGGCTGGCACCTGGATGGCCGTGGTGCAGGGCTTTGGGGGCATGCGCGTGCGCGACGGGCAGCTTCACTTCCGGCCCATGCTGCCGGCCAAGTGGACGGGCTTCAGCTTCCGCATCCGCTTCCGGGGCGCCGTAGTGAAGGTGCACGCGGGCCGCGACGGCGTGCAGATTCAGTCCGACAAGCCACTGACGGTGTTCGTGAACGACGAAGCCGTGGAAGTAGGCCGGAACTCCGTGACGGAGCTGGTGAGTTAGGGTATCGGCGGCTGGCGGTTACCTGTTGGCCGTCAGCAGCTGAAAAAGGTACGCGTCGTCTTCACTTCCACCAGCTAACCGCTCAACGCCATGACTGATCTGACCGACCAAGTAGCTATTGTGACCGGGGCCAGCCGGGGAATCGGGCGGGCCATTACCTTGCTGCTGGCCATGCAGGGGGTGCGTGTGGTGGCCCTGGCCCGCCAGGCCGAGGAGCTGGACGACGTGGCCCAGTCGGGCCAGATCCTGCCGCTGGCCGCCGACGTAACCAGTGAGGCCGATGCCCGCCAGGCCGTGGATGCCGCGCTGCAGCACTTCGGTCGGCTCGATATGCTGGTGTGCAACGCGGGCATGGGCTCCTTCAATCTGCTCGAAAACATCGAAGCAGCCGACTGGGACCAGATGTTCGACGTGAACGTGAAAGGCACGTTTCTGCTCTGCAAGGCCGCCGTGCCCCACTTCAAGGCCCAGAAGCGCGGCCACATCGTGGGCATCACCTCCGATGTGGCCCGCCGTACCTTTGAGCACGGCACGGCCTACGGGTCCAGCAAATTTGCTCAGGATGCCCTGCTGGGCTCTTTGCGCAAGGAAGTACGGCCCTTTGGTGTCAAAGTCAGCACCATTTACCCGGGGCTGGTCGATACCTACTTCAACAACTCCCGCCCCGGCAGCGTGGAGGCCGAAGCCACCCACCTGCGTCCCGCCGACGTGGCTCAGGCCGTGCGCTACGTGCTGGAAGCCCCGCCCCACGTGGTAGTTGATGAGCTGATGCTGCACCCGCTCACGCAGGAATGGTAGGATTTAGCTGTTAGAAAGAATTTCATGCCGAGCGAAGTCGAGGCATCTTGCGTGCTGATGTTGTGGTGGTAATTGATTTTACCACCCTGGCGAGATTCCTCGGTCACTGGCTTGATGCGCCACATGCTCGGAATGACGTTCTTACTCGCAACTCCCACCTGACAACTGATTATCTTAGGCCACCTTATGAAGAAGTTTCTGCCGGCCGCCGGTATTCTACTGGCCTTGGCCTCTTTTCAATCTGTTTCTCCGGCCGATCCGGCCCGTACTGTGTCTACTGTTTCCGCCTCTGACCCCAACACCACCGACGAAGTACCGCAGGACAACAAGATCATCATCTACCAGATGATGACGCGCCTGTTTGGCAACAAGGTGGCCACCAACAAGCCCTACGGCACCATCAGCGAGAATGGCGTGGGCAAGTTCAACGACATCAACAGCACGGCGTTGCAGGCCATCAAGCAGCTGGGCGCCACCCACGTGTGGTACACCGGGGTGCTGGAGCACGCCACCATGACGGACTACACCAAGCAGGGTATTCCGCTGGATGATGCCGACGTGGTGAAAGGCCGCGCCGGCTCGCCCTACGCCATCAAGGACTACTACGACGTGAACCCCGACCTGGCGGTGAACGTGAAAAACCGGATGCTGGAGTTCGACGGGCTGGTGAAGCGTACCCACGCCAACGGCCTGAAGGTCATCATCGACTTCATCCCGAATCACGTGGCCCGCACCTATAAGTCGGATGCTAAGCCCCCGGGCGTGGTGGACCTGGGCGAGCGGGACGACAAAAGCAAGGCGTTTGCGGCCGGCAACAACTTCTACTACCTGCCGGGTCAGAACCTGACGGTGCCGAAAACCAACAACCCGCTGGGGGCCGGCAAGGGCCCGCAGGAAGACGGCAGGTTCTCGGAAACGCCTGCCAAGGCCACCGGCAACGACGTGTTTTCGGCCCAGCCCAGCATCGACGACTGGTTTGAAACGGTGAAGCTCAACTACGGCGTCGACTACCAGAACCACCGCCAGCTGCACTTCGAGCCCATTCCAGATACGTGGGTGAAAATGCGCGACATCCTGGTGTTCTGGGCCAAGAAGGATGTGGACGCCTTCCGCTGCGACATGGCCGAAATGGTGCCAGTGGAGTTCTGGGCCTACGTCATTCCGGAGGTGAAAAAGGTGAACCCCGACATCCTCTTCATTGCCGAGATTTACAACCCCAAAGCCTACAAAACCTACATCGAGCAGGGCCGCTTCGATTACCTCTACGACAAGGTAGGCCTCTACGACGGCCTGCGCCGCCTGATGCGGGGCGAAGGCAACACCGAGGACATCAGCAAGGTATGGCGCGAGGAAAGCCGGGGCTTTAGCTCCCATATGCTGCGCTTTCTCGAAAACCACGACGAACAGCGCATTGCCTCCAAGGACTTTGCCGGCGACCCGCGCGCGGCCATTCCGGCCATGACGGTGTCGGCCACGCTGGCCTCGGGGCCGGTGATGGTGTACTTCGGGCAGGAAGTGGGCGAGCCGGCCCACGGGACCGAGGGTTTCTCCGGCGAAGACGGCCGCACCACCATCTTCGACTATTGGGGCGTGCCCTTCCACCAGCGCTGGATGAACGGCGGCAAGTTCGACGGGGGCAAGCTCGACGGCGGCCAGCAGCAGCTTCGCGAGTTCTACAGCCGCCTGCTCAACCTGGCCGGCTCTTCCGACGCCATCCGGCGCGGCAAGTTCTACGAGCTGCAGGACGCCAACAACCTGGGCCGTGAGTACGACCAGCAGCAGGTGTACAGCTACCTGCGCTACACCGACAAGCAGAAGCTGCTCATCGTGGTAAACTTCTCCCGCGACAAAACCCTGCATCCCACCATCCGCATTCCGGTGGAGGCTATGAAGGCCATGAGCCTTGACCCCAACCGCGTATACGCCTATGCCGACCTGCTCAACGGCAGCCCGGCCGTGAACAGCCTCTCGCTCACGCTGCCCCCGCTCAGCGCCTTCGTCTTCGAAATTCAGCCGCGCAAGTAGCCGGCCATCAGCTTCCTCTGAACTTCCCCTTTCACTCCCACTCCCTCCGCGAATGGCAACTACCGTTGTGCCCGCCAGCACCCGCGAAAAACCCCGGCTGAGCTTCTGGCAAATCTGGAACATGAGCTTCGGCTTCCTCGGTATCCAGTTTGGCTTCGAGCTGCAAAACTCCAACGTCAGCCGGATTTTTGAAACGCTGGGCGCCAACAAGGACGATATTCCCATTCTGTGGATTGCCGCTCCGCTTACCGGTTTGCTGGTACAGCCTATTATCGGCTATTTCTCCGACCGCACCTGGCACCCATTCTGGGGGCGGCGGCGGCCGTATTTCTTCATCGGTGCTATTCTGGCTACGCTGGCACTATTCATCATGCCCAACTCGTCTGCGCTGTGGATGGCTGGCGGCATGCTCTGGATTCTGGATGCCAGCATTAATATATCCATGGAGCCATTCCGGGCTTTCGTGGGCGACAAATTATCCAGCGAACAGCGGACGAGCGGCTTTGCCATGCAGAGCTTCTTTATCGGGGTAGGTTCGGTTATTGCCGCCTTGCTGCCCTGGGTGTTCACCAACTGGTTTCACCTGAGCAATACGGCGGCTAATGGAGAGATTCCGCCTTCGGTGAAGTGGTCATTTTACGTGGGGGCGCTGGCCTTTCTGGCCGCGGTAATGTACACGGTGTTCACCACCAAGGAATTTCCCCCGGAAGACATGGAGGAATTCCGCAAGGAAAACGCCAAGGCTGGCATCTGGGACGGCATGAAGGAATCCTTCATGGGCATCTTCCGCATGCCGGTGGCCATGCGCCAGTTGGCGCTGGTGCAGTTCTTTACGTGGTTTGCGCTGTTCTCTATGTGGATTTATGCCACCAACGCCGTCACGAGCAACATCTACAATATGCGGGTTAGTACGCCGCTCTATCAGCGTATAACCTCCTACATCAGCACGACCGCGCAACAGGAGAAAGACGCGAAAAAGAGCAAAACGCTGGCTTCGCTGCAGAAAGACATTGATGAAATCAATCAGTTTCAGGCTGGAAACAGCGACAAAACCCTGACCCTGAACCTGGCCAACTACTACCTCGACAGCGCCAAGCCTACGGGCGCCGACGCAGCAGATCTGAACCGGGTAAAGCAGCAGTACAACGACGGCGCCGACTGGCTGAGCCTGGCTTCGTCGGTGCGCAACGGCGTGGCGGCCATCTTTGCCTTCATTATTCCGCTGATTGCCATGCGCACCAGCCGCCGCCGCACGCATATGCTGTGCCTGCTTACGGGTGGGGTAGGGCTGTTATCGTTGAAGTTTATTCAGAACCCCGACTTGATTATGGTTTCCATGGCCATGGTAGGCGTGGCCTGGGCCAGCATCTTATCCATGCCCTATGCTATTCTGGCCGGCTCCCTGCCCGCCAATAAAATGGGGTACTACATGGGCGTGTTTAACTTCTTCATTGTGATTCCCCAAATTGTGGCTGCTACCATTCTTGGGTACTGCACCATGCACTTCTTCCACGGCAACACCCTCAATACCCTAGCTCTGGGAGGCGGCTCCATGATCCTGGCCGGCTTGCTCACGCTGTGGGTGCAGGACGATGACAGTGGTACGCAGGCTGCGGTGCAGCCTGCGGATGCCCCTGGCTACGACACGCCCACGGTAGTCATTCCACGTACCTAAGAATACACTGCCAACCCAATAGAACGCCCCACCGGAATTGCTCCGGTGGGGCGTTCTGCATGCTGGAAACCAGGATTTACTCGGTTTCCTGCAGCCACCCCAGGGCCATGTGCTCCTCCGTGAAGATGCGAAACGCCACCGCCTCGCGCACGGCGGCGGGCGTGGTGAGCTCCAGCTCCGTGAGACGGCTCTGGATGGTAGGGGCGTTGTTGGGCGTGACGAGGTAGGCAATGCGCCTGCCCGCCTCGGCCACATCCTGGGCCAGCTGGGCCCGCACTTCGCGCACAATCCAGGCAAAATCGGGTGGGTCGGCCAGCTCCCGGCGGCGCAGGTCAATCAGCCAGCGGCCGGCCTGCTCCTGCCGGGCCAGCTCCAGCACCTGACCATAGGCTGCCCGCAGCTCCTGCGAAGTGGTTTGCCGCGTCCAGCGCAGAAACAGTATGCGCAGGTCGGGGCGGTAAGCCAGGTCCATGTACGCGGTGGAAAGGTTGCTCATGCAAGGAAGGGGCGTAAGGGCCAGGGCCGCGTTATCAAGGAGTGTGCCCGGCTGAGAGCTACGCCGGCCGGCAAGAAAGAAAGAGTTGAAATTCTGTATTCGGGATGAAGAGCCAAGCCCCGGCCCCGGTGTACTCTGCCACAAAGCCCGGCTGTATAACCAAGTTCAGTGCAAAATGGCAGCCCAATTCCAGAAAAACCAGGAGAATGCACGGGGCGGAGCCAACCTTGGCGCGCGCGGTGTGTCTGTTCTGCTTACATTCACCCCATCATTTTCTTTCCTCTCGTTGTTTCCTATGAAGTTAAAACAGTTAGGCCTGCTGGGGCTGAGCGTGGTGCTGGCGCTGCCAGCCGCGCAGGCGCAGCAGAAAACGGCTGCTAAAGCCACTACCACCAAAGCCACCGGCGGCACGCGCCTGGTTGAAAAAGTAACCGCCAAGCCCGGCGAGGTGGTGATTCCCTACGAGAAGTACGTGCTGCCCAACGGCCTCACGCTGGTGGTGCACGAAGACCACTCCGACCCCATTGTGCACGTCGACGTGACCTACCACGTGGGCTCGGCCCGCGAAACCATCGGTAAGTCGGGCTTTGCCCACTTCTTCGAGCACATGATGTTCCAGGGCTCCGACAACGTGGGCGACGAGCAGCACTTCAAGCTGGTGTCGGCCGCCGGGGGCACGCTTAATGGCTCCACCAACCGCGACCGGACCAACTATTTCGAGACGCTGCCCAACAACCAGCTGGAGACGGCCCTTTGGCTGGAAGCTGACCGCATGGGCTTCCTGCTGGACGCCGTAACGCAGCCCAAGTTTGAAAACCAGCGCTCCACCGTGAAAAACGAGCGGGGCCAGAACTATGACAACCGCCCTTACGGCCTGGCCGGCGAGATGGTGTCGAAGAACCTGTACCCCTACGGGCATCCCTATAGCTGGATGACCATCGGCTACCTCGAAGACCTGGACCGCTCCGACGTAAACGACCTCAAGAACTTCTTCCTGCGCTGGTACGGCCCCAACAACGCTACCCTGACGGTGGGCGGCGACGTGAAGCCCGCCGACGTGGTGAAGCTGGCCGAGAAGTACTTCGGCTCCATCAACCGGGGGCCGGCCGTGCAGAACATGAAGCTGCCCGCGCCCAAGCTCACCCAGGACCGCTACGTAAGCTACGAAGACAACGTGCGCTTCCCCATGCTGCGCATGGTGCTGCCTACCGTGCCTCGCTACCACCCCGATGAGCCGGCCCTCGACGCGCTGGCCGAAATCCTGGGCGGCGGCAACAACTCCCTGCTCTACAAAAACCTGGTAAAAAATCAGAAAGCCATTCAGGCCAACGCGGGTCACCCTACGGCCGAGCTGGCCGGCGAGTTCACCTTCACGGCCGTGGGCTTCCCCGGCAAAGGCCTCGACAGCCTGGAAATGGTGGTGCGCAAGTCGTTGGCCGAGTTTGAGAAACGCGGCGTAACCGACGAGGACCTGCAGCGCTTTAAAGCCACCCGCGAAGCCCAGACCATCGACGGGCTGGCCAGCGTGAGCGGCAAGGTGTCGGAGCTGGCTTCGGCCCAGACGTTTACCGGCTCGCCCAACCGCATCACCCAGGACCTGAAGGAGCTGCGCGCCCTCACCAAGGCCGATGTGCTGCGCGTGTACAACCAGTACATCAAAGGCAAGAAAGCCGTGATTCTGAGTGTGGTGCCCAAAGGTGGTAAAAACCTTGTGGCCCGCGCCGACAACTACACCGTGTCCAAAGAGGGCTTCACCATGCCCAAGGATGAGTACGCGGGCCTGACCTACAAGAAGGCTACCGACTCCTTCGACCGCAAGCAGCAGCCCAAATCCGGCACCAACCCCGTGGTGCAGGTGCCTGCCTTCTGGCAGCAGACGATGCCCAACGGCCTGAAGGTAATCGGTTCCCGCAACGCCGAAATTCCGAAGGTGACGATGCAGCTCACCATCCCCGGCGGCCACCGCCTGGCCCAGCAGACCCCCGGTAAAGCCGGCCTCGCCGCCCTCACCGCCGCTATGCTAAGCGAAGGCACGCAGAAATACACGCCCGAGCAGTTCAGCGCCGCGCTGGAAAAGCTGGGCAGCTCCATTGACGTGGTAGCCGGCGAAGACAACACGACCATATACGTGGAGTCGCTCACCAAAAACCTCGATGCTACGCTGGCTCTGCTGGAAGAAAGCCTGTTGCGCCCCCGCTTCGACGCCCAGGACTTTGCCCGGGTGAAAAAGCAGACCCTGGAAAACATTGCCAGCCAGAACGTGCAGCCCGTGGCCATTGCCAACAACACGTTTGCCCGGCTGATTTACCCTTCCGGCGACATTATGCGCGTGCCGGCCATCGGCTCTACCGCTTCTGTACAAACCCTCACGCTGGATGATGTCAAGCAGTTCTATCAGCAGAACTACGCGCCTAATATCTCCAACCTGGTGGTAGTAGGTGATGTGGCCGAGGCGCAGCTGCTGCCCAAGCTCAAGTTCCTGCAAGCCTGGCCCAAGAAGGACGTGGCCCTGCCCGCTCCCGCTACCGCCGCCATGCCCACGGAGAAAACCCGCGTTTACTTCGTGAACAAGGACGGCGCCGCGCAGTCAGAAATCCGCATTGGCTACCTGGGCATGCCCTTCGATGCCACCGGCGAATACTACCGCGCCGGCCTAGCCAACTACCTGCTTGGTGGCGCCTTCAACTCGCGCATCAACCTGAACCTGCGCGAAGACAAAGGCTACACCTACGGCGCCCGCTCGGGCTTCCGGGGCAGCAAGTACGCCGGACCGTTCACAGCCCAGGCTGGGGTGCGCGCCGATGCTACCGCTGCTTCGGTGAAGGAATTCATGAAGGAGCTGCAGAACTACCGCAACGGTATTTCCGATGAGGAACTGCAGTTCGTGCAGGCTTCCATTGGCCAGAGCGACGCCTTGCGCTACGAGACTGGCCGTCAGAAAGCCGCGTTCCTGGGCCGCATCGTGGAGTACGACCTCGATAAAGGCTACGTGCAGCAGCAGAGCGACATCCTGCGCAACCTGAAGAAGGAAGACGTGCAGGCCCTGGCCCAGAAGTACCTGCCCACCGACAACATGTACATTGTGGTGGTAGGCGACCGGGCCAAAGCCTTCCCCGGCCTCAGTGAGCTGGGCTATGAAGTAGTAGAGCTTGACCTGGAAGGCAACCCCGTAGCTTCGGCCGCGCCGGCCCCAGCTGCTGCTCCAACTGCCGCCCCCGCCGCTGCTGACCCTGCTACTACCGTTAAGAAAGCCAAAAGCAAAACCAAAGGCGAAGACGGCAAGAAAAAGCGCAAGGAAAAGAACGACGAGAACAGCCAGAAAGTAAAGGAGAAAGGCGAGTAACCGCGCTTGACTGACTACCTGCAAAAACCGCCCGGTTCCCTAGTGGAGCCGGGCGGTTTTTTTGTGGAGGGCAACCGGGAGAGGAAAAGCTATAGCCTGGCCGGGGCCGTTTGGGCATCTAATGCGGCATGTGGCTGATCTTGGCTTCGTCCAGGTCCAGCTGGGCCTCCTGGTGGCGGAGCATTTCCTCTTCAAACACATCCTCAGCCCGCAGCACAAACAGCTCCTCGCGCTGCACCTGCAGCACATCCAGCAGCACCTGGTGGTAGCGCTGCAGGGCCTGGCGCTTGTTGTCGTCGTAGTCGAGGGCTTCGAGCAGGTTGCCGGTGCGCTGGGCTTCGGCCTGCATGCGCTGCTGCAGGGCGGCTATCATTTCGTTGGCCTGAATATCGGAGGTGTAGTGCCGGGCCAGGTGGGCCAGGGCCACGTGGCGTAGCCGCAGCCGGATGCCGGCTTCCTGCTCGTCGGTGGGCATCCGGTCCTCGATTTCGGCCACGCCCGTAAGGCGGATGATGGCTGGCAGCGTGAGGCCCTGAAACACCAGCGTAATCAGAATCACCACGAAGGTGATGAACAGAATCAGGTTGCGCTGCGGAAATGCCTGCCCGTTGCTCAGGAGCAGGGGCACGGCCAGCGCCGAGGCCAGCGACACCACGCCCCGCATGCCGGCCCACCCAATAATGACGGGGCCTTGCCAGCCGGGGCTGGGCTCTTGGGTGCGGATGCTGCGAAAAAGCCAGCGCGGCACAAAAGCCGCTGGAAACATCCACAGCAGTCGAATCAGGATAACGATGGCGCTGATGATGAGGCCATAGCTGATGGCCTGCCCGAGCGAGTAGGAACCCAGCCCATGCACGGCCACCGGCAGCTCCAAGCCAATGAGAATGAATACCAGCCCGTTGAGGGCAAACCCTACGCTCGTCCACACGCTGTTGGCCTGCAGGCGGGTATCAGCATCGAACACGCGGTGGGAGTGGTAGGAGAGCATCAGCCCCCCGCTCACCACGGCCAGCACCCCCGAAAAGTGGAACGCCTCGGCCAGCAGATACATCACGTAGGGCGCCAGAAAGGTGAGCAGCGTGTTGATGCTGGGCGTGGTGGGCAGGTAACGGTGAATGAGGTAAAAGCCGTAGCCCACGGCCAGCCCGATGGCCAGGCCCAGGCCGCTGGCCAGCAGAAACGAGGTGGCTGCCTGCTGCCACACAAACGTGCCCGACACCACGGCCGCCAGCGCAAACCGGAACACAATCAGAGAGCTGGCATCGTTGATGAGGCTTTCGCCCTCCAGAATGCTGGTCACCCGGCGCGGCACCTTAATGCCCTTGAGCACGGAGGTGGCCGCCACCGCATCGGGCGGGGAGATGATGCCGCCCAGCAGAAACCCCAGCGCCAGCGTGAAGCCCGGAATCATGGCCCGGGTCACGTAGGCCACGATGGTGGAAGTGAAAAACACCAGCCCGAAGGCCAGCAGGGCAATTGGCCGCTTCCACCGCCAGAAGTCCCGCCAGGAGGTGTCCCAGGCGGCCTGGTAGAGCAAAGGCGGCAGAAAGATGAGGAAGATCAGGTCGGGGTTGATGGTGATGGAGGGCAGCCCCGGTACAAAGCTGAGTGCCAGCCCGGCCAGCACCAGAAAGATGGGGTAGGAGATGCGCAGCTTCTGGCTCAGCATCACGAGCAGCAGCATGGCAAACAGCAAACCCAGCACCAGCAGTATCGTTTCGTGCAGCGCGGTATCGTGCATTGGTAAGAAGTCGTTTCAGCGTCGGGCGGCCGGAGCCCGAAGCCGGAAGGTAGTAGCTCGGCGGTAGAAAGCCTACGGGGTATTGACATGTAGTAGAACGCTCAACGCCGGCACAGGCTACGTCTCGGGCGTGTAATTTGCCAGGCGGCGCAACGGAGCGGGCTTCCGCTTTCCGCGCTGATGCACGAGTACCTGGCAGGTTTCCGAGATTTTGCGCACCTCGTAAGCCCCGGTCACAAAGTTGATATCGTGGTACTCACCGCCGGGCGAACCGGCCACGTTTTCGCAGTCGCCGGAGCTGCGGCCGAGGGTAGTGGTTTCGCCAATCAGGTAAAAGCCTCGCTGCTGGTAGCGAAACTTGCTCGATACGCCCCAGCGCCAGCTGCTGCCGCCGTAGTGGTTTACAACAAGCACGCCCTTTCGGATAGTCAAGCCCGCGAAAGGGTCGCCGTACTGGCCGCCACAGTTTTTGCACAGCATTACCTGGTTGGCTTGCTCGGCCAGCATGTAGCCCCGCGCCGTCGCAAACAACACCAGCAGGATTCGTCCGGGCATGGTTTCCGAATCGTAGTAAGGCCGGTTTTCCGCTAAAGGTCGCAGCACCAGGGCCACATCGGGGCGGCCGTCCTGGTTCAGGTCGCCGGTGGCGCGGCCCTCGGGCAGCAAGGCGTAGCCGGCCGGAACGAAAGCCGCTGCGGTGCGGCCGGAAGCCGGAATGGTGGGGGCGAGCCGCTGGGCATAAGCCGGAAAAGCAGCCAGGCCAGCCAGCAGCGCAAACACGAAGGCTCTCATACCCTGCGAAAGTACGGGCTGGGGGCTGGTATGCCACCCCTCAAGGTCTGCCAAGCACGATATTGCAGTTCCCGGGCTTCCATCTGCTAACGGTTGGGCTTAGGCCTCGTACACTATTACCAGCCGGCTTGCTCCGGTGGCAGCGTCCCGCTCCGCACTCCTGACATATGGCCAAAGCAATAAAAGCAATTGAGTGCCCCAAGTGCGGCAGCACGCAAAAAGTAGCCGTGCGCCCCGACGTGTTTCGGTGCGAGAACTGCAGCACGGAATACTTTCTCGACAACGACGATATCAACGTGAACTACACCGTGCGCCAGCACGCGCCGCCACCGGTCGCGCCCAAGTCACCCTCGTGGGTGCTGGTAGGCATTATTGCCGTGGTAGCCCTGCTGCTGGTAATGGGGGTACGACAGCTGTTTCGGGCCGATGTGCCCCAGCCGGTAACGGTCAACTATTCGGTGGTAGCTGGCGCCGACGACGAGGAGGATACCAAAAAGTACACCTTCAGCAGCCGCGAGGCGCGCCTGTATGTAGCGCCTACCCGACAACCGGTGCTGTTCCAGGTAGGTACCCGCAGCTACCAGCGCGTAACGCCCGAC
Source organism: Hymenobacter sp. J193 (assembly GCF_024700075.1). Classification (NCBI taxonomy): domain Bacteria; kingdom Pseudomonadati; phylum Bacteroidota; class Cytophagia; order Cytophagales; family Hymenobacteraceae; genus Hymenobacter; species Hymenobacter sp. J193. The sequence continues at coordinate 2,474,084 of NZ_JAJONE010000001.1, forward strand.
AGCAGCTACGCCAACTTTGTGGACGCCACTACCGGTGCGGTGCTGAAGAGCGTAGCCTTACCGGTTCCGCCCGGCACGTCTTCGCCCGACTTCGACCTCAAGCACTTTTCCAACGGCGACCTGTACATCGTGGCCAACAAAACGGCCGTGTTCCGGGTGGATAAGGCCACCTACGCTATCCGGGACGTAACCAAGGCGCTGTTTCAGGGGCAGCAGGAGCTGGCCAGCGGTATTGCCACCGTGGAAGGGGGCGACGATGACTACGGCGACTACTTCACCCTGTTCACCAACGACGGCCGCAACCTGATGTACTTTCCGCTGATCCGGACCGTCTATAGCAAGGATGACTTCTACGACGCCCGCCACGGCTTCAATACCCTCCGGCCGAAGAGCCCCATCAAGACAGGCTTCATCTTCAGCCGCAAAAGCACTACCTACCCCGAAGACAAAATCCAGCTTATCAAGTACCAGTACCGCGACAATGGTGGCGGGGCCAGGGACCTGCCCCACTTCGAGTGGAGCGACGACTACGGCGGCTCGGGCATCTTCACCGATGCCGACCCCCACGTGAAGCGGCTTATCACGCCCTACGAGCTGAAGGAGGCCCGTATCCTGTCTTACGCCGACTTCACCCCGGGCCGCCTGTACTTCGAGCCGCGGCACCTGGCTTCGGATGAGGAGTACGTGCTGATTGCGTTTAAGCCCACGGCCTCGCCCAGTGCCCTGGTATCGGTCCAGTGTCTGAATGCCCGCACGGGTGCCATCATTTTCACCCAGCCCCTGGCCGCGGGCGCCAGTCCCGAAGAAGCCGTCCGCTACCCCGCCGGCTTTGCCCTGCACGACGGCGACCAAACCTATACCATCAGCCTGAGCGGGCAGCTGAGCAAACCCTCTGAACTCCCGTAATCATGGCTTTTAGCTTTTTTCGCAACCAGCTGGCGTCCGTCATCCAGTGGGCCAACCCGGAGCCGGGCGTACTGATTCATAAATTTCCCTCGGAGCACGATGAGCTCAAGAACGCCAGCAAGCTTATCATCGGGCCCGGCCAGGGCGCCCTGCTGGTGTACGAGGGCCGCGTGGCCGACGTGCTCACCACTGAGGGTATCTACAACCTGGATACCGAGAATATGCCTTTCCTGACCACCCTCACCAAGCTGCGCACAGCCTTTGAGAGCGAGCATAAGGTGAAGGTGTACTTTTTCCGTCGCGCCGAAAACGTGAGCCAGGGCTGGGGTACGGCTATGCCGCTTAAGTACCTTGACCCGGTGTACCAGATTCCGGTGGAGCTGGGGGCCAACGGTACTTTCTCTTTCCGCCTCGACGACGGCGCGCTGTTCTTCGCCGGAATAGCCGGGCAGCAAAACCACTATACCGTGCAGCAGGCCAAGACGCTGCTGCAAAGCCGGATTCCGCCGGTGCTGGCTACCACGCTGGCCGGCGCGCAGTTTTCCTACCAGCAGATTGACGCTCAACTTGGGCCGCTGTCGGCTGCTTTGCACGACCTGCTGGCTCCCGAGTTTGCCCGCCTCGGCTGCGCGCTGACGGACTTCCGCATCAACGGCACCGTGTTCGACAAAGCCACCCAGCAGCGCATCGGCCGCATTTCCGACGTGACGGCTGACACCCAGGCTGCTGCAGCCGGAGGCCTGGGCTATGCTGAGCTGGAAAAGCTGAAAGCCCTGCGCGATGCCGCCCGCAACGAAAGCGGCCTGGCGGGGGCAGGCCTGCAGCTGGGGGCCGGGGCCGAGCTGGGCCGGGTGTTTGCCACCGAAAAGCAGGAAGCCACCAGCGCCCCGGCCGGCGCCGATCCGGTGCAGCAGCTCCAGAAACTTAAGCTGCTGCTCACCGAGGGCATCATCACCCAGGACGAATTTGACGCCAAAAAGAAAGTCTGGCTCGACCAGCTATAACCCCGATTTTTCCCGTGAAAAAGCTGATTGGTGCGGCCATTGTGCTGCTTTGCCTGGCCCTGGCTACCCTGGGCGTACTGCGCATCTGGGGCGTTTCAGTGATCAGCTCCTACACGCTGCTGCGGAGCGGAGCCACGCTGGGCGTGCTGGCTGGCGCCCTTCTGGTGCTGATCATTGTCTGGTTTGCCTTCTTTCCTGACCCAGCCGCGGGCTACGATGCGCAGCGGGGCAACCGCGCCCACCCCAGGCAGTAAAGCCGGGCTATTGGGTAGGCAAGTCAGGTAGAGCGCAGGCAGCAGATGGAAGTAGCGGGCCGTTGGCAAGATCAAAGCAGCGCTTACCTTGTGTCTGCGCATGACTGATCTGCCTCACTACCTTCTTCGTTTCCGCAAGCTCCGCACCAGCCGCTCGGGCGGGGAGGAAGCACCCTATAAACCAGCCCTGCTGCTGGCCATGCTCGAAGGTATTGAAGACGGTGCGGTGCAGGATAATCAGGTTGTTATCACGCCGGAGCTGCTGGCCGCGTTTCAGAGCAACTGCCGCGACCTGAGCGTTTCCGGACGGTTTCAGGCCAACAACTTCGCCCTGCCGTTCTACCACCTCACGGGCGAGACGTTCTGGCACCTGCGCACCCACGCGGGCCTGCCTCTACAGCTCACCGCTTCCGGCTCGCCGCGCAGTCTGGGCCATTTGCGCCAGGTGGTAGCCTACGCGGCCCTCGACTTACCCCTATGGTTGCTGCTCCAGGATGCAGCTAACCGCCAGTTGTTTCGCGAAGCCCTGCTGGACCACTACTTTCCGCAAACCCGCTTCCGCTACCGTCCCAGCGCCGGTTCCAGGGTCCTGCAAGACCTGGGCCGCCAGATGCTGGAAGAGCCGGCCGCCGTGTACCAAACGCACCTGAACCTTGCCGACGAAGTAGAAGCGGCCGTACGCAGTGCCGTGTTCAAGCGGGAAGTGCTGCGCGTGTACGACTATACCTGCGCCATTTCGGGCCTGCAGCTGATTAGCACCGGTACCAGCGCCTTAGCGCCTTTGCTCGATGCCTGCCACATCGTGCCCTGGGCCTTGAGCCACGACGATACCATCGGCAACGGCCTGGCTCTCACGCCCACCCTGCACCGCGCCTTCGACCGCCACCTCCTCCGTATCGACCACGATTACCGCGTGCGGGTCGCCTCGTCCTTCCGGGAGCTGGGCGGCGCCGGGCACGGCTTGCTGCAGTTTGAGGGCGCGAAGCTGCGGCTGCCGGAGCGGCCGGAGTGGTGGCCCCGGTGGGAGGAATTTGTGGCTCGATAAAGAAGATGCCAGCAGGTGCCGCCTTTGGGGCCTAAGCAGTTAAAGCCAGTAGACCATTCGGTGGTATTAATTCGCTAACAGCTGCTCCGCCACCTCGCGGCCGGTTTGCATGGCCGCGTTCAGCGAGGGGTAAGCGGTGTAGTCGCCACAGCGGTAGAGGTGGTCGGTAAGGCGCAGGGGCTGGTGAGCGGGCTGGCCGGCCGGGTACGCGGGCAGGGCCTGCGGCAGCGTGTAGGTGCGCAGATGCTGCCAGCGGGTGGCGTCGGGCCCAAACCACTCTGTTAGCTCCGGGCGAAGCCGGGCCGTGAGGTCGGCCTCGCTCAGGCCGTGCGGCCCATGCGTGCTCACCGATACCAGCCGCTGGCCCGTGGGTGCATAGTCGGCACTTACTTCGGCCGGAAAGGCTACGTTGTGGGCCAGGGCGTCGGGGGCGGCGTTCAGGCGCAGCAGCCGGTCGTGGCGGGAGGGCAACGCGGCGGGCGCGGCAAAATAGGTGCAGGTGGTCTGGTTCCAGCCGGTTTCGGCGGCGGGCTGCCGGGGCAGCAGCTTGCGGGCGGCTTCCCCATCCACGGCCACTACCACAGCGGCAGCCTCCAGCGTCTGGTCGGTCCAGAGGCGCACGGTGGTGCCATCAATGGCTTCCACGGGCGAGTTCAGGCGCACGGTGCCGGCCGGCAGACGGGCCGCCAGCTGCTCGGGAATCTGCTGCATTCCCAGAGCAGGTACCACGGCCTCGCCCTCGGCAAACTGCTGAAACACGAACTCAAAGAAATTGGCTGCCGTGCGCAGGTCGCGGTCCAGGAATACGCCCCCGAAAAATGGCCGGAAAAACGAGGTAATCATCTGCTCGCTCCAGCCATAGTGGTGCAGGAAGCGCAGCGTATCGGTGGCGTTGAGGTCGGGCCGGTTCAGCAGCTCCTGCGGGGTATGCTGGGTCACGTGCCGGGCCAGGCTTACAATGCGCAGCTTATCGGGCAGCGTACCCACTGCCGAGGCCAGGGCCGTAAAAGCCGCCGCAGGCTGGCGCAAAGGGTTTAGCAGGGTAGTCTGTTCGCCATCGGGCAGGCGAATAATGGCGCCCTGCCGGAAGGGCTTCAGGTTCAGGGCGCCATAATCCATCAGGCGCTGCACCTCGGGGTAGCGCGTGAGCAGCACCTGGAAGCCACGGTCGAGGCGGAATCCCTCGGGTGTTACGTCAGTGCGCACGCGGCCCCCCCACGGCATCGGCGGCCTCCAGCACCAGCACGGGGCGGCCGGCGCGGTGCAGGTAGTTGGCACAAGTAAGGCCTGCCATGCCGGCGCCAATAATGATGATGGGTTTTTCGGAAGCAGCAGTCATACCTGCCCAAACTGAGAAACCCGGCGGAAGGTTGGGCGTCAATAGCCACAAGCCGGTCAGTTCCCCTCCTTATCTTAGAGTAGTGGCCGCAGGCCGGGGTGGTCAGGCCAGAGCCAGAGCGTTGGACCTGGTAATTGTTCTGATAGTATTTACCACCCCACCCTTCGGGGCTCTTACTTTAAATCAAGGAGGGGAGTTTTAGCTTTGTCATTGTTTTCTAGCCTTCAAACGACCGCACCGCTTGTACGAAGCGGCGAAGCTTGACAGGGTCGAGGTGGCCGTTGGTGCGGATGCCACTGCACACGTCCACGCCGAAGGGGCGCACGGTGGCCAGGGCCTCCTGCACGTTGTCGGGGTTGAGACCACCGGCCAGGAACACCGGCATATTTAGCCCGTCGCGGATGCGGCGACTAATAGCCCAGTTGTGGGTGCGGCCGGTGCCCCCCAGCTCTTTCACGGCCAGGCCGGGGTTGCCACTGTCCAGCAGAATGGCATTCACGTGCGGGGCTACGCGGTGCGCTTCCTCCTCGGCCCGCTCGTCCACCACGTGAATCACCTGCACCAGCTGAATGCCCGGCAGGGCAGTGCGCAAATCCTGGTAAGAGCCGGTGCTGAGGCGGTCTACAATCTGCAAGGTAGATGTGCCCGTGCGGCACTGGTGCGCAATGATGGCCGAGGTATCGGTTTCGCTGGTAAGCAAAAAGGAACCCACCGCGGGCGGCGTCAGCTCGGCCAGGCGGCGCACCTGGTCGTCGGGCAGGATGCCGGGGCCGGAAGGCATGCGGGCCACCAGCCCCAGCGCGTCGGCCCCGGCGGCTACGGCCAGCGCCAGCTCCTGCGGGGTGCTGATACAGCAGATTTTGATGCGCGGGTGGTAGGTAGGCAGGGCCATGCGGGCGGTTGGATGAGACGGGGGTGAAAGGAGATATCAGAAGGGTACATATGAACGTCATGCCGAGCGCAGCCGAGGCATCTTGCGTGCTTATGTTGTAGTGGTAAATGATTTTACCATACTAGCGAGATGCTTCGACTTCGCGGGCGCCAGATGAAGCATGACGGTCTTTTTGCTCACTCCCCACTCACGCTAAAACAGCTTGCGCCGCTTCATGATTTTGCGGGTTTTCATGGTGTAGAACTCAGCCACACCCGCCCGCCGAAACTGCACTTGCCAGGCGCCCATTACCTGGCCCAGCTTGTAGCCGGTGGCCTGGTCCTGGGGGTACTGCTTTTGGAGCAGGGCGTAGTCGGCGGCGGCTATATCAGTGCCCGGGGTGCCGTGGCAGCGCAGGCACTGGGCGTCGCTGAGCACAATGGGGCGCTGGTAGAAAAACACTTCCGCCGAGGGGCGGCGCACGGTGCGCAGGGTATCAGGAGTGAGCTCAGCGGCGGACAGGGTAGCCCGGTTGCCGGGGTTGCGGGGGCGGCTGCTCACGCGGCGCGGCGCGGCCTCCAGCACCCGCGCCAGCGAATCGATGGAGGCGTAGGTTTCGGGGCGGCAGTAGGGCAGGGCCGCCGCAACGCCGCCCGCCTGCAGCTTTTCGGCCAGCACGCGACGCAGCTCCCGGTCGGCATGGCTTGTGAGCGAGTCACCAGCCCAGCGGGTGGCGCGCAGCAGGTCTTTGGGCAGAATGCGCTTCACCTGCCAGTTTTCGGCCTCAATGGCCAGCTCCTTGGTGTTGCGCAGGTGCTCAATCTGGTCGGGCCGGCAGCCCGTAAGCAGGCTGATAGCCAGGGCCGCACAGAAAATAAAACGCATGGGCAGATAAGTGAGGCGCCGGCGGCGGAAAGCGGCCGACTGTCTTCCCAAAGGTAAGGTAATGACGACAAGCAGGGTTATTACTTTGCTTTAGCGGTCATTTACAACTCATACCAGCCTTGCCTTCTGTCATCCTGAGTGAAGCGAAGGAACTGCCTCTGATGAGCGGCAAAGTTTATTAAATGCCAGTGGCTCTTGCAGGAGAACAAGATTTGCTCCGCAGCCTTGACTTCATCACTTAGGCAGAGGAAGTTCCTTCGCTTCACTCAGGATGACAAACGAAACTACCTTTCCAGAAATGCCCGCAGCGCCTCGTACTCAGGTTCCAGCAGAATGCTTTGCTTGGGCTGCTGCATCAGGCTTTGCAACTCGGCAGGCACCGGCACGGTCTGGCCCGTGGCTGCTTCCACGGCTTCCGGAAACTTGACGGGGTGGGCGGTTTCCAGCAGCAGGCCGTGGGTTTCGGGGTGGCGGCGCAGGTAGTGCTCCAGGGCAAAGTACGCCACGGCCCCGTGCGGGTCGAGCACGTAGCCCGTTTGCTGGTGCACCCGCCGGATGGTGGCCGTCGTTTCCTGATCCGTCACCGAATACCCGCTCAGCAACTCCCGGATAGCTGGGTACTCGTGGCGGAACATTTCCAGAATACGGCCGAAGTTGCTGGGGTCACCCACGTCCATAGCGTTGGAAAGCGTAGCCACGGCCGGCCGCGCCGCATACTGGCCCGAGGTGAGGTAGGCCGGCACTACAGCGTTGGCGTTGCAGGCCGCCACAAAGTGCCCCACCGGCAGCCCCGACACGTAAGCCAGCAGGCCGGCACACAGGTTGCCGAAGTTGCCGCTCGGTACGGCCACCACGGGCGGCTCGTTGGTCTGGGCCAGCGCCTGGGCCACCGCGTAGCAGTAGTACACCTGCTGGGGCAGCCAGCGGGCCACGTTGATGGAATTGGCCGAGGTGAAGCGGCGCTGGCTCATCAGCTCCTGGTCGCGGAAGGCGTGCTTCACCAGGCGCTGGCAGTCGTCGAAGTTGCCGCGCACCTCCAGGGCCGTTACGTTCTGGCCCAGGGCCGTGAGCTGCTGCTCCTGCACCGGGCTCACGCGGCCCGAGGGGTAAAGGATAACGACTTCCACCCCCGGCACCCCCAGAAACCCGCTGGCTACGGCCCCGCCCGTGTCGCCGGAAGTAGCCACCAGCACCGTTACGGGCTGGGTTTCATTGCGGGAAAAATAGCCCAGACAGCGGCTCATAAACCGGGCACCCACGTCCTTGAATGCCAGCGTAGGGCCATGGAATAGCTCCAGCGCGCTGATACGCTCCGCCACCGGCACCAGCGGAAACGGGAAGTTCACCGTCTCGGCGCAGATGCGGCGCAGCTCCGCCTCCGGAATGGCCTCGCCTACGTAGGGAGCCAGCACCATGTAGGCTACTTCGGCCGGTTCCAGGTTAGGAAGCTGCTCTACGAAGCCGGCCGGGAAGCGCGGAATGGTTTCGGGGAAGTACAGGCCGCCGTCGGGTGCCTGCCCGGCAATGGTGGCCGCCCGGAAATCCACGGTTTCCGACTGGCGGTTGAGGCTGTAGTAGCGCATGCGGGTTGAGGTTGTTTTTATTTGTTTGTTCTCCTTCATCCTGAGCAGCGCGAAGGACCTTATGACAACTGAACGATGTCAGGCGGACACCTTCTTTAGCCCGCAGAAGACACAGAGGTTTGCGCAGAGCTGTTCTGCCGTGACAATGTCCTGCGTGCCGCTCAGGATGAAGGAGAAAGAATTAGTGAGTTCATGAATTCTCCACCACCTGGCAGCCCAGTGGGTTGATGGTGGTCAGGTAGACGTGGTGCTCCAAGCCCAGGCGCTGGTAGGTTTCGCGCATCACAGTTTCCACGGCGCGGGCGGTGGCTTCGTCCTGGCTGAGCATAAAGAGAGACGGGCCCGAGCCGGAAATACCCCCCACCCAGCGCCCCCACGGCGCGGCCGCCGTCTTTCACTTCCCGGAAGCCCGGAATGAGGATGCTACGCACGGGCTCCACAATCACGTCTTCGAGGGAGCGGCCGATAAGGGCGTAGTCGTGCTTGAGCAGGCCGGCCACCAGCCCGCCCACGTTGCCCCACTGCCGGATGGCGTCCTGCAGGCTCACCTGCCGCTTGAGAATCTGGCGGGCGTCGGAGGTCTTCACCTCAATCTGCGGGTGTACTACCGTCACGAACAGCGGCGGGGCGTCGAGCGGTACCACGTCGGGCGTAGGCGTGGTGGCCCGGATCAGCGTCACGCCCCCGTAGATGCCCGGCGCAATGTTGTCGGCGTGGCGCACGCCGGAAGCTACTTCCTCCCCGTACATGGCAAAATCTACCAGCTCCGGCTTGCTGAACCGGTTGCCCAACAGCTGGTTCAAGCCCACCACTGCCCCGGCCGCGCTGGCGGCGCTGCTGCCAATGCCACTGCCCGGCCGGATGGCCTTGCGGATGCGTACTTCTACGCCGGGCACTTCCGGTACGGCCCGCAACATAGCCAGCAGCGCGGCCCCCGCTACGTTGCGGGTGGGCTCGGTGGGCAAGCCGAAGTCATCTTCGTTGATGATGACCACGCCGGGCTCCTCCAGCAGGCGCAGGTGCATCACGTCGTTGGGGGCAGCCAGGGAAAACCCCAGCACATCGAACCCGCACACCATGTTGGCCACAGTGGCGGGAGCATGCACGCAGACGGTATCAGGAGAGAAAGGCATATAGCAACTCTGAAACAGCGTGTTTGGGAGCTTACAAAAATGTCGTTTTCGTCATGCTGAGCGAAGCCGAAGCATCTCTACCGCTTCGTTGCGGTAGTAATTCAACGAAGCGGTAGAGATGCTTCGGCTTCGCTCAGCATGACAATTCCCAAGCATGCTCTAGCTCTGCACCGCCCGTAGTACGTCGGCAAACACGCCCGAAGCGGTTACTTCGGCACCGGCGCCGGCACCCTTGATGACGAGGGGCTGCTCCACGTAGCGGTTGGTGTAGAAAAGCACGGCGTTGTCCTTGCCCTGGAGCGAGTATAAATCGTGGCTGGGCGCTACTGCCTGGAGGCCCACGCGGGCTTGTCCATCGGCAAAGCTGGCTACAAAACGCAGCTTTTTGCCTTCGGCCGCCGCCGCGTCGTACAGCCCCCGGAAGTGGGGCTCGTGCACGGCCAGCTGCTCGTAGAACGCGGGCACGTCGCCTTCCAGGCAGGAAGCCGGCAGGAAAGACTCATTTTCTACGTCGCTCATTTCCAGCGGGTGGCCGGCCTCGCGGGCCAGAATCAGGATTTTGCGGGCCACGTCTACGCCCGTCAGGTCGAGGCGCGGGTCGGGCTCGGTGTAGCCTTCGTCCTGGGCCTGGCGCACTACCTCAGCGAAGGGCCGCGTGCCGTCGTAGTTATTGAACACGAAGTTGAGCGTGCCTGACAGCACGGCCTGCATCCGCTGCACCTCGTCGCCGCTGCGCAGCAGGTCGCCCAGGGTGCCGATGATGGGCAAACCCGCGCCCACGTTGGTTTCAAACAGGAAATGGGTGTTGAACTCCTGGGCCAGGGACTTCAGGCGGGCGTAGTTCTGGTACTCTGAGGAGGCTGCCACCTTGTTGCAGGCTACCACAGCCACGCTTTTTGCCAGCAGCCCGGCGTACACCTGGGCCACGTCGGCGCTGGCCGTCACGTCCACGAACACCGTGTTGCGCAGGTTCAGGGCCAGCAACTGCTCGGTAAGCTTCGACAGATCCAGCGGCTGCCCGGCTTCCAGGGCGGCCTGCCAGCTGCTGAGGTCGATGCCTTCCTCGTCGAGCACAAACTGCTTGCTGGTAGCCAGACCCACTACGCGCAGGTTCAGGCGCAGCTTTTCGCGCAGCCAAGCTTGCTGCCGGCTGAGCTGCTCCAGCAGCTTGCGGCCCACGTTGCCCACGCCCGTCACCACCACGTTCACTTGGCGCGTGGTGGCCTCAAAGAAGGTTTCGTGCAGCACGTTGATGGCCTTGCGCACGTCCTGCTGGCGAATTACGGTGGAAATGTTCTTCTCCGAGGAGCCTTGGGCAATGGCCCGGATATTCACCCCGTTCTGGCCCAGCGCCCCAAACATGCGCCCACTGATGCCGGGGTGGTTTTTCATTTGCTCGCCCACCAGTGCCACAATGGCCAAGTCATCTTCCCGGTCAAGCGGGTCGAGGCGGCCGGCCTGGATTTCTGGGGCAAATTCCTCGTTGGCTGCCTGCTGGGCACGGGCCGCCTCGGGCGCACTCACGGCCACGCAGATGGAGTGCTCGGAGGAGCTTTGGGTGATGAGAATAACGTTGACTTCTTCCCGGGCCAGGGCCGCAAACAGCCGCCGCGAAAAACCCGGAATGCCCACCATGCCGCTGCCTTCGAGCCGCAGCAAAGCCACCGGCCCAATGCTCGACAGGCCCCGCACAAAGGCATGGTTGGCCGGCGAGGCCACTTCCACCAGCGTGCCCGCATCCTCGGGCGCGAAGGTGTTCTTGATCCAGAGCGGAATTCCCGAGCGCATCACCGGCTGAATGGTGGGCGGATACAGCACCTTGGCCCCGAAGTGGGAGAGTTCCATAGCCTCCTGGTAGGAGATGCGCGGGATGGTGCGGGCAGCGCGCACCAGGCGCGGGTCGGCTGTCATCATGCCGCTCACGTCGGTCCAGATTTCGAGCTGCGTGGCGTCCAGTGCGCCGGCAAAAATGGCAGCGGTATAGTCGGAGCCGCCGCGGCCCAGGGTGGTGGTGCTGCCATCGGGGGCTGAGGCCACAAAGCCGGGCGCCACATACAGCGGCGCACCGGCCTCCTGCACGGCCGCCTGAATGCGGGCGTTGGTGGCACCGAAGTCCACGGTGGCGTGGCCATATTTCGTGTCGGTACGGATAAGCTGCCGGCTGTCGAGCCACTGATGCGCCGCGCCCCGAGCTGCCAGGCCCGCCGCTACTATCTTAGAGGAGAGCAGCTCCCCGTAGCTCACCAGCTTATCGAGGCTGCGGTTGGACAGCTCACCCAGGGCAAAAATTCCGTCGCAGATGCTTTCCAGCTCGTTGCAGTGGGTTTTGACGGCACTGAGCACGGCGCTTTGGCCCGTGATGGGCAGCAGTTCGCGCACCACGGCCAGGTGGCGCTGCTCCAGCTCCTGCAGCTGCTCGCGGTAGCCGGCATCGGCCGCGGCGGCGCGGCGGCCGGCCGCAATCAGGGCATCCGTTACGCCGCCCAGCGCCGATACCACTACCACCGTGGGCTGCTGCCGGGCAGCGGCCTCGGCGAGGTCCAGCACCCGCCCGATGTTGGCGGCCGTCGCCACCGACGAGCCCCCGAATTTCAAAACCTGCATAGCCTCTGGCTTCATAATGGACAAGAAAAAACCCGCTTCGCGGCGGCAGCTCCTGGGGCGGGGCTTACCGGCGAGGCGGGCGGCGAATCAAGGGTGAAAGAGGATTCCGCGGCCCGCTAGCGGGTTGTAATCACAGTTGTCCCGGTGCCAATCGTGAAGATTGGCCGTGCGTGGAAGAAAGCCTGAATAGCACGAAGCGGGGCCATGAATGCGGGGTTGATGGCCGCAAAGTAGAAACCTTTTCTACACCGCAAAGGCTTTCGTATAAAATTATCTACGATTTCTACCGCCTGGTTTCTGGCGTCAATTAGTGGCCTGAAGCGGATTTTATCTGCATAGCTTTTTTGGTGTTTCAGCTGATTATCAGCTATTCGGCAAACTAACCGGGTTCGTCCGCCTGGAACAACCCCGCAGCCCGGATTACTATGGCTAGAAGACAACAGTAGATTTTTTTGGCTGGCAAGGTCCACATCGGGCAACGGGCAGCGGCTTAGCGCTCAGGTTTTTCGGAGTATATATCGTCGGCGGCGTTTGCGTACCTTTGCACTCCCAATACATTTTCAGAAGAGAGATGCTAGATAAACTGGAGGCCATTCAACGGCGCTTTGAGGACGTGAGCGAGCAGCTCACCCAGCCCGACGCCATGAGCGACATGAAGCGCTTCAAGGCCCTCAATAAAGAATACAAGGACCTGGGCAAAATCGTGACCGAGTACAAGGCCTACCAGAACGTGCTGGCCAACATCGACAACGCCAAGGAGGTCATTTCCACCGAAAAGGACGAGGACTTTCGCCAGATGGCCAAGGACGAGCTGGAAACGCTCTACCCCGAGCAGGAACGCCTGGAAACCTACATCAAGGAGCTGCTGATTCCCAAAGACCCCAACGACAGCAAGGACGTCATCATGGAAATCCGGGCCGGGGCCGGGGGCGACGAGGCCGCCATCTTCGCCGGCGACCTGCAGCGCATGTACATGCGCTACGCCGAGCGCAACGGCCTGAAAATGGACTTGATTGACGCCACCGAAGGCACCAGCGGGGGCTACAAGGAAATTATCCTGGCCGTGAAGGGCGAGGACGTGTACGGCAAGCTCAAGTTTGAGTCGGGCGTGCACCGCGTGCAGCGTGTGCCGGCCACCGAAACCCAGGGCCGCATCCACACTTCGGTAGCCTCCATCGTGGTGATGCCGGAAGCCGAGGAGCTGGACGTGCAGATCGACATGAACGACGTGCGCAAGGACCTGTTTATGTCGTCGGGCCCCGGCGGGCAGTCGGTAAACACCACGTACTCGGCCGTGCGCCTCACCCACTTGCCCACCGGCCTGGTGGCCCAGTGCCAGGACCAGAAGTCCCAGCTTAAAAACTTCGACAAGGCCCTACAGGTGCTTCGCTCGCGGATTTATGAGATTGAGCTGGCCAAGAAAAACGAAGCTGAAGGCGCCCAGCGCAAGAGCATGATTGGCGGCGGCGACCGGTCCGACAAAATCCGCACCTACAACTACCCCCAGGGCCGCGTAACCGACCACCGCATCGGCTTCACGGTGTACAACCTGGCCAGCGTGATGGAAGGCAACATCGACGAGTTTGTGGAGCAGCTGCGCCTGGCCGAAAGCGCCGAGCGTCTGCAGGAAGGTGTAGGCTAGTCGCACTAACTATTAGCTTCGGCACGTTGGTCATGCTGAGCGTAGCCGAAGCATCTCGCTAGTGTGGTAAATATGAGTTACTAAACTAGCAAGATGCTTCGGCTACGCTCAGCATGACGTTTTTTATACGGGTTTCTTTTATGCGCTTTCTCCTGCCTCTTCTCCTGATTTTCTCGGCGGCGGCCACGCTGCTGCCCGGCTGTGAGCCCAAGGAGGATCTGCTGACTACGGACCGCAACGCCAAGCTGGAGTTTTCGACGGATACGGTGCTGTTTGACACCGTATTCACGCAGGTGGGCACCGTATCCAAGCGGCTGTGGGTGTATAACCGCAATGCCCGGGCCGTGCGGGTGGAGCAGCTGCGGCTGGCCGGCAAAGCCCCCGGCACCTACTCGCTCATCATCAACGGCGACGACCAGCCAACGGCAGACGGATTGGAAATCAAGGGGAAAGACAGCGTGCAGATCCTGGTGAAAGCCGTGCTGGGCCAGGTAGCCAAGGACAAGCCCTTTCTGGTGGAAGACGAGCTGCAGTTTCTTACCAATGGCAACGAGCAGCAGGTAAAGTTGGTAGCCTACGGGCAGAACGCCTACTTCCACGCCGAAGAAACCCTGAAGTGCGACGAGGTGTGGCGCAACGACAAGCCCCACGTCATCTACGGCTACGCGCTGGTAGACAAGAACTGCCGCCTGACCATTGAAACCGGCACGCGCGTGTACAGCCACGCCGGCGCGGCCCTGGTAGTGCGCGGGCAGCTGCGCATCAACCCCGATTTGCAGCCTTCGGCCGAAATGAAGCCCGACGACCCACGGTTCGTGCGCTTTCAGGCCGACCGTCTGGAGCCGTTCTACAACGACATTCCGGGCCAGTGGGCCGGCATTCAGCTCGACGCCAGCAGCCACGACAACGTAGTGCGCTACGCCGAAATCAAGAACGCCGCTTTCGGGCTGGTGGTCCTGAACCTCGACAACGTGGCGCCGCGCCCGGCAGTGCTGGTCGAAAACAGCATCATTAAGAACATTTCGGCGGCGGCTTTGCAGTTTGGCAGCACCACGGCCCCGTTCGGCGGCGGCATCCTCAGCTTTTCCGGCGACGTGACGGTGAACAACTCTCTATTTACCAACTGCGGGGAGTTTGCGGTAGCGGGCTTCCAGGGCGGGCGCTACGTGCTTAACTATTGCACCGTGGCCAACTATACGCCCCAGTTCAATCGCCGCGAAACTTCCTCGCTCACTTTCTCCGATGAGCTGCCGGTGAAGGCGCCGCCGCGCCGCGTGAGCCCTGAGGTAACGGTGCGCAACAGCATTGTGTGGGGCTCGTTCGAGGATGAGCTATACTTCGAAAATGCCGAGCGGTACCTGGGCAATATCAGCGTTACGAACAGCCTGCTGCGCACCAAGGAGTACACTGCAACGGCCAGCAGCGCCACCAAGCCCGGCTTCGGCAACGGCGGCAACGTCCTTAATCAGGACCCCAAGTTCAGGAAAACGTACCTGAACAGCACGGCCGATAAGTTCGATTTCCGCCTCGACACGCTTTCCCCGGCCGGCAACAAAGCCGTGCCGCTGCCCGGCCTGGAATACGACCTGCTCCGCCTGACCCGTGACCCGGCCACGCCCGACCTGGGGGCCTACGAGCGGAAAAACCCGTAAGCCCGATGGTGTTCATTCAGAAACGCCTGCGCCTGCCGGCCGTGCGCCGGGGCTTTCATCTGATTACCGATCTGCTGGTGGCCGAGCTACCCGAGCTGGAACAGCTGCAGGTGGGCACCGCGCACTTCTTTATCCAGCATACCTCCGCCAGCCTGAGCATCAACGAAAACGCCGACCCCACCGTGCGTCACGACTTCGAGGCTTTCTTCAACCGCGTGGTGCCCGAAAACGCGCCGTACTTCCAGCACACCCAGGAAGGCCCCGATGATATGCCGGCCCACCTCAAAGCCAGCCTGTTGGGCCATGCCGTGAGCGTACCCATCAGCCGGGGCGAGTTGGCGCTAGGCACCTGGCAGGGCATTTACCTGGGGGAGCACCGCAACCACGGCGGCCGCCGCTGGCTGGTGGCTACCTTGATGGGAGAAATAGCTCGGACATAGCGCCGCTGAAGGCTCTGGTGCGGCTAAATGCTTTGTTTCCAGTGGGCCGCCTGCAGCGGTTTTGCGTATAGAGACAACCATCTGCTGGTTTGCCTCATGTTTGCTGCTCTGTTTTCGTCTGCTAAAGCTGCTTTCAGCGCTGCCCTTTACGCGGCGTTGCTGTTGAGTGCGTGCAGCGCAGCTCCGGCCGAGGAAGATGTTGCCAAGGAAGTCAGGAGCAAGCGAGCAGTTGCCCGGCGGGAGGTGTATGCTGGCCCAACGGCGCTGCCTACCCGCACCCTGCGCATCACCAACGATACGCTGGCCGGTGACCCGTTCGGGCAGGAGCTGACGGTGGAGCAACTGGTAGCAGCCGGGGCCCGCGTAGCTGCCCGCAAGCCTTTCCAGAACCGCCACGTGCCCGGGCAAACCGATACGATTGTGGTGCTGCGCCACCAGGGAAACGTATTTGCGTTTTACCGCACGCCGGAGAAAGACCTGCTGCAGGATGCCAGCGTTACCAACTTTCAGCCCGCCTACGGCCAGCGCCTGAAGCGCCGTCTGCAAAAGGCCCACCGCGCCAGCCGCCAGTCCATTGATAAGGTCCGAATCGGGGACACCGAGCGGGCCAACTACGTATCGGTGACGTTCCAGCAGGGCCGCCTGAGTGCGGTACACGTGGAGCCGTACGTGGATTAAGTACGAAGCTACTGCACTCGGCTGCTCACCGCGTACCGTACTGAGTCGAACAAGACTAGCTTTTGCACCCCATCTACCCGGTAGCTGGCCACTTGGCCCTGCTGGCAGTGCAGCTCCAGCTTTTTGCTAGAGTACACCAGCGGGTTGTCCTGGGTAATAACGGCTTCCACGGCTACCACCTGCGGGCCGCTGGTCAACACGGTGAGCTGTCGTACTGGGTGCTCAATGCCCGGCCGACGCTGGTAGCGGCGACGTAACAGACCGTTTTCCACGGTAGAATCAACGGTATACGCGCCGCGCAACGCCGGTTTGGTGATATCGGCCTGCTGGAAAATCTGCAGCTCCTTGCTCCAGTCCAAGTGGTTTACCTGGGTGGTTTCCTCGCCGCCCGTGCGCAGACGCACCTGTTTGGTAACGCCGGGCTGCCGCTGGTTGAGCTGTTTGGCCTGGTCTTCCAGAAACGCGTTCAGCGCAAAATAGCGGGAGCGGGGCGCGGGCTGGCCGGGCGTAGTTCCGGTATCGGAGCTGCACGCCGCGGCCAGCCACGCCAAGCCCAGCAGCCACGTCTTACGCATTCGGGCTGGTTTGGGGTTGGAGCAGGCTTACGCCACTCATTTCCTCCGGCTGCGGCAGGCCCATCAGCTGCAATACCGTGGGCGCGATGTCGCCGAGCTTGCCATTGTTCAGCGCGCCGCGGTAGTCGTTGTCGGCCAGGATGCAGGGTACCAGGTTGGTGGTGTGGGCCGTGTTGGGTGTGCCGTCGGGGTTCACCATCATGTCGGCGTTACCGTGGTCGGCAATGATGATGCAGGCGTAGTTGCTGGCCAGGGCGGCCTCAATTACGTCGTGGGTGCAGGTGTCCACGGTTTCCACGGCCTTCACGGCAGCCTCAAACACACCGGTGTGGCCTACCATGTCGGGGTTGGCGAAGTTAAGCACAATGAAGTCGGCCGATCTGGCCTGCAGCTCTGGCACCAGGGCGTCGCGCAGCTCGTAGGCACTCATTTCAGGCTGCAGATCGTAGGTGGCCACTTTGGGCGAGGCGCGCATGATGCGGGTTTCGCCGGCAAACTCTACCTCACGGCCACCCGAGAAGAAGAACGTGACGTGCGGGTACTTTTCCGTCTCAGCCATGCGAATCTGCTTTTTGCCGTTGGCAGCCAGCACTTCGCCCAGGGTCTGGTCGAGGTTGTCCTTCTCGAAAATCGGCGTGACGCCCACAAATGTGGCGTCGTAGTTCGTCATGGTGAGGTAGTGCAGGTTCAGCCGGTGCATGTTGAAGGCGTGAAAATCCTGCTGGGTGAGGGCCTGCGTGATTTCGCGCCCCCGGTCGGTGCGGAAGTTAAAGCACAGCACCACGTCGCCTTCCTGAATGGTGGCCAGCGGCAGCCCATCGGCGCCCACCTTCACAATAGGCTTCAGGAATTCGTCGGTCAGGCCCGCCTTGTAGGAGTCGAGCATGCTCTGAATCAGGTTCTGGGAAGGCGTGCCCTTGCCGTTCACCAGCAAGTCGTAGGCTTCTTTTACCCGCTCCCAGCGGTTGTCGCGGTCCATGGCGTAGTAGCGCCCCACAATGGACGCAATTTTGCCGCTGGCCCCGCGCTGCAGGTGCTGCTCCAGGTCGTTCACGTAGCTCACGCCGCCCTTGGGGTCGGTGTCGCGGCCGTCGGTGAAGGCGTGGATAAAGACGTTGTGCACGTCGGCGTCGTGGGCCAGGGTGCAGAGGGCTTTCAGGTGCTCTATATGGGAGTGCACGCCCCCATCCGACAGCAGCCCGATGTAGTGCACGTTTTTACCGTTGGTGCGAGCGTAGTCGAATGCTTTGGTGAGAGCCGGCATGGAGCCCAGCTTCCGCTCCCGGATGGATTTGTTGATGCGCACCAGATCCTGGTATACCACGCGGCCGGCTCCAATGTTCATGTGGCCCACCTCGGAATTGCCCATCTGCCCATCCGGCAGGCCTACTGCTTCGCCCGAGGCCTGGAGCTTACTGTGCGGAAACCGCTGAAACAACGAATCAACGTACGGCGTGCGTGCTTTTGCAATGGCCGAAACTTCCGGGTTAGTGCCCAGGCCCCACCCGTCCAGAATTACCAACAGTACCTGTTTATTCATGGTGCAAAGATAGTGGGACGTGCTGAACCGCCGGGATTTTGTTAGTATTGTCTGTGAAGAAGAATGCCGGGTATTATTTGCTTCCTTGTAGGGGGTTGGCATAATTTTGGCCTACGGCCGGGCATTCCACTGTTAGATATGAAAACTTCCTTTTTCCGTACGCTATTGCTGGTTGGCCTGTTGCTGGCCGCCGTGGTAGGCGCCCAGGCCCAGGGCGACGCCTTCGGGGCCGTGCGCGGGGCCATCCGTAGCGGTTCCTCGCGTGGGGTGGCGCAGCACTTCGGCTCCAGCGTAGAGCTGGGCTTCGATGGCGACAAGCAAAGCTACAGCGCCACCCAGGCCGAGTTCGTGCTCAAAGACTTCTTCGCCAAGAACGCGCCCACGAGCTTCGAGTTCATTCACCAGGGTTCCTCGGAGGGCGGCATTCAGTACGCCATCGGCAAATATGTGGGGAAAAGCGGTACGTACCGGGTGTTTATCAAGATAAAACCCGCCCAGGGCAAGCAGTTGATTGACACGATTGACTTCACGAAAGAATAAAAAAGCGCTGTCGGCTTTTTAGTTGCGCAGGCCCCGATGCAAGTCGGGGCCTTTTCTTTTCTATTTTTGCACCGTGCAAACCGCCTCCTACCTCACCCCCGAAGCTCTGACCACGTTTATCCGCACTGCCCTGGCCGAAGACGTCGGCGACGGCGACCATTCGTCGCGGGCAGCTATTCCGGCTACGGCCCGCAACCGGGCGCATCTGCTGGTAAAAGGCGAAGGTGTGCTGGCCGGCGTAGAGCTGGCCCAGCTCATCTTCGCGGAGGTGGACGCGGCGCTGCAGGTGGAAGTGCGCCTGAACGATGGAGCCCGCGTGCAGCACGGCGACGTCGCTTTTGTGGTAGAAGGGCCGGCGCGCAGCATCCTCACGGCCGAGCGGCTGGTGCTCAACTGCATGCAGCGCATGAGCGGCATTGCCACCTACACGGCAAACCTGCAGCAGAAGCTGGCCGGCACCCGCGCCCGCCTGCTCGATACCCGCAAAACCACGCCCAACTTCCGCCTGTGCGAGAAGTGGGCGGTGCTCATCGGGGGCGGTACCAACCACCGCTACGGCCTCTTCGACATGATTATGCTAAAGGACAACCACGTGGACTACGCGGGCGGTATCCGGCAGGCCATCGAAGCTACCCACACGTACCTGCGCGAGCTAGGCCGCCAGCTGCCCATTGAGGTGGAAACCCGTACGCTGGCCGAAGTTCAGCAGGCCCTGGAAGTAGGCGGCATCGACCGGATCATGCTCGACAACATGAGCCCGGCCCAGATGCAGGAAGCCGTAGCCCTGGTGGCCGACCGGTTTCCGCTCGAAGCCAGCGGCGGCATCACCGAGCAAACCATTGCCGAGGTAGCCGCCACCGGCGTCGACTACATTTCCGTGGGTGCCCTCACGCATTCGGCCGATAGCCTGGACATGAGTTTGAAAGCGTTTTAGTTTAATGTGAAGAATGTGAGGGAATGTGCTCATGTGCTCAGGCAGCACAATTCACTGGCTCTGAGCACATCCATCAGCACATTAGCACATTCATCACATTAGCACATTCCTTACCCAATGCAACAACCCAATCAACGTGGATTCCGGCAGGCGCAAGGCCCTTCGCCGCTCGCCATCCGCACCAAGAAAAACCAGCTCAGCTCCGAAACCTACGTGCGCATGGCCCTCACGGAAGTGTGGAAGCGCGAGTGGTGGTACGCCCTTATTCCGCTCGTGGTCCTGCTGCTGCCGGCCATCTTCGTGTTTTCGTGGTGGCTGGTAGCCGCGGCCGTACTCGTGACGGTGCTGTTCGTGGTGCTGCGCTCGGCCCAGGTGCAGGCCCTGGCCCAGCACGAGCAAAGCAAAGCCCTCTTTGAGCGCGTGAACTTTGAAATCGACCAGCGCCACGTGCTCATGAAGCTCAATGACAAGCAGGGTATGAACATTCCCTGGGAAATGATTGACCGCGTGCACTACAAGGATGGCGCTTACCAGCTCTACCTGAAAACGCCCGAAAACGTGGAAATGCCTACCGGCTGGCGCGGCTGGGTGGCCCGCACGTTCCAGGTGCCTATGTTTCTGTACCTGCCCACGCGCATCTTCAACTCGCCCAACGACCTGAAGCTGTTTGAATCAATGCTGCGCCGCAAAAATCTGCTGCCGGCCGAAGTTAAAGCCGCTCCCGCCGCCGCTGCCTAACTGATAAGCAGCCGGTTACGCAAGCCAATAGCCAGGAGCTTCCGGTTAATAGCTTGCCCGTCTTAACCCTGAGCCGTCCGCGCCTCGTACCTTTGCCTAAACGACTTTTGTTGCTTACCCTTATGAACGCAAAACATCTGCTTTTCTGCCTGGCTGGTGGCCTGGCCCTCGCCTCGTGCAGCAGCGAACCATCTGACTTTCGTCCCGGCCAGAAAGTATCGTTGGATATGGTAGCCCCCGGCACCCGCTCCAGCCAAAACTTCGACATCTTGGAAGAGCACGCCGAAGAAAAAAAGCACGATAACGGCGGCATCGTGGAGCGCCCCATCAGCTCACACGCCGAGGCCCTGGACAAGGATGCCAAGCCCACGGCCGAGCACTCCACCACGGCCAAAGGTGCGCAAGTAGAAGCCACGAAAAACGTGGAAGAAGACCCGGATGCCGCCCTCACGCAGGACGGCGACAAGCACTAGTTTTCGGCGCTACGCTCCTTCGTTGATGCTACATGTAAGTAAGAAAGCTGCGGCTGGCCTCGGGCTGGTCGCAGCTATTGCTTTGGCCGGTTGCCAGAGCGAGCCGGCGGCCACTACCGCCGATAGCCCGGCAGCCACCGAAGCGCCCACCGCCCAAACGGCGGCCTACCTCTGCCCCATGGCCTGCGAGGGCAGTGCCAGCCAACAGCCCGGCAAGTGCCCGGTGTGCGGCATGGACCTGGAGCCGAACCCGGCCGTAAAAGCCGCTCCTGCCGCGCCCGATTCGCTGTAAACCAGCGCAATGAGGCTGGTTCTTTGTTGATTTCAGTGATTTTCCCGCATGATGCAGCCCGGCCCGGAGTGGTTTAGCACGTGGTTCGATTCGCCGTACTACCACCTGCTCTACCGTGACCGGGACGAGCAAGAGGCCCGGCGCTTTATTGATCAGCTGCTGGCTTACCTGCACCCCAAGCCCTCCTACCGCCTGCTGGACTTGGCCTGCGGCAAAGGCCGCCACGCCATTTACCTGAGCGAGCAGGGCCTCGACGTGACGGGCGTAGACCTTTCGCCGAAGAGCATTGCGCACGCCCGGCAGTTTGCCCATACCTGCCTGCACTTTCACGTGCACGACATGCGCGACCCGCTGCCCTACGGCCCCTTCGATTTCATTTTCAATCTGTTCACGAGCTTTGGCTACTTTCAGCACGAAACGGAAAATGTGGTGGCCCTCCGCTCGGCGACTCAAGCCCTGCGCCCCGGTGGCAAGCTCGTCATCGACTTTCTGAACACCGAGCGTACGGTGCGGGAGCTGGTGGCCTACGAAGAAAAAACGGTGGACGGCATCACCTTCCGCATCAGCCGCCACCTCGACAGTGGCTTCATCGTGAAGGACATTCGCTTTGCGGACAGACAGGGGCAGGATCAGCACCACCAAGAGCGGGTGCGGGCGCTTAGTCGGGAGTCGTTTGAGGAGTATTTCGCTATGGCCGGGCTGCGGCTGGCTGAAGTCCTGGGCAACTACCGGCTGGAGCCGTTTGAGCAGGCCACATCGCCGCGCATGATCTTCATCCTGAAAAAATACGCCTGACTTTGAGGGGTATAGCCCGGGCGCCAAAACCCCGGTGGCTTGCCGGAGCTTATAGCTATTCGCCTGCTGTCAGGATTTTACATGGTCGTTCCAACGTGAACGGGCTGTCGGCTGCCGGCCGGGCAGTGGATGCCCATGCACGCAACGGACAGCTATTGACTTACCACTTACTTACCCACCCCATGTGGATTGCCTTGTTTGTGCTGTTTGCCGCCGTGCTGGGTGCCGGCTGGCTCACGCGCTTCGTGCCTACGGCCCACACCACCTGGATGAAGCCGCTGCTGGCCTTCAGCGGGGCGTATCTGTTTACGCTTACCATCACGCACCTGCTGCCAGAAGCACTGCAGATGATACCCGACTCTCCCCGGGTGGGCTACTTCGTGCTGGCGGGCTTTTTCGGGCAGTTGGTGCTGGAGGTCTTTTCGCAGGGCGTAGAGCACGGACACATGCACCACCACACCTCCCACGTGGGGCGGGTGCCGTTTCTGCTACTGGGCGCGCTGGTGGTGCACTCGTTTCTGGAAGGCAGCATTATGGTGCCCGGCTCCGCTACCGGTGAGGTTGGCCAAAATTACTATCTGATTATGGCCGGGGTGGCCCTCCACCACATTCCGGCGGCCTTTGCCCTGATGGCTACCTTGCTGTTGCGGCTGGGCAGCTTCCGGCGGGCACTGCCGTTTCTGGTGCTGTTCGCGCTGGCCTCGCCGGCGGGCGTGCTGGTAAGCAACTACGTAGTGCTGGATGAGCTGCTGACGGGCGGCTGGTACGCGGCCCTGCTGGGCCTGGTAGCCGGCAACTTCCTGCACGTGTCTACCACTATTCTCTTCGAAACCAGCCCCGAGCACCGGCTGCCCTGGCCCAAGCTGGTAGCCACCATTGCAGGTACCGCGCTGGCCCTGCTGGTCGCGTAGGCTACGCTAGCGGCTAGGCTTAGCGTTAGCCAATATCGAGCGTGGGGGCACCGCCGAGTAGAAAACGCTCCAACTGAGCGGCGCGGGCCTGCTGGCGGCGCAGCTCCTGCTGCAGCTGCAGCAACCGTCGGCGCATTAGCAGCACCACGTCTATGCTTTCGGAACTCAGGCCCAGGTCGTGGTGCAGGCGGGCGAGGCGGGCCAGGTGGGTGGGCTCTTCCTCGAGCGTGTTGGGCGCTTCGGCCATGCGCAACAGCCCCAGATCCACAAATTCGCGCACAACTGCCTCGCTCAACCCGTACGTCGAAGCGCAGTCGTGGTAAGTGATGGTGATGAAATGAGTTTCCATAGGGGAGTGGTTCTATGGTTGATGGCTGAATGGTTGATAGTTGTTGGGGAGCTGCTGTTCTTCAACGTATAGTAGTGACTTATTGGAAGCGCTGCTGCGGCCTGGGCCAGGCAGAAAACCATCCAGCCACTCAGCCAGAATACCCTTAAGCCACTACTTCCGCAGGGCGGCAAGCTGACGGAGCAGGTCTTTTTCCTGGTCGGTGAGGTTGCTAGGAAGCGTGAGCGTGAGGCGCAGGTACAGGTCGCCAAACTGGCCGGGCTGGCGGTACACCGGGAAGCCTTTGCCGCGCAGGCGCAGGCGGGTGCCATTGGGCGTTTCGGGCTTGATGGTTATTTTGACCGGGCCTGCCAGCGTATCGACCTGCTGCTCGCCGCCCAGCAGCGCCGTGTAAATGCTCACGGGCACATCCATTGTCAGGTCGGCACCGGAGCGGGTATAGCGCGCATCGGGGCGCAGGCGGAAGGTAATAAAGAGGGAGCCGCTGGGGCCTCCGTTGCGGCCGGGGGCGCCCTGGTCGCGCAGGCGGATGGTTTGCCCGTCTTCCACGCCGGGCTGGATGGTGAGGCGCAGGTTTTTGCCGTTGACGATGAGCGTGCGCGGCCCGCCGTGGTAGGCTTCTTCCAGGGAAAGCTCTAACTCCGCTTGGTAGTCCTGCCCGGCTCCGGCGCGGCCGCCACTTGTACGGCCACCCCCCATATTGCCGAAAATAGAGCTGAAAAAGTCCGAAAAATCGGCTTCGTCGCCGAAAGGACTGTTGCCGCCGAAACCACCGCCGCCCGGTTGCCCGTATTGGGAGTACTGCGACCAGTCGAAGCCCCCGCCGCCTCCGCGGCTGCCGGCCTGCTGGTAGCGTTGCCAGTCGGCGCCCAGCTGGTCGTACTTCTGGCGCTTTTCCGGGTCGCTGAGTACCTCGTTGGCCTCGTTCACTTCCTTGAAGCGCTGTTCGGCCTCCGGGTTGTTGGGGTTCACATCGGGGTGATGCTGGCGGGCCAGTTTGCGGTAAGCCTTCTTGATCTGGTCGGCGGTGGCGTTTTTTTCCACGCCCAGCACTTTGTAGTAGTCTTTGTAGTCCACGTAAGAAAATGAGCCGTAGAGTGATAGGAATGAAACCTGGGCGGCCCCAGTAGCCTCATTCCGGCAAACGCAGGGCCCCGCGCGGAGGTTGCCCACCCGCTACTGGCCCAGTTTTTGTCTTCGCGCCAAAGACGTAATTTACTTGCCTCCAACGTTGTTTTCCACCCTTACCATCCCTGATATGAAGCGCATTGTACTTGCCACGGCTACGTTGCTGCTGGCTGCCAGCTGCTGGTCCTCCGCTCAGGCCCAGACCAAACTTCCGCCCCGCCGCACGGTGGCACCCAAGGCCAAAGCCACCGCCCCCAAGGGCGTGACAATGAAAGAAGGCTTTACCGTGAAAGAGGGGAAAGTGCTGGTGACCCGCAATGGCCTTACCTCCACCGTGGCGCAACCCGAAAAGCTCGTCAACGGCACGACCATCAAGTCCGATGGCACCGTGATTCTGCGCGACAGCACGCATGTGATGATGAAGGAGGGCGACGAGCTGTCGTTGAGCGGCCGCCTCACCACCAAAGCTATGCAGGCTGAGCAGGATAGCCTCATGAACGTGGTAAAAGAAAACACCAAAATGAAGCTCAAGTCCAAGCGAAAAGGCCGATAAGAGCAAGCTTTTAGCGAAAGTAAAAAAGAGGAAGCTGCTGGGTTACGCCAACGGCCTCCTCTTTTTTATTGAAAGTCGATGATAGGACACCAAGACATTACGGTTGCCGACTGACCAAAGTATAGTCGCGCAGAATCTCGTGGGCCTCGGCATCGTTTGCCGCTTCCACCACTTCGTTCATTACAAACTGAATTTCGGCTTCCGTCCACTGCTGGGCTTCGGCAGCTTTCACGAAGGCACCGAGGGCCACAAACCGGCTGGCGGTGGGAGAGGGGCTCCACTGAACTTTCTTGCGGATTCGCATGCGGGTAGAAAAACGTTAGCGGTGAGCGGCCTTCACTACTTTCAGTTGCACCGGGGCCACACCGGCGTCTACGATACCGATTTTACGAGCGGCTTTGCGCGAAAGGTCAATAATACGGCCTTTAGCGTGCGGACCCCGGTCGGTAATAGTGACTTTCACGGAGCGGTGGTTGCGCGGGTTGGTCACGCGCACTACCGTGCCGAAGGGCAGCGTATTGTGTGCGGCCGTCCGCTTGCTGGCCCGGTATACGGTGCCGCTGGCCGTTTTGCGGCCATTAAACTTGTCGGCGTAATAGGAGGCCTGCCCACTTTGGGTAAAGGCTTTCGAGCCGCCGCAGCTGCTTAGCAAGCTTGCCAGCAAACCCATTATCAGAAGGCGCATAGAAGGTCAGTTGTTCGTTATCAGTTGCCTGTTGTGAGTCTGGTAAGAATATGCAACCCATACTTATCAACTCACAACTGAATACTGAGAAGTTAGTTGGTGGCAGCGCTGGTCCGGCGCGGCGGAATGCGTAGGGCCAGCAGGTTCTGGAAGTTGCCCTGCAGCACGTTGAAATCAACCGTGCCCCGAATGCCGGGAATGTAGGATTCGTCGGAGTGCTGCCAGATAATCCACTTTTCGCGGGCCAGGGTGGGCTGCTGAACCTCATAATGGGCCAGCCAAAGCGGGTATTTATCGAAGTGCCCGGCCAGGTAGCGCTGGTAAAAGCTGTAGTTGGAGTACAGAATGGGCCGCACGCCGTAGTGCCGCTCCACCAGCCGCAGCCAGGTGGCAATGCCGCGCCGCATCTGGGCCACATCATGAAACTCCTGGGCCTCCACGTCCAGCACCGGGGGCAGGTCGCCGGGCTGCAGGTTGGCCGTTCGCACGAATAGCTCGGCCTGCTGGCGGCCGTCGTAGTTGGGCTGGAAGTAGTGGTAGGCCCCACAGTAAATGCCGGCCCGGCGCGCCCCGCGCAGGTTGCGCCCGAAGCGGGCGTCGCGTAGCGTTACACCCTCCGTGGCTTTGATGAAGGCAAAGCGCACCTGATTCTTTGCCACCTTTTGCCAGTCGATAGAACCCTGGTAGGCCGATACATCAATGCCATGCACGGTGTAGCCCGTGAGCAGGGGCGTGTGCTCCCGCCCCGTGAGCCGGTGGCTGAAAAAGCTGGCGTAAGTGCGCCGCATGTAGCGGTGCAGCTGCCGCTGATACACGTAGTAAAACGCCAGCCCGCCCAGCAAAAGCAGCACCGCAGCTCCAAGCAGCCACTTCCCCGGCCGCGGAAAGCGGCGGCGCACGACTGGGCGATGAGGACGGCGGCTGGCTGGTTGCATAGTCAAAGTAACGCAGGAAGCACCGATTCTGGTGCCCTCAGCCCCGCCAAAGTGCCCGTTGCCGAAGCCAAATACCGTACTTTCGGGCCAGAAAAAGCTACTGCTATGACCTCTGCCACCCCCGACGCCCGCGACGAGAACGGGCACCTTATCCGCGAGCTGCACGGCATCACGCTGGCGCAGATTCTGGAGTATCTGGTGCTGCACTACGGCTGGGAGGAACTGGACCGCCGCATCCGCATCAACTGCTTTGCCGTGAATCCCAGCGTCAAATCCAGCCTCACCTTTCTGCGGCGTACGCCCTGGGCCCGCGCCAAGGTGGAGGCGCTATACGTGCAGGCCCGCACGGCCGAGGTGCTGGGAAAGCCTCGGCCATAGCGGCCCGCTATATAGCGCGGAGCCCATAACGTGGGGCCGCCGCCTGCGTACAGAGGCTTGCTTCTTGGTTAAGAAGTTGTTGGGCTCAGCCGGTGGCCGTCCTGCTTTCTTCCGTGCGTTTCCCCTCCTTCGATATGAACCACTTTTTCCTGACCCGCCGGGCGCTGCTTACGGCTGCCTGCTGCAGCTTCGGCTATCTGGCCACCGCCCAAAGCTCGGCGGTGCTGGCTCAGAAGAGCACCCAGGCCGTGTGCGTACCGGCCGAGCTGACGGGCCTGAGTGCCTGCGTGGATATGCAGCAGACCCAGTACCTTAAAGCCCCGTCCGGCAACGAAACCGCCGTGTGGAAGGGCACCGTGCCTACCGGGCAGCGGCCGGCCAAAACCATCATCAAAGATGCTACCTGGCAGGAGCGCAGCCTGTCCTTCACCACCCACGCCGTCATCACGGCCGATGGCAAGGCCTCCCTCACGCTGCAGTACAAAGCCAACCCCAAGTTCAAATAACAACCCGTTTTAAGCTTCGCACTATTAGACACTAGCAAAAAGCTGGTCGCGGAAAGCGGCTGGCTTTTTTGTTCTTTCGCGGAGCCGTTGGGGTATTGCTATGAAAGATGTTACCGAAAAATCGGGTTGGGGGGCGCTGGCACTTGGGTTGCTGGGGTTTCTGGCGTTCGAAACCGGAGCCTACTACCTGTTGCGCCTGCTGACCGCCAGCCTGGGCGAAACAGACCAGCTGCAGCCCGAAAATACCATCGTCAGCAACTGGGTGAAAACGGTGGTTTTTCTGCTGCTGCACCTCACGCTGCTCATCGTGGCCATGCTGATGCTCAGCAACCGCCTGCCCCGGCGCTACCGCGGCCAGGTTATGGGCTGGTTTTACCTGGCTCTGGTCACGGGCTTTGTGCTGCTCATTCCGTTGTTCGGGTAGGTTTCAGTTGCCAGTTGCCTGTTGATAAAACAACGTCATGCTGAGCGAAGCCGAAGCATCTCTACCGCAGTGTCGGGGTCAGCATGACAAAACCTGACAACCGGTAACGGATAACAGGCAATAGAACCTCCCGGGCATGAAAAAGCCACTGCCTGGGGCAGTGGCTGATGAAACCAAGGGGCCGGTTGGTGCCGGCGGTATAGAAAGCCGCTGAAGCGCGGCGGGTTACCGGTGGCGGATGTTGATTTCGCGCGGGTGGCTGGTGGAGTCCTTATACGGAATGCGCACGAGCAGCTCGCGGCCTTCGTGCACGGCGTCGATGCGCGTGAGGTCCAGCGTATCGGGCAGGTCGAGGGAGCGGATGAACAGGGGAGCCGCCAGCTGGGCTTCCGGCTCGTGGCGGTATTCGCTGTACACAGTGAGGTGCTGATTGTTGAGAACAACGTGGAAATTATCGGGCTGCACCGATGGGGCCGCTACCCGGATAACAACGCCCTTCTCGCGCTTATCTATCCGCATCGTGGCCTGCGCAATGCCCCCACCCAGCGTGTTGAGGAGGTCGAGTTGCGGGACAAGGTTGCGAATAAATTCCTGGCTGATGAGCTTCATGGGGTTGGTTCCTTTCTTGATTCGAAAAGGAGTATGCAAACCATGTACCAACAGCTTTCGGGCTGAAATCCAGCCACAATGACGGTGACGCAGCTACGGCCAGCCCCGTCGTCCGGACAGAATGGCGCTAATCTGAATAGTAAGTGCGCAACTGGCAGATGCAGCGGGTAACTGTGCTGTCCTTCACAGCAAAGCCTGCTGTTATTCCTGCGCAAAGCGGGTGCCTTTGCCCGGACTGCCTTCTCCGCAGCTAACCGGAATAGCCGAAGCTGGCGCAACGCATGCCCTGGCAGGCACTGCGCCGGCCGTTGTATATACATTGATTTTCGACCCTGCTGCTATGGCCAAAGGACAAGCCGCGCTGAGCTTTATCTTCATTACCATTCTGGTCGATGTTATCGGGCTGGGCATCATCATTCCGGTGCTGCCCCGCCTTATTGAAGAGCTGACAGGCGGCGGCCTTAGCCAGGCCTCGCAGTACGCGGGCTGGCTCACGTTTGCCTATGCGGCCATGCAGTTTCTGTGCTCGCCGGTGCTGGGCGGCCTCAGCGACCGATTCGGCCGGCGGCCCGTGCTGCTCTTTTCCCTGCTGGGCCTGGGTGTCGACTACATTTTTCTGGCCCTGGCGCCCAGCATCGGCTGGCTGTTTCTGGGCCGGCTGATTGCGGGCGTGGCCGGAGCCAGCTTCACCACTGCCACCGCCTACATTGCCGACATCAGCACGCCCGAAAAGCGCGCCCAGAACTTCGGCATGGTCGGCGCCGCGTTTGGGCTGGGGTTTATTGTGGGGCCGGCGCTGGGCGGTCTGTTCAGCCACTGGGGGCCGCGGGTGCCGTTTATCGTGGCGGCTGGCCTCAGTTTGCTTAACTTTCTCTACGGCTACTTCGTGCTGCCCGAGTCATTGTCGGCAGCCAACCGCCGGCCTTTTGAGTGGAAGCGGGCCAACCCCGTCGGCTCCTTGCTGCAGCTACGCCGCTACCCCGTAATAGCCGGGCTGGTCGTCACGCTGGTGCTGGTGTACATCGGGGCCCACTCCGTGCAGTCGACGTGGACGTTTTACACCATGTTCAAATTTAAGTGGTCAGAGGACTGGGTGGGCTACTCCCTTAGCTTCGTAGGGCTGCTCACGGCGCTGGTGCAGGGCGGCCTTATTCGGGTGCTGCTGCCGCGGCTGGGTCAGCGCAACGCCGTGTTCCTGGGGCTGCTGCTGTATGCCATTGGGCTGGGACTGTTTGCGGTGGCGGGGCAGGGCTGGCAGATGTTCCTGTTTTTGGTGCCCTACTGCCTGGGTGGCATCACGGGGCCGGCGCTGCAGGGCATCATTTCCAGCCAGGTACCAGCCAACGAGCAGGGCGAGCTGCAGGGCGGCCTCACCAGCCTCATCAGCCTCACGTCCATTATCGGCCCGCTGGTAATGACCAACCTGTTTGCGTACTTCACCCGGCCCACGGCGCCCGTACACTTCCCGGGGGCGCCGTTCGTGCTGGGCTCGGTGCTGGCGCTGGCCGGGCTGCTGTTCTCGCTCCGCTCCCTGGCCCACTACCGCCAGCCCGCCGATACGTCCGAGGCCAGCCCCGACGTTCTGCCCATTCACTAACCTATTGCCAGCATCAGGATGCCCATTATTCGCTTAGCCACCGAAGCCGATCTGTCCGCCATTATACAGCTGGTGCAGCGTGTGGTGCCGCTGATGCACGCGGCCGGCAACTTTCAGTGGGCTGCTTCCTACCCGAACGAGGCCGTATTCAGGGAGGATATCAGCCGGCAGCAGTTGTGGGTGGCGGAACACGCCGGTCAGGTAAGAGCCATAGCGGCCCTCACCACCGACCAGGACCCTGAATATGCCCAGGCCGATTGGGACGCGGCGGAGCCGGCCATCGTCACGCACCGGCTGGCTGTGGACCCGGCCGCCCAGGGCCTGGGGATGGCAGCCGCGCTGCTGGGGCAAGCCGAGGAGCTGGCCCGCCAGCGCGGCCTTCGCAGCCTGCGCGTAGATACCAACTCCGAAAATCAGGCCACGCAGCGGCTGTTCCCCAAGCTGGGCTACCGGTTTGCGGGCGAAATCACGCTGGCGTTTCGCCCGGGGCTGCGCTTTTTCTGCTACGAAAAGCGGCTTGACTAACGTCTCCTGTGGCAGCCGGCTACTCGTGCCAGGTACCGAACTTGCCGGCCTGGTAATCGGCGTAGGCCTGGCGGATTTCAACTTCGGAGTTCATCACAAAGGGCCCGTAGGCTACAATCGGCTCCCCAAACGGGCGGGCGTGGCCCAGCAGCAGCACCGTGTCATCCGTCAGGGCCTCCACGGTCAGGTCGTCGCCGTCGTAGTTGAACTCCACCAGCTGGCGGGCTTCGGCCTCCTGCCCGTTCACGCGCAGCTTCCCCCGAATAACGTAGAAGAAAACGGTGTGCTCGGCGGGAACGGATAGGTCCAGCTTGCCGCCCTGCCGGAAATTCACCGTAGCCAGGCTGATGCCCGCGGGCGAGCTGACGGCGCCCGCCGTTCCGCTCCAGCTGCCCGAAACAGCGTGCAGCTGCAACCGGCCTTCATCCAGTAAAACAGCCGGAATCTGCGCCCGTTGCAGGCCGAGGTACTTCGGCTCCACCATTTTGTCTTTGGCGGGCAGGTTCACCCACAGCTGCAGAATTTCCAGCGGCCCGCCGGTTTTCTTGAAGGCGTCGGAGGAAATTTCGGAGTGAATTAACCCCCGGCCCGCCGTCATCCACTGAATGCCGCCGGCTTCAATCACGCTCTGGTGCCCGCCGCTGTCCTGGTGCATGATGTCGCCTTCCAGAATAAATGTCACCGTCTCGAAGCCCCGGTGCGGGTGCGGCCCGAACGGTAAACCCTGGTTTTGGGGCCGGTACACCTGCGGGCCATGATGATTCAGAAACAGAAAGGGGTCGAGGTGCTCCACGGCCCGCGTAGGCAGGGCGCGGTACGTTACCAGGTCGGCAATGGGCGCGCTCTGGGCGCGGTGCAGTTGTTTGATCGTGCGCATACAAGGGAGCCAGCCTGAGGGGGCAGCTTTGTGCATACCCGTTACCGGGCCAGATGGTTTTAAGTCAGCCGGTAAAACCTGGTGGCTCCTTCGAGGGTTTAAACGGACTTCACTCCGTAGACTTTTTCCTCTTATGGCTGCTTTATTTACGCCGCTCACCCTGCGCGGCCTTACCCTGAAAAACCGCCTTGCGGTATCGCCCATGTGCATGTACAGCGCTACCGACGGCTTCGCCAACGACTGGCACCTGGTGCATCTGGGCAGCCGGGCGGTGGGCGGGGCCGGGCTGGTCGTTCAGGAAGCCACGGCCGTGGCGCCGGAAGGCCGCATCACTCCCGCCGACCTGGGGATCTGGCAGGATGAGCATGTGCCCTTCCTGCGCCGTATCACCGATTTCATCAAAGCTCAGGGGGCCGTAGCTGGTATTCAGCTGGCCCACGCCGGCCGCAAAGCCAGCCATGCCAGCCCCTGGCAGGGTGGGGCCGTGGTGCCCGAGGAAAATGGGGGGTGGACGACCGTGGCGCCCAGCGCTTTGCCTTTCACTGACGATGAGCCCGCACCCCAGGCACTTTCCCTAGCCGAAATCCAGTGGCTGATTGACGATTTTCGGGCAGCCGCTGGTCGGGCGCTGTTGGCGGGATACCAGCTGATTGAGCTGCACGCGGCTCACGGCTACCTGCTGCACGAGTTTCTGTCGCCGCTCAGCAACCAGCGCACCGATGACTACGGCGGCTCCTTTAATAACCGCATCCGGCTGCTGCTGGAAGTGGTGGCGGCCACCCGCGCCGTGTGGCCAGAGGAGTTGCCGCTGCTAGTGCGCATTTCCGCTACCGACTGGACGCCCGGTGGCTGGACCGATGAGGACTCCGTAGCCCTGGCCGCCCAACTTAAAACCAAAGGCGTGGATCTGATAGACTGCTCCACCGGCGGCAACGTACCGCAGGCCGCTATTCCGGTGGGCCCGCTCTACCAGGTTCAGTTTGCCGAACGCATCCGGCGCGAAACCGGCCTGCCAACCGGCGCCGTGGGCCTTATTACCTCGGCAGCCGAAGCCGAAACCATCATTGCTACCGGGCAGGCTGACTTGGTACTGCTGGCCCGCGAGTTGCTGCGCGACCCGTACTTCCCGCTGCACGCGGCCCACGAGCTGGGTGCCGAGGTAGCTTGGCCCGACCAGTACCTGCGAGCCAGGCCACGGCGGTAGAAAGCCGGGAAACGCGTCGGCTTATGCCGGACGTTTACCGGGCATGAAAGGCCGATAGACTCGCTTCGGCAAAACTTGCGTAATACGCCCGGAAAGAAAAGGCCCGCTGCAGGTTGCAGCGGGCCTTTTTCTTGGTCAGCACAAAAATATCTGGCAGGTTTATACCTGTTTTTACGAATTGTTCGTAGTATTACGAAATAATCGTAAAAGACATAATGGAACGACTTACCCAACCCGAAGAAGACGCCATGCGGGTTTTCTGGCAACTGAACGGCGGCTTCATCAAGGAGGTGCTGGAGCAGCTCCCCGAGCCCCGGCCGCCCTACACCACGCTGGCTTCCACGGTGCGCAACCTGGAGCGCAAAGGGTATCTGCGCGGCGAAAAGCTTGGCAATACCTTCCGCTTCACGCCCCTGATACCGGCTGAAGAGTACCGCAAGCGGTTCCTGGGCACCTTCGTGGGCGACTATTTCAGGAACTCCTACAAGGAGCTGGTTTCCTTTTTCGCGCAGGATCAGAAAATCAGCGCCCAGGAGCTGCAGGAAATCATTGAATTGATTGAGCGCCAGAAGCCGCCCCAGAAATGATACCGGACCTGCTGCTGTATTTGCTCAAAGCCAATGTGGCCTTGCTGCTGCTGCTGGGTTTGTACTACGCTCTGCTGCGCCGCCTCACGTTTCACCAGCTTAACCGGGCGTATCTGCTGATTGCCGGCGGCTTCTCCATGGTGTATCCGCTGCTCGACGTGGCGGTGCTGCTGCCACAGCAGGCGGTGTTTCGGCAAGTGGTTTTTCCGGTCTGGGCGCTGCCGGGCAACGCAGTAGCCGCCGCGCCTGCTGCCGGCCCGAATTACGAGTTCTGGCTGCTGGGAGGGTATTGGGCCGGGGTAGGGCTGCTTACGCTACGGCTGTTGCTGCAGGGCGCCTCGCTGGCGGGTGTGCACCGGGCCTCGCGGCCGGCGGCCGCGGCGGGTGTGCCCTTCCGGGAGGTAGCCGCCGATGTCAATCCATTTTCCTTTTGGCAAACGATTTACCTGAACCCCACCCAGCACGGTCCCGCGGAACTGCCGGCCATACTGCTGCACGAGCAGATACACGTGCGGCAGTGGCACACGCTGGATGTACTCTTGGGCCACGGGCTGCGGATTGTGGGTTGGTTTGGGCCCGGCCCCTGGCTGCTGCTACGGGCCATGCAGGAAAACCTGGAGTTCATCACCGACGAGGCCGTGCTGCGGGCCGGGCAGGTGGATGCCAAGCAGTACCAGTACAGCCTCGTGCGGCTCAGCACCCTGGCGCCGGGCCCGGCGCTGGTAACGCCTTTCTCTTTTCTCACGCTTAAAACCCGTATCCAGATGATGAATGCCCAAAAATCTTCCCATCGGCAGGCGGCCCGCTACCTGCTGGTGCTGCCCCTGGCCCTGGGCCTGCTGAGCTTCTCCGCGCCCGAGACGGCCTCGGCTATTCTTGCACCCGTTACCAAAACTGCGTCCTCGGCCCCCGATGTCACGACGCCCACGACCATCAGTGCGCTGCCGCCGGCCGCGCTGGCCCATATTGTGAAGCAGTACCCCGGCTACCGGCTCATTGGCGTATCGGAAGTGCGGGCGGCGGACGGCTCCAACCTGCGCTACTTGGCCGAAATTGCCATTGGCCGCCGCCCCGAAAAGGTGCTGTTCACGGAGAAAGGCGAACCAGTGGCTGCGGTAGAAGTAGAGCCACTGTATTACGTGGATGGAAAAGCTACCACCAAAAGCGCGGCCGATAAGCTGAACTCGAAGGATTTCGCGGATATACAGGTATTTAAGGGAGAGCCGGCCCGTGCATTATTCGGCGACAAAGCCACGGATGGCGTGGTAGTCATCACCACCAAGGCCAATAGTGGTTCCGCAGCCGTGCGGGAGCTGAACCAGCGCATAGCCGCCGTGGCACCGAAGCAGAAAGTGGACCTCAAAGAAGCGCTTATTCTGGTGAATGGCCAGGAAACCACTGAAGCGGAGCTGCGGAAAATCCCGGAATCAACCATTAAAGAGATGCGCATCCTGCAGGGTGCCGACGCCGAGAAGCAGTACGGAGCCAAAGGCAGCAAAGGCGTCGTCATCGTCACGACCAAATAACCATTTCTGTGGTTAACTCAAGGCAAAAGTCCCGCTGCCATTTCGGTAGCGGGACTTTTGATGTTGTGAGCTTTCTGCTCTGCAAGCTGCTCAGCCTTCGCTATAAGGCAAACTCCTACTCCTAGGCTGGTCGTTGCGGCCGCTTCGCCAGAATCAGGTTCGTGCGGAAGGTGTTGAGCGACTCTTCCAGTCCCACGGGGTACACGTGCGGGTTGAGGAAGCGGCGGATGCTGGGGTCGAGGCTTTGTACCTCGCGCTGGGCGTGGGCGCGGCTATCCGGCAGCGTGGGCAGTTGATGCACCAGCTCGCCGCGCCGGAAAATGGGCGCCAGCAGCTCCCGGTACTGCGCGTCGGGGCGTACGGGGCGGCGGCGGGTAGCATCCAGCGGGTCGACGAGAGTGAGCTGGTCGGGGAGGGGCTCAGCGGCGTTGTAGAGCATGTCGGCGCGGGGCTGGCCCTTCTCGGTTTCGTAGCGTCGCACCTGCAGAATGCCGGGAATACTGGTTTTGGCCAGCTGCTCGGAGAGCTTGATGGTGAAGTCCCAGCCGGAATCGTCGGGTTTGCGCAGGGCGGCCAGCTTGTACACGCCTCCCAGGGCCGGCTGGTCGTAGGCCGTCACGAGCTGGGTACCGATGCCCCAGGTGTCGATGCGGGCGCCCTGCTGCTTGAGGCTGGTAATGAGGTTTTCCTCAAGGTCATTGCTGGCCACGATGCGTACGTTCTCGAAACCCGCTTCATTGAGCAAGGCCCGGGCTTCGCGGCTAAGGTAGGCTAGGTCGCCCGAGTCGAGGCGGATGCCGCCCAGCTCGTGGCCATTGGCACGCATGTCGCGGGCTACTTTAATGGCGTGGCGCACGCCCTCCAGCGTGTCGTAGGTGTCTACCAGAAATACCGAGTCATCGGGGAAGGCCTCGGCGTAGGCGGCAAAGGCAGTGGGCTCATCTTCGAAAGCCATAACCCAGCTGTGGGCGTGCGTGCCTTTCACCGGAATTCCGAAGCGCTGTCCGGCCAGCACGTTGGAGGTAGCATCGGCCCCGCCCAGATAGGCGGCGCGGCTGGCGCTCAGGCCTCCATCGGGGCCCTGGGCACGGCGCAACCCAAATTCCAGCACGGTGTCCTGGCCGGCAGCCTCACGGATGCGGGCGGCTTTGGTGGCAATAAGCGTCTGAAAATTGACCAGGGTAAGCAAGGCGGTTTCTACCAGCTGCGCCTGCAGCAGCGGCCCCTGCACCCGAATCAGCGGCTCGTTGCCGAACACCACGGTGCCCTCGGCAATGGCGTCCACGTCGCAGGTGAACTTCAGCTCCCGCAGGTAAGTCAGAAATTCCTGTGGGAACATAGGGGCACCCTTGGCGCTTTGCAGGCTGCCGAGGTAGGCCAGGTCATCATCTGAGAAACGAAGGGTAGAGAGAAAATCGACGACGTAGGCCAGGCCGGCCGCCACGGCATAGCCCCCCCGAACGGCGCCTTGCGGAAGTACAGGTGAAACACAGCTTCGCGGTCCTGCAGGCCCTGCTTCCAGTAGCCGTAGGCCATGGTTACCTGGTACAGGTCGGTGAGAAGGCTGAGCGAGGAGGCATAGAGGCCGGAGAGGGGAGCTGAGTTCATAGACGTGCGGAATGGCTGTGCGAGCTTACGCAAAAGCTGGCGGGAAGTCGGTGGGCGGGCGAACCAATCAGCGGTAATATCCTGTTAAAAATGCTGCAAAATACTTGATAACAGCTATTTATGTTTGATTAGGCTTTATCGTCCGGTTTCTGGATGAGCCTGGAGCCCCCGTGCATTGGTAGCCTTACAGCAGCCTAGTAGGGGCGGGTATCGGAGGGGTAAGTAGAAAAATACGTACAAATACCTGCTGCGAATACGTAGGAATGCTGACGAAATGACGGCGCCTTTTGCGGAACTATGCAGTATCAAATACGCCAGTCAAAAGCGTATCATCTGGTTCAACTACTGCTCTGTAAAAGGTATCGGACGTTTTATAAGTATCATATTCTTAACCCCATCATCCTAGGTACTTGGTTTATGTGCACAAGGAACGAAAAGGGCTGGCAGTTTCTGCCAGCCTTTTTTGTGCTTGTCAGCGTCAGGCTGGCGGCGGCTTACACAATCAGGCCCTGGCGCACGGCGTACTTGATGAGGGCCGCCGTGTTTTTCACTTGTAGCTTGTCCAGAATGTTCAGCCGGTGGGTTTCGACGGTGCGCTTGCTGGTGAACAGCTGATCGGCAATTTCCCCGCTGGTCAGGCCCTCTCCAATAAGCTCGAGAATTTCCAGCTCGCGCGCCGAAAGCTCGGGAAGGTAGGGTGCAGGTTTGCGCGGGGCCATGACGCGCAGCCGAGCCAGGGCATCAAGGCCAATGGCGGAGCTCAGAAAGGGCTTGCCCGCCGCTACCGTGCGGATGGCGTAGGCCAGCTCGTCGGCGTCGGCGGTTTTAAGGGCGTAGCCCACGGCCCCGGCCGCCAGCATCTGGCTTACGTCCTCCTCCTGGTCGAGCATCGACAAGGCCAGCACTTTCACTTCCGGAAAACGCTGGCGCAGAAACGGCAGCGTGGCCAGCCCATCGAGCACGGGCATTCCCACATCCATCAGCACCACATCGGCCGGGGTAGTGCTCAGCATATCCAGTAATTCCTGCCCGTTGGCAGCCTCCCCCACTACTTCCACTTCTTCCACCCGGGCCAGCAGGGCCCGCAGGCCGTTGCGCAGCAACGTATGGTCATCCGTCAGAATGATTCGTATCATGCAGGGTCTATAGAAACAGCCGTTGAAGTGGTAAAAAATAGCATAACGGGGATAATATCGATAAAATTGTGGCCCCGGCGGGAATCGAACCCACATCAAAAGTTTAGGAAACTTCTATTCTATCCGTTGAACTACGGGGCCAGACAACGCAGCTGCTGCAAAGTAACCGGAAAGAACCATGGAACCCAAACCAGCCTCCGCCCGCCCATCGTGCCGGGCCGTATTTCTTTCTTCGGCTGCGGCC
Organism: Hymenobacter sp. J193; assembly: GCF_024700075.1. Lineage (NCBI taxonomy): Bacteria > Pseudomonadati > Bacteroidota > Cytophagia > Cytophagales > Hymenobacteraceae > Hymenobacter > Hymenobacter sp. J193. Next base: position 2,511,789 of record NZ_JAJONE010000001.1, read on the forward strand.
GGCTGCCACTGGTATGGGGCTGCTCGATGAACTCCAGACGGCCCGCAAAGTAGCGGGCCAGCGCCACGCCCAGGCCGACGCTCCGGAAGCGGCAGCCCAGCCGGCCCTGTTGTTTATTCCCGATATCAGCGGCTTCACGCGCTTTATCGAAGAATCCGGCAACGACCGGGGCCCTTGGCTCATTGCCGATCTGCTGGAAATTCTCATCGAAGCCAACCTGCTGAACATGCAGGTCAACGAAATCCAGGGCGACGCCATCCTGTTCTATCGGCTGGGGCCGCCGCCTTCCATTGCCGAGCTGGTGCAGCAATGTCGGCGGGTGTTTCTGGATTTTCAGAACTACCTGCGGCTGATTGAGCGCGACACCGACTCGCAGCTGGCGGCCGTGGTGCGCGAGCACGCCCTCACGCTCAAAATGATTGTGCATTACGGGCCGGTGCACGTGGCCCGCATTCGGGAGCACACCAAGCTCATGGGCCGCGACGTCATCATCGTGCATCGGCTCCTGAAAAACAAAGTGGTGGGCGATGAGTACGTGCTGCTTTCCCAGCAGTACCTGGCCACGCAGTCGGTAGCGGCCGTGCGCGCGGCCTTTACCTGGACGCGCCTGCTGGCCGGCGTGAGTTCTTACGCTTACCTGGGCGACATTCCGTACCGCTACGCCCACCTCACCCCGCTCCGCCTGCTGGTGCAGGGCGCCGACTTAGGCGGCCAGGGCAGCTCCAACGCCGTGCAGGTGCGGCGCGTGCTGCCCGTGGCGGCGGCGTACGCGCTGCGCGTGGTGAGCAACCTGCGCCTGCGGCCGCACTGGCTCACGGGCGCCCACGGCGTGCAGTACGACGTAACGAAAAGCAACCGCCTGGGCAGCACTTACAAAGTGGGCCTCAACCGCGGGCAGGTCGATTTTCAGGCGGTACAGCACTTTGTGGGAGTCGAGCGGCTGGAATACGTGGAGAAGATTGCGCACTTCCGCATGTTCCCGAACTCCTTGCTGTTCTTTTTTCTGGAAGAAATATCCGACCACGCCTGCCTCCTCACCCTGGAGTTTCGCTACGGGCATGTGGCCGCCGCCAGCCGGCTGGTGCGCTTTGGGCAGCTGCGGCGCCTGCACCGGCTACTGGGTTCCTCGGCCCGCACCCTGGCCGGCCTCTGTCGTCGATTGAGAAAGGGCAGTAATGGCTGAGGGGTTTTCTGGTTGAATGGCTGTCATGGCAAGTGAGATGCGACCAGTCCTACTGCATCCAACCAGAGAAATTACTCAACAAGACAGTCCTTCAATTATTCAGGCTTACATCTTGTACAGCAGCACGATGCCGAAGGAAATAGCCGTCAGGATCAGGCCAACCATGAAGATGGTGTAGCTGATGCGCAGCAGCCGGTACTTGCGCGAGAGGACCTCACCCAGATAGTAGATGTCGGTAATCATATTGGTATAAAGCAGGTCCTTGTTGCGCATCAGCTCGTGCATGCCCGACTGGAAGTTGTCGAGCGAGAGGGTGGTGAAGTTGCCGAAAAACAGCAGGTTCACGCGGCGGTTGGTGGCAATCTGCGGGGAGCGGCGAAGCCACTTAAAGCTGGTCACGTCGGGCTGGGCCGACAGGATGGCCGTAACCACCGAGCCCAGGGCCGTGGCTACCAGCAGCCCCATGGGTATGGCCAGAATGGGGTTTTTGGTGAAGGCCGGGCCCACCTGGGAGGTTTTGGCCCCCAGGTATGTAATGATAACCGACAACATCACCGTGTTCAGGCTGATCATCATGTTGGCCTTCTGATCGGCCATGCCGGAGAGCTGGATGTGCTGCCCGTAGGTAGAGCGGAACATGGTTTCCACGCCCCGCTTGCCCTCGGCGAAGTTCTCGACCTGCTCTTCCTCTTTTTTCTTGGCCTTCTTCTCCAGCTTTTTGAGCCGTTCGCGCTGCTCCTTGATGTTGGCCTTGAACTGCGCCCGGTACCGCTCCTTGCCTGCATCGGAATAGAAATGCGCCGACGACAGAAAATCCAGCTGGTACTCGGCCCAGTCGGGGTTGGAGTAGGTTTTGCCCTGGGTGGCTTCCCACTCGGTGCGCAGCAGCTCGGCATTGCTGAAAAACTCTTCCCGGCCCATGCTGCTCATGTCGGCATCTACCATGAGCTGTTGCAGCTCGGTGGTAGGCGTTTCGTCGCGGTGCGTGGCTTTGATGAGCTCCTGCACCAGCGCAATACGCTCGGCGGGGTACTGCTGCTGCTGCAGCCACTGGGCCGCCAGCTCCATGCTGCGGAACTCGTGGCCTTCGTACACCTCAATGTAGCCCGTATCGTGAAACCAGGCGGCCAGCTGTAGCACCTCTGTGTCCTCGGCCGACAGGCCCGCCGCCTCGCCCAGGGCCGTAGCCTCTTTGGCTACCGTGCGCGTGTGGCGCGGCGAGTGGTACACCAGTTGTTTCGGGAGCTTTTCTTCGAACAGCGTTTCCACGTAGGCCTTGGCCTGCTTAACGATTTCCGACTTGGGTTTTTTGACGGGGAGAGTATCGGGTGCTTCCATGAGTGAGGCGGCGGGGAGAAAACAGCGGGCAGCGGCGGCCCACTGCGGAGCTGTTCTTTCCGCCTACAACGCGAATCAGGCAGGCGGGTTGTAAGCCCGATGGCCCAACCGTACCGCGCTGCTTTGCGTACGGCAGCGCACAAGCATCAACGCAGGCGCTGCCGGGGCCGTATCCTGTCAGAACAGGCCCCGTTGGTTGCCTTCCCTTCGCGCCGGGTTGCTCCCGCCCGCCGTATCACCCTTTGTCTATGAAGATATTTTCCGCCTTTTGGGGTCTGGCCCTGCTGCTTGCGGGCAGCGCGGCGCCCGCCTGGGCTCAGAAAACCCAAACGCCGCACCCTACGCGTCCCAACTACCGGGGCGTGGCCAAAAACTGGGAGCAGCAAACCCCGCCCGACACCTCGCGCATCCGCTACTCGGTGTTTCTGATTGGCGACGTGGGCGCCCCCGCCCTCGACTCGGTGGGCGAACCGTCGCTGAACTTTCTGCGGCGCCAGATTCTGCAGGCCGGCTCACGCAGCACTACCATCTTCCTGGGCGACAACATCTACGAGTACGGGATGCCCGAAACCAAGGCCCTGGACCGCAAAACGTCGGAGAAGCGCATCATCGCGCAACTCAACAGCATGCGCAACTACACCGGCGAGAAGTACATGATACCCGGCAACCACGACTGGAAGCAGGGCCTGAAAGGCAGCGTGGAACAGGTGAACCGCGAGCAGCAGTTCGTGGAGGACTTCATGCAGAAGGACTCGGCCGCCTTTGCCTACACCGGCGACTTTTTCATTCCGCGCGACGCCTGTCCCGGCCCGTTTGAGGTGCGCCTGCAGGACGACATCGTGATGATTGCCATCAACTCGCAGTGGTTTCTGCAAACCAACGAGCGGCCCTATGGCAGCAACAGCGGCTGCGGCGTAGAAGACGAAACCGACTTCTTCTCCCAGCTCGAAGATGTGATTCGGCGCAACGCGGGCAAGAACATCATGGTGGTGGCCCACCACCCCCTGTACTCCGACGGTATCCACGGTGGCTACTTCACCCTGGCCGACCACTTCTTCCCGCTCAGCATCGTTTATAAGTATGCCTTTATTCCGCTGCCCGTCATTGGCAGCATCTACCCCTTCGCCCGCAAGTATGGCGGGGTCAGCCAGGATATTCCGCACCCGCTCTATCAGCAGTATAAGAAGGGTCTGCTCGACATATTCGCCAAGTACCCCAACGTGGTGTACGCTGCCGGGCACGAGCACAACATCCAGTACCATAAGGAAGGCAACCTGAGCCATATCGTGAGCGGCTCGGGCTGCAAAACCCAGCACGTGAAGCCCGGCGACGGGGGCGACGCCCTGTTCTCGGACAAGGAAAAAGGCTTTGCCCGCGTGAACTACTACAACAACGGCGAGGTGTGGGTAGAGTACTACGTGCCCGAAGACAAGGGCGAAAAAGGCCGCCTAGTGTTCCGCACGCCCATGTACGCCCAGCAAACGGCCGTGGTCGACAGCCTGGCCAGTGCGGGCAAGGTAAACCGCCCGGCCTTTGCCGACAGCACCAAAACCCTGGCCGTGAACCCGCGCTACAGCAAGCGCGGCGGCTTCCATAAAACCCTGTTCGGGGAGCATTACCGCGAGGAGTGGGCCACGCCCGTGGAGTTTCCGGTACTGGACCTGGCCACGGAACGGGGTGGCCTTACGCCCTACAAAACCGGCGGGGGTAAGCAAACGGCTTCGCTGAAGGTGCGCAACGAAGAAGGCCGCCTCTACACCCTGCGCAGCCTCAACAAAGACCCCGCCGCCGTGCTGCCTGAGGCCCTGCGCGAAACGGCTGCCAAGGACATTCTGCAGGACCAGATTTCGGCCCAGCACCCGTATGCTTCCTTTGTGATTCCGCCGCTGGCTACGGCCGCCGGCATCCTGCACACCAACCCCACACCCGTCTACATTCCCCGCGACCCGCTCCTGGGGCCGTACGTGGACCGCTTTGCCGACATTCCGGCCGCCATTGAGGAAGATGCCAAGGACGACCAAAGCAACGTGGAAAGCCTGGGCAACGCCACCAATCTGGTAGGCACCGACAAAGTGCTGGAGCGCCTGCGTGACGACAACGACAACCGCGTCAACGAAAAGGCCTTTGCCCGCTCCCGCCTCTTCGATATGTGGATAGGCGACTGGGACCGGCACGAAGACCAGTGGCGCTGGGCCGAGCGCAAGGACAAGGACGGCGACCGGAAGTTTACGGCTGTACCCGAGGACCGCGACGTGGCGTTCTTCAAAGGCGACGGGATTCTGCCGTACCTGGCTTCGCGCAAGTGGGCCATCCGCAACTTCCAGAACTTCGGCAAGGACTACGCCGACTACAAAGGCCTTAACCTCACAGCCCTGGCCAACGACCGGACCTTCCTGGGCTCGGTAAGCAAGGACGACTGGGTGAAGATTGCCCAGGAAATGAAAGCCAGCCTCACTGACGCCATCATCGACTCGGCCCTGCGCGACAACTGGGCGCCCCAGATCTACCGCCTGCACGGCCCCGAAATTGCCGCCAAGCTCAAGAGTCGCCGCGACCTGCTGCCCCAGCTGGCCGCCGACTACTACGAGGTGCTCGACAAAATTGTGGAAGTGAAAGGCTCTGACAAGCGCGAGCAGTTTGAGGTGCAGCGCCTGCCCGGCAACAAAACCCGCGTCGTTGTTACCAAAATCAATAAGGAAGGGGAGCGGAGCAAGCAGCTGTTTGACAAGACCTTCGACGGCGACGTGACCAAGGATATCCGTATCTATGGCTTTGCCGGCAACGACGTGTACCGCGTTACGGGGGAGTCGAAAAGCGGGCCGGTGGTGCGCATCATCGGCGGCATTGAGCGCGACTCCATCACCGACAACTCCCGGGTGGGCGGCCTGCGCCACAAAACCCAGATCTACGACGCCGACACCAGCAACGTCATCAACGTGGGCAGGGAAGCCCGCCTGCGCCTGGAGCCCGGCACCGAGGTGAGCCGCTACGACCACCCCAGCCGCGCCGACCGCAAGGACTACAAACTGCCCTACTTTGGCCCGGCTTTGTACTTCGGCTACAACATCGACGACGGTCTGTTTGTGGGCGGCGGCGCCACCTACCGCACCTACGGCTTCCGGCGGGAGCCATTTGCCACCGAGCAGACGCTGGCCGCCAACTACGCGCCCAGCCGCAAGGCCTACAACGTGCGCTACACCGGCACCTTCACCGACGTCATTGGCGACCTGAACCTGAATATTGCCAGCCAGCTCTACGGCCCGCAGCTGCTCTATAACTACTTTGGCAAAGGCAACGACACGCGGAATGTGCTTTTGGATTCTGACGATGAGCGCATCACCAACCGCGACATTAACGAAACCTACCGCATCCGCTTTTCGCGCTTCACGTTTGCGCCCACGCTCGAAAAAGACGTATTCAGCTTCCTGAAGTTCGGCTTTGGTCCGCAGTACGACCAGTGGCGCATCAGCCAGGAAGACCTGGGTCAGCAGATTCAGAACGGCATCGACGCAGGCTACATTGGTGCTGCCTCCGGCATCCGGCCTTCCGACTTCCAGGTGAACCGCTACCTCGGCGGCAAGGTGTACATGAACCTCGATGCCAGCTCCTCGCCCAAGAACCCGCGCATTGGCCTGCGCTGGTACAACTCGGCTGAGTACAACCGCCAGCTCAACGGTGAAAAGCTGCAGTATGGTCGCCTGGCCTCGGAAGTGCGCTTCTACCTCTCGCCCAACTTCCCCTTCCAGCTTACCTGGGCCGGCCGCATCGGGGCCAACCGCAACCTAGGCGACTACCGCTTCTACCAGGCCAACACGCTGGGCGGCACCACCAACCTGCGCGGCTACCGCCGTACCCGCTTCGCCGGCCGCTCCTCGGTGTATGCCAACGGGGAAGTGCGCGTGCAGCTATTTACCTTCAATGCCTACCTGGTGCCCGGTAAGTTCGGTATCCTGGGCCTGGCTGACGCTGCCCGCGTATACAGCTCCCAGGACGAGCGCACCGGCCTAAAGGCCTTCCACACGGCGGTGGGCGGTGGCGTGTGGGTGGATGTGCTCAAGCAGGCCGTCATCAACGCTACCTACTCCGTGGGCGAGGAAAACCTCGTCTTTGTGGGCTTCGATTTCCTTTTCTAACGCATGGGGCCGGCTACTTGGCCGGCCTCGTTATTTTGCTTGCCAGCCATGAAGTTTACAGTTGCCACGCGAAGTCGCCCGCGCTTTTCTGCCCTCCTCACGGCTGGTCTGCTGACGGCCGGGCCGCTGGCGGTGGCGCAGGTGTACCCGCCTCCCGCTCCGCCGGCCACCGATACCATGGCGGCCGACCAGGTGGGCCGTGACCAGGAGTTTGCCACGCCCTCGGTGGTGGGCATGGGGCCCAGCAAGGGCCTCGTGTTTCACTACGAGCGGATGCCGCGCTTCAACGTAGCCTCCGACAGCAAGGTGGGCACCGTGACCGACTACAAGGGCGAGGCCACCAAAAATGCCCGCCTCATCATTAAAGGCTACATTCCGTTTCTCAACCGCCCGCACCTGAAGGTGGTGATGGGCATCAACTATGAGCGGGAGGAGTTTCAGTTTGCACCCCCGGCCAACTACCAGCTCTACCAGAACATCGAAGACAAGGGCCTGAAGGTACTAGGCGCCCAGCTGGCCGTTATCCGCCCCGTGAATACCGTGAACTGGTACTTGTTTCGGGTGAAAGGTGAGCTGAACGGCGACTACACGTCCTCGGAGCTAGCCATCAAGGACTACTTGAAAGTGTCCTCGGAGTTTGTGTACGGCTGGAAGCGCAGCCCGCAGTTTTCCTGGGGCCTGGGTTTGCAGCTGGGCTACACCTTCGGGCGGCAGAGCATTTATCCGGCGCTGCTTTACAACCGCACCTTCAACGACAAGTGGGGCGTGGAGGCCCTGTTCCCGGCCCGCGTGACGGTGCGCCGCAACCTCTCCGACCGGTCCCTGCTTTTTGCCGGCTACTCTGTCGATGGCCTCAGCTACAACATCAAGCTGCGTGAGCCAATCACCAACGACGAGGGCCGGCAGCTGCGCACCCTGGAGCTGCGCGAAACCGAGGTACGTGGCCGCCTGCGCTGGGAGCGGGAAATCTACGACTTCCTCTGGTTTGGGGTGGAAGGTGGCTACCGCTACAACTACGCCTTCGATGCCTTCGACCGCAGCAACAACGACCGGCGCAAAATCATCGACTCCAAACTGGCCAGTGCCCCCTACGCCAGCCTGGAGCTTTTCATTGTGCCCCCGCGCAAGTTCCTGAACAAGACCCTAAAGAAATAAGCTGTTTGCCTCAAGGAAAAGCAACAAAAAAGGCCCGAAGAACTAGTCTTCGGGCCTTTTTAAATGCGTGCAATTTGCTGCCGCGCGTTCAGAGTTCCGGTGGCTTGGCTTACATCAAATAGCACCGGGCCAGGTAAGTGTAGCCTTACCGCCGGCGCGTGCTGCGCTTTTTGAGGTAGGCGTAGGTAGCCGTTTGCGCCTGTATGCGGGGCGTGTCGGTATCCTCGTGGCCGATAAAGTGGTTGTGGAAGTCGCGGGACTTCACGTTGTCCTGACGCTGCAAATCCAGCAGGTCGCGCACTTCCTGGCGCACCGCCGGGTCGTAGAGTGGGAAGGCTACTTCCACGCGCCGGTCGAGGTTGCGCACCATCCAGTCGGCGGAGGCCACGTACACTTTCTCCTCGCCGCCGTTCCCGAACACGTACACCCGCGCATGCTCCAGGTAGCGGTCCACAAGGCCGCGCTGCTGCAGGTTTTCGCTCTGCCCGGGCACCTGCGGCACGGCGCACGAAATTCCCCGAATCAGCAGCTCCACCCGCACGCCAGCCTGGCTGGCGTCGTAGAGACGCTGAATCATGCTCTCGTCCTGCAGGGCGTTCAGCTTGAGAATGATGTAGGCGTCGTTTCCGGCCTGAGCCTGGCGGATTTCTTCGTCGATGAGGGCAATAAGCTTTTCGCGCAGCTCAAACGGAGCCACCAGCAGGTGCTCGAAACCGGTTTGCGGCACCCGGTCCAGGAAAAAGCGAAACACGCGTCCCACCTCATGGGTCAGCCGCTCGTCGGCCGTGAGCAGGGCGTGGTCGGCGTAGATTTCGCTGGTAACCTCGTTGAAGTTACCGGTGCTGAGCATGGCGTACTGGCGCGAACGGTCGTTTTCGACGCGGGTGATGAGCACCAGCTTGCTGTGCACCTTCAGCTCCGGCACGCCGTAGATGACGTTGGCCCCGGCCCGCTGCAGCTTCTCGGCCCACTTGATGTTGGATTCCTCGTCGAAGCGGGCTTTCAGCTCTACCACTACCGTCACCTGCTTGCCGTTTTTCACGGCTTTCAGCAGGGCTTTGGCTACTTCGCTTTTGTCGGCTACCCGGTACAGCGTGATGCTGATGGCCGATACGGCCGCATCCTGGGCGGCTTCGCGCAGCAGGCGCAGTACCAGATCGTAGCTCTGGTAGGGGAAGTGCAGCAGGTGGTCCTGCCGGGCAATGGCATCCAGGAAGGAGCCGGTACGCAGCAACGTGGGATGCTTGAGTGCGGGCTGATCCGGGTACTTGAGCTGTGGCAAGCCTAGGTCCGGGAATCCGAAAAAGTCCCGGAAGTTGTGGTAGCGGCTGCCTTCTACCAGTTCACTTTTGTCGATGTTGGTTTTCTGCTGCACGGCGCGTAGCACCTCCCGGGGCATGGCCGGGTCGTAGAGCAGGCGGGCAGGGTAGCCGGTTTCGCGCTTCTGCAGGCTGCTCTTAATTTTGGCCAGCAAGTTGCCTGAAACCTCCTCCTGAATGTCCAGCTCGGCATCCCGCGAAATCTTGATGGCGTGCACCTGCACCCGCCCGAACCGGGGAAACAGCTCCTGAGCGCAGCACCGAATCACGTCGTCCAGGAACATGACGTAGCGCTCCTCACCCTGGTCGGGCAGGCGCACAAAGCGGCCGCCGTGGCGCTTGGTGGGCAGCTCCATCACCAGCACTCGCTCGTCCTCCTCGCCTTTTTTCTTTTGCAAGGGCTGCGTCAGGAAGAAGGTGAGGTACACGGTCTGATCCTTCAGAAACAGGTGGTGCAGAGTGTCGTCCAGGATAACGGGCGAAAGCAGATCCTGCACCCGGTCCCGGAAATACTGCTGCACCCACTGGCGCTGCTCGTCGGTGAGGTCGTGCTCGTTGATGAGGTGAATGTGCTGGGCGTGCAGCTCGGGCAGAATCTGGTTGCGGAACGTGTCGCCGAATTCCTGCTGCTGGCGACCCACTTCACGTAGCACGTCGTCGAGCTGCCGGGCCGGATCTTCGCCCAGCTTGGCCAGGGTTTTCTTCTTGAGCTTGAGCAGGCGGCGAATGGTGGCCACCCGCACCTTGAAGTACTCGTCGAGGTTGGAAGAAAAGATAGCCAGAAACTTCAGCCGCTCCAGCAAAGGCACCTGGGGGCACTGCGCTTCCTGCAGCACGCGGTGGTTGAAGGAAAGCCAGCTCAGCTCCCGGTCCTGAAACCGGGGCAAGGTGGGGGTAGGCTGATGACTCATGAAGCAAGGGGAAAGGGTGGTCAGTTAGCTTCGGTGGTGCTTGGGCGCGTCGAAGAAGTAGTATTCGGCGTTGGTGCGGTCCAGGTCCTGCCAGCGTTCAATGTTGAACTTCAGGCACACCACCGCGGCCGTGGGCATTTCGGGAATGGCGCTGGGCGAAAGCAGGTTGGCAAAGTCGGTGATGGTGTTGTTGTGGCCGATGAGCAGCACCGCGTCGGCCTCGTCGGGTAGCTCGCGCACCACGGCCAGCAGCTCCAGCGGGTCGGCGCGGTAAATGCGCTCCTCTACTTTGATCTGCTCGTGCGGGTAGTGCAGTTCCTTGGCTACCAGCGCCGCCGTGCTGAGGGCGCGCACGGCGGTACTGCTCACCAGCAAATCCAGCTTGATCTGGCGACCGGCCAGGGCCCGGCCCATAGCGGGGGCATCGTCGCGGCCCCGGTCGTTGAGGGGCCGGTCGTGGTCGGAAAGGTCTTCGAAGCTCCAGCTGGATTTGGCGTGGCGCATCAGGTACAGGGTCTTCATAAGCAGGGGCGGGAAAGCGTAGCGCGCTTCTTTACTGCCGACCTTGGCAAATGGTTCTGTATCAGCTCAAGATTAACCTGTAAATAAAAAGGCCCGCTGCGGAGCGGGCCTTTTCTGGGTGAGTGAGCTGTGGAATAGGGAGGGGGCATTCCCGTGCTGCAACAACGGGGGCGCTAAGAACGCAATTAATTGGTGATTCCACCACAGCGTAGCGGGAAAAAGCGCGGCTCGGCCCGCAACGGTAGGTTAACTATTGCGCTTCGTCCCAGCCTTCGGCGCTCTGGTTGGGGAAGCGCTGCGCATGCAAAGCCGAAACATGCCGCACCAGCAGCGCCCGCAACTCGTCGATGTTGGTGCGCTCCGTGGCCGAAATGAAGATTACTGGGTCGTGGAGCTTGGCCATGTAGGTAGCCTGCAGCTGCTCCAGGGTGGGCCGGGGCACATGGTCTTCGTCGGGGTTCATGCCTTCGAAATCTTGGGGTGTGTCGGCCGCGGCGGCACCGTACTGGTCAATCTTGTTGAAGACGAGCAACATGGGCTTGTCGGCCGCCCCAATGTCCTTGAGCGTGTCGTTCACCACCGCAATGTGGTCTTCGAAGGCGGGGTGGGCAATGTCTACCACGTGCACCAGCAGATCGGCCTCCCGGATTTCATCCAAGGTGCTTTTAAAGCTCTCAATCAGGCGCGTGGGCAGCTTGCGGATAAACCCAACGGTATCGGAAAGCAGGAAAGGGGTATTCTCCAGCACTACCTTGCGCACCGTGGAGTCGACGGTGGCGAAGAGCTTGTTTTCAGCAAACACGTCGGCCCGGCTTAGCAGGTTCATGATGGTGCTTTTGCCCACGTTAGTATAGCCAACCAGCGCGACCCGCATAATGCCCGTGCGCGACTTGCGCTGGGTGTGGCTTTGCTTGTCCAGCTCCTTTAGGCGTTCCTTCAGGAAGTCAATTCGCTCCCGCACTACGCGGCGGTCGGTTTCGATTTCGGTTTCACCCGGTCCGCGCTGGCTTACACCGCCCCCCGCTGCTTGTCCAGGTGAGTCCAGAGGCCGGTGAGGCGGGGCAGCAGGTATTGGTACTGGGCCAGTTCCACCTGCGTGCGGGCCGTGGCCGACTTGGCCCGGCTGGCGAAAATATCGATGATAAGCAGGGAGCGGTCCACGATTTTCACCTGCAGCTCAGCTTCCAGGTTGCGCAGCTGGGAGGGCGAGAGGTCATCATCGAAAATGACCATGCTCGTGCCGCTGTGCTGCACGTAGGCCTTGATTTCTTCGAGCTTGCCCTCTCCCACAAACGTGCGGATATCGGGCTTTTCGAGGCGCTGCACAAAGCGACGCGTTACTACGGCGCCGGCGGTTTCGGTGAGAAAGGCCAGCTCATCGAGGTATTCCTGGGTGAGGGCATCAGCCTGGCGCTTGTCGGGCACGGCCACCAACACGGCCGTTTCCTGCTGCTGCGCGGTTTCGTAGGTAGCGTCTTTGTTGCCCTGGGCCAGAATACGGCCGGCGCGGCCCTTGGCGCTGTCCACGGCGCCGGGGTGGCGGGTGCTGTTGTTGGGTTGGCGGCCTTTGGAGGCGGGTTTGTTGGCCATGGCGAGAAGCGGAAAAAAGAAAAGAAGCCTGCTAGGGCGGCTGCCCTCTTACGATGAAAACAGCCAAGAGGTAGGTAAGAGAACAGGTAACTGACAATCTACTCCTGTCTCGTGCAAACGGTTACCTCATCAGGGCTGCTGCAGCGTGAGCGAGTAGGCGGCTACCAACTCAATCTGCTCGGAACTGAGCTGGTTTTTGAAGCCGGGCATGTTGCCCAGGCCATTTGTAACCATGTACACCCGGCCGGCCTGGTTGAGGTTGCTCTTGGTGAGGTCGTGGGCGCCGTTGAGGCCGCGCTTGCCGTCGGAGCCGTGGCAGGGCGTGCAGTTTTGCTCATACAGAGCCTGGCCGGGCGCCAGCACCTGGCCAGCAGCCACCGTGGCATCGGGCTGCCGGCCGGGCTCCTGGCCCTGGCAGGCCGTCAGCAAAGCCGCGCCGAGCAGGCCAGTGAGCAGAAAAGAGCGGAGAGTACGCGGAGAAGACATCATATTGGCAGCAAACAACGTAACGCGGCGCAAAATAACCGAAACTACGCCGCAAGGCCGGCCGAGCCGCCCGCAACGCCTACCTTTGCGCCTCGAACTCTCTCTGCTGCATGCGCGTCGCCATCGTCATCAATACCTCCTGGAACATCTGGAACTTCCGCCGCAGCCTGGTGAAAGCTCTGCAGGCCGCCGGCCACGAAGTGCTGGCCATAGCGCCACCCGATGCCTACTCCGCGCGGCTGGAAACCGAGCTGGGCTGCCGCTACGTGCCCGTCCTGATGGAAAACAAGGGCACCAACCCGGCCAAGGACGCCCTACTCACGCGCCGCTTCTACCAGATCTACCGGCGCGAGCGGCCGGATGTGGTGCTGCAGTACACCATCAAGCCCAACATTTATGGCACGCTGGCCGCCAAACTGGCCGGTATTCCCAGCGTCAACAACGTGTCGGGCCTGGGCACGGTGTTCATCGTCAAAAATCTGGTGAGCAAGGTCGCCCTTGGGTTGTACCGCTTCGCGTTCAAGTTTCCGCGGCGCGTATTTTTCCAGAACGACGACGACCGGCAGCTGTTTCTCGATCATGGCCTGGTGCAGAAAAGCATTACCGACCTGCTGCCCGGTTCCGGCATCGACACTACTGCCTTTCAGCCCGCCACCACCTTCCAGCGCCACCAGCCCTTCACCTTCCTGATGATTGCGCGAGTGCTCTACGAAAAAGGTGTGGAAGAATACTTTGAAGCTGCCCGTCTGGTGCGCGAAGCCTTGCCCGGCACCCGGATTCAGCTGCTGGGCGGTATTGATGAAAGCGGGGGCGTGGGCGTGAAGCGGGCCGTGTTTGAGCAGTGGCTGCAGGCCGGTCACGTAGAATACCTCGGCACTTCCGACAACGTAGCTGCCCACATTGCCCAGGCCGACTGCGTGGTGCTGCCCAGCTACCGCGAAGGCACGCCCAAAACCCTGCTGGAAGCTGCCGCCATGGGCAAACCCATTGTGACGACGGACGTGCCCGGCTGCCGCGAAACCGTAATAAACGGCGTAAACGGCCTGCTTTGCCAGGTGCGCAGCGGCCCCGACCTGGCCGAAAAAATGCTGCAGGTACAGCGCCTCCCGGAAACCGGGCTGGCCGAAATGGGCCGCGCCAGCCGCCAACTGGCAGTGGAGAAATTCGACGAGCAGATTGTGCTCGATAAGTACCTGCGCGTGGTGCAGGAAGTAGGCCGGCGCCGCTGATTTTTAACTTTTCTGTTTTATAGTTTTCTCTTACTGGCTGGTATGGAGTTTCGGTATTTTGATATTCCCGGCGTGGTCGAAGTGCTGCCGCGCGTGTTCGGCGACGCCCGCGGGGCCTTCTTCGAGTCGTTCAGTGAGCAGCGCATGCGCGAGGCCGGCATTGTGGGCGAGTGGGTGCAGGACAACCAGTCGCGCTCCGACCGGGGTGTGGTGCGGGGCCTGCACTTTCAGGAGCCGCCCCACGCTCAGGCCAAGCTGGTGCGCGTAGCCGCTGGCCGCGCCCTCGACGTTATTGTGGACATTCGCCGCGACTCGCCCACCTACGGGCAGCACGTGGCCGTGGAGCTGGATGCCACCCGCTACAATATGCTGTATGTGCCCGTCGGCTTCGCCCACGGCTTCACGGCCCTGGAAGACAACACGCTCTTCCTCTACAAGTGCACCAACTACTACGCCCCCCAGGCCGAAGGCGGCCTGCTTTGGAACGACCCAGCGCTGGGCATCCAATGGGGCGTAGAAAGCCCTACTGTCTCCGCCAAAGACCAGGTGCTTCCCCTGCTGGCAGATCTGGATAGCCCATTTTAAGCTGTCTTTGCAAGACGAAACTGTCATTGCGAGGCAGAGCCGAAGCAATCCGTCCTGTACAAAATCAGACGCGTCCTTCTACCAGAAAGCCCTTACTCGTCGCGTATGAGTAAGGGCTTGTCACGTCTCAGGGCTTGGGGCATTGCGCAGGACGGATTGCTTCGTCCTGCGTCCTCGCAATGACAACTCACTAACTCACCGTTACAGCAGCTCCACCAGCGTTTCCAGGCCCATGCCGCGGGAGCCTTTCACCAGGATTTGCTGACCCTGAGGCGTGTTGTGGGTTAGCCAGGCGGCGGCTTCGGCTTTGGTAGGGAAGTGGTGGAAGCCGGGGCGACGGGCGGCGGCCATTTCGGCGCCACACAGCACCACCGAGCCAAACCCGTAGCTGGCCAGCTGCTCACCCAGCGCGTGGTGCTCGGCCGCACTTTCCGGGCCCAGCTCAAACATGTCACCCAGTATCACCATTTTGCTGCTGAGAGCGCCGGGGCGGCTGGCAAAGCTGGCCAGGGCCGCCGCCATGCTGCTGGGGTTGGCGTTGTAGGCATCCAGCACCAGCTCGTTGTGCTCCGTGCGCACCAGCTGGGAGCGGTTGTTGGTGGGGGCGTAGCCGGCCAGCGCGGCGGCAATATCGTCCGCCGATACGCCGAAATGGGCGCCCACGGCGGCGACGGCGGCCAGGTTCAGGAAGTTATAGCCCCCGTTTATCTGGGCCTCTACCGGCGTGCCGTCAAACAGGCGCAGCACTACGTGTGGCGCCGCACTAAGCAGCTCGGCGGGATAGGTGTCGGCCGGTCCGGGGTAGGTAATCTGCTGCGCCACAACCTGGGCGCGCTCCGTCACCTGCGCATCGGCGGTGTTTACGAAGGCCGTGCCTTCGTGCGCAGCCAAGTAGTGCCACAGCTCGCCTTTGCCCCGCGCCACGCCCTCGGTGCCCCCAAATCCTTCGAGGTGGGCCTTGCCGATGTTGGTGATGAGGCCGTGCGTAGGCTCGGCAATGCCGCAGAGCAGCTCAATTTCGCCTTGGTGATTGGCTCCCATTTCTACAATGGCCACCTCGTGCTCCTGGGGCCGGATGCTGAGCAGCGTGAGCGGCACGCCAATGTGGTTGTTGAGGTTGCCGCGCGTGTACTGCACCCGGTAGCGCCGGCTGAGCACGGCGTGCAGCAACTCCTTGGTAGTAGTTTTACCGTTGGAGCCCGTCACGGCCAGCATGGGGCCGGTAAACTGGCGGCGGTGCTCCCGCGCCAGCTCCTGCAAAGCCACCAGCGGATCGGGGGCGTAGGTGTAGCGGTCCGGGTCCTGGGCGGCCAGCTCGGCATCGTCTACCACTGCAAACCGCGCCCCCTGGGTTAGAGCCTGCGGGGCGAAGTCGCGACCCCGGAAGCTGGGGCCGTTCAGGGCCACGAACAGGGTGCCATTCTGGGGTTGGCGCGAATCGGTGCTGACGCCGGAGCAAGCCAGGAAGCGGGAATAGAGAGCAGAAGGCGCGGCCATAAAAAGCAAGGGTGTAACTTCCGGCGGGGCAGCGGTGTTGGCTGCTAAAACCGCCTTCCGAATGATTCGACGCGTAAGACTAGGACTACTTATCGGGCTGCTGGCCGCCGGCCCACTCGGGGCGCAGGCGCAGCAGGCAGTTAGCTGGGGCCTGGAGTACCAGCCGCTGGCAAAAGTAGCACACGGCTCCGAGACGCTGCCCCTGGCTTGGGCCGGCGGCTTCAACGCCCCACAGTTCTCCTCCATCGACCTCAACCAGGACGGCTGGAGTGACCTGTTTGCCTTCGACCGCATGAGCAACCGGGCCACCACCTACCTGAACGTAACCGACGCGGCCGGCCAGCATAGCTGGCAGTACGCCCCGCAGTATGAGGCCCTGTTTCCAACTGAAATGCGCAACTGGGCCCTGTTGCGCGACTACGACTGCGACGGGCGCCCCGACCTGTTTACCCACGCCAATGGGGGGGATATTCGGGTGTACCGCCAGGACGTGGATGCGCAGGGCCAGCTGAAATTCACCCTGGTCAGCAGCCAGCTGCAGTTCTTCAACTCGGCTACCAACAGCGGCAACATCTTTGCCGGCGCCTACGACGTACCTTCCATTGATGACGTGGACGGGGACGGCAAGCTCGATTTGCTGCTGATGGACTTCGTGTCGGCCTCCACGGTGAGCTGGTACCGCAACGTGAGCCCGGCCTGCGGCGGCCTCAGCTTCCGGCTCGAAACCAACTACTGGGGCCGGTTCAACTCCTGCTTCTCTTCCTGCACCAGCTTCGTGTTTGATGCCAGCTGCCGCGCCGCCGCGCCCCAGCACACCGGCGGCTTCATGCTGACTTCTTTCGACCTGGACGGGGACGGTGACCGGGACCTGCTCACGGGCCGCGACCAGTGCCCCGAGTTGGTAAGCCTCCACAACGACGGCACGCCCGCGCAGGCTTTGATGAAAAGCGCCGGCCAGAACGCCCAGTTCCCGGCGGGCACTACGCCCGTGCTGCTGCCTAACTTTCCCGGTGCCTACTTCGCCGATGTGACCTTCGATGGCCGCCCCGATTTGCTGGTGGCGCCCACGCTCATCAACAATGCCGACCAAGTGGCCCTGCGCCAGAATACGTGGCTTTATGCCAACACCGGCACGGGTGCGGCGCCCGCTTTCACCTACCGCCAGCCCGATTTTCTGCAGGGGCAAATGGTGGACGTGAGCGAGGCCGCTACGCCCGCCCTGGCCGATATTGACGGAAACGGACTGCTGGATTTGCTGGTGGCCAGCGCCGGCGACGTGTCCACCGGCGGCACCTACCGCGCCGCCCTGCACTACTACCGCAACGAAGGCAGCGCGCAGCAACCAGCCTTCAAGCGCGTTTCGGAAGACTACCTTGGGCTGGCGGCCAAGGGCTTCACCAACCTGAAACCGACTTTTGCCGACCTCAATAAAGACGGCGCCTTGGATTTGGCCTTTGGGGCTTCGCTGAACGGCGCCTTCCGCCTGTGGTATCTGCTTAACCAGGCCGCGGCCGGCCAGCCCGCCCGTTTCGAGCTCACCCAGCTCAAGGAAGCGGCTGGTCTTGGTAACCTCATCAGCCTCGCGCCTGCTTTCGCCGACCTCGACGGCGACCAGTACCCCGACCTGGTGGTGGGTACCAACGAAACCAGCGGTGCCGGCGCCTTGCGCTACTACCGGCAGGTGCCTGGTGCCGAGCTACAGTTCACATTAGTGATGGACGATTTTGGGCAGGTGCGCACCGCCGATGACTATGTGCCCACGAACCTGCAGCCGCTGCTGGTCGATCTGGATGGCGACGGTAAGATGGACTTGCTGACTTCCGACAACTCGGGTGCTGTCCGCTTTTTCGCCGATGTGGCCGCCCAGACCGGCGCCTTCACCGGGCGCACGGATTTGTTTTACCAGCCTCTCACCGGGCAGTATGGCTCGGCCCGCCTGGGTAGCTCCACCAGCCTGCGCCTCGGCCTGGCCGCCGCCGACCTCACCGGCGACCAGCAGCCGGAGCTGCTGATTGGGCTGGAAGAAGGCGGCCTGCAAAGCTTCCGCCTCCGCCGCGACGTGGAAACAGCTACGCGACCAGCCAAAACAACCTTCAGCTTTCAGGTGTACCCCGTGCCCGCCACCAATCAGGCCACCGTGGAAACGCCTGTGCCCACCCGCCTGACCGTGCTGGACCTGACTGGGCGCGTGGTGCGCACCGTAGCGGATCTGCGGCGCGTGCATCAGCTTCAGCTTCAGGGGCTGGCCCGGGGCGTATACGTGGTACGCGCCGAAGCTGCCAATGGGCAGCTGGCCACCCGCCGCCTGGTAGTGCGGTGAGGGCTATGAGGGGGAGAGATTATAAAGGACGTCATGCTGAGCGAAGCCGAAGCATCTCTACGCCAAAGTCATTGTAAATTAATGCAGTGGAGATGCTTCGGCTTCGCTCAGCATGACGGTCTATGGAGCTTTGAGGAGTGGTAACAAGTCCTCACTCAACGCAGGGTAAAGGGGTCGGCGTCCTGCAGGGCGGGGAAGCGCCGACGGTAGGCGTCCAGCTCGTTGCGGCGCAAAGTGCGCGTGATGCTGGTTTCGTGGTTGCCGACTTCCACCAGATACTCACCCTTCATGTCCAGCAGAGCCGAGTCGCCGGCATAGTGCTGGCCGTGGATGTCCATGCCCACGCAGTTGACGCCGAGCGTGTACGCCAGGTTTTCTATGGCGCGGGCGCGGAGCAGCGTCATCCAGGCGGTGCGGCGAATGGCCGGCCAGTTGGCCATGTAAATCAGCAGGTCATAGGGTTGCTCGGCCGAGTTGCGGCTCCATACCGGGAAGCGCAGATCGTAGCAGATGAGGGGCCGGATGCGCCAGCCACGCCACTCCTCCAGCAGTAGGGTGGTGCCGGGCGTGTAGGTGTCCTGCTCCCGGGCGAAAGTAAACAGGTGATGCTTGTCGTAGTGGCTGTACGTGCCGTCGGGGCGCACCCAGAACAGGCGGTTGTAGAAGCGTCCGTCGTCCCGCACCATCAGGCTGCCCGTTACTACCGAGTCATGTCGGGCAGCTACCTCCCGCAACCAGGCCAGGCTGGGGCCTTCCACCGGCTCGGCCAGCGCCTCGGCTTCCATGCTGAAGCCCGTGCTGAACATTTCGGGCAGCACGATAATGTCCGAGGAAAACGACAGCTGGCTAAGCAGCCGGGTAAGCTCGGTGCGGTTGGCCTCAGGCTGATGCCATTGCAGGGCAGCCTGCACGAAAGAAACGGTTAAATCCGACACGGTAGGGAGGTTGAGCAGAGACGAATATGGAGAGGAAACGGGCGGGCAACTTACTGATGACCTGAAAAGCCAGCAGGCAATGCAATAGGAGATAAGTGCGGAATTTTTGGATTAAGGTACGTGCGATTCAGAAGATAACAAAGCAGTTGCTTGTTGTCAGTTTCCGGTTGACAGTAGCCGACCCAAGCCCCAGCTTCCTCTCCGAAAAGGAGCCGGGGAGCCGGACGTGGAGCTGTGCAGTGCCCATGAAACTGCTCCAACAACAGGCAACTAACAACCAGCAACAGGCAAATCACAACTGGCTTAGTCGTTCGGCTGCTGCTTGCAGGGTTTCGTCGCGTTTAGCGAAGCAGAATCGTATCAGGCCGTCGTCGTGCCCATCGTGGTAGAAGGCCGACACCGGCACTACCGCCACCCCGGTTTCGGTGGTGAGGCGAGAGGCAAACTCCACGTCGGGCAAGCTCGAAAGCTGCCGGTAGCGGGCCAGCTGAAAGTAGGCGCCGGCCACCGGCAGCAGCTCGAAGCCCGTATCGGTCAGCAGCCCGGCAAACAGGTCGCGCTTCTGCTGGTAGAAGACGGGCAGCTCCCGGAAGTGGTCGGCGTGGGAAAGCACATCGGCCAGGGCGTGCTGGGTGGGTGTGTGCACGGCAAATGTGAGAAACTGGTGTACCCGCCGCACCTCGGCCGTGAGGGCAGGCGGGGCCACGCAGTAGCCCACCTTCCAGCCGGTAGCGTGGTAGGTTTTGCCAAACGACGACAGCACGAAGCTCCGCTCGGCCAGCTGTGGGTGTTGCAGGGCGCTGCGGTGCGGCTGCCCATCAAATACCATGTGCTCATACACCTCATCCGACAGCACTAGTGTATCCGTGTTTTCGAGCAGGGAAGCCAGCGTGTTCCAGTCCTCGGCCGTGAGCACCGCCCCGCTGGGGTTGTGCGGGGTGTTGAGCATGATGAGCCGGGTGCGGGGCGTGAGAGCGGCCGCTACCTGGTTCCAGTCGGGCCGGAAATCGGTGGGGCGCAGGGGCACGTACACGGGCCGCCCGCCCTGCAGCCGGATGGCAGGACCGTACAAATCGTAGGCGGGCTCCAGCACCAGCACTTCGTCGCCCGGATGCACTACCGCTGCCAGCACCGCGTACAGGGCCTCGGTGGCCCCGCTCGTGATGGTAATTTCGGTGGCTGGGTCGGGGGCGGGCACGCCGTAGAGCAGGGCCGTTTTATGGCTGATAGCCTCGCGCAGACGGGGTAGGCCGGGCATAGGCGCGTACTGCTGGTGGCCGGGCGTGGTGGCGTGCCGGGCCAGGGCCTCCAGCAGCTCCTGCGGCGGGTCGTAGTCGGGGAAGCCCTGGGCCAAGTTGATGGCGCCGTGCTCCTGGGCCAGCTGCGACATCACGGAGAAAATGCTGGTGCCTACGTCGGGCAGCTTGGAGAGAAGGGCAGGGGTGGGCATGCAGGCTGGAAAGAAGGTCGGATAGAGGGCGTAATCTACGCCGAAGAATTTACCCCGGCGCGTCCTGAAAACGCCCGCGCTACAAAGTCAAAACCTTGGGCTGGCATAGCCGAAAATGCGGCCAACGCGTTACCTTGCCGGCTATGCGCGTGTGGTTCTGGCTTGCTTTCCTTAGTGGTGTGCTGGTGGCGGCTCCGGCCGTGGCTCAGCAGTTTCCGGTGCTCAATCAAAATCCGCCGTCGTTGCGGTGGTTTGAGGTGCGCACGGCTCACTTCCGGGTGCTGTATCCGGCCGGCTTCGAGCAGCGCGCCCAGCGAACGGCCCGGCGGCTGGAGCAGGTGTACGAGCCGGTGGGTGCCTCGCTCGGTGTGCGGCCCCGGCCCGTGACGGTGGTGCTGCAAACCCAGAATACCATCGGCAACGGCTTCGTGACGGTGCTGCCGCGCCGCTCTGAGTTCTTTACCACGCCGCCCCAGGACCCGTTCTTGTCGGGCACCATCGACTGGCTCGACCAGCTGGCCATCCACGAGTACCGCCACGTGGTGCAGTACGAAAAGCCCCGGCAGGGCGCGTCGCGGCTGGCGTACTGGCTGTTTGGCTACGGCGGGCTGGGCACCACCACCATCGGCGTGCCCGACTGGTTTGCTGAGGGCGACGCTGTAGGCACCGAAACCATCCTCACGCGCAGCGGCCGGGGCCGCATTCCGGCTTTCGACGTGGACCTGCGGGCCAACCTGCTGGCGGCGCGGCGCTACACCTACGCCAAAGCGGTGGCCGGCTCCTACCGCGACAACGTGCCCAACCACTACGTGCTGGGCTATTTTCTGACTTCCTACGCCAAGCGCCGCTACGGACCCGACGTCTGGGGGCCCGTGCTGGACCGCTACTATCGGTTTCCGGCTTACCCGTTTTCGTTTTCCCGCAGCTTGCGCCGCACCACCGGCCTGCGGGTAGAAGACTTGTACCGCCGCACCCTCGCCGAGCTGGACTCCACCTGGCGCCGTCAGGCCGCGGCCGCGGTGCCTGCGCCGGCCGGTGTGGCCCCCGCGTACTTTGCCACCCAGCCGGAGCGCCGCGTTTTCACCCAGTACCAATACCCGCAGTACCTCAACGACAGCACCGTGGTAGCCCTGAAAAGCGGCCTCGGCGACGCGGCCCAGCTGGTGTTGCTGCACCGCAGTGGCCGGGAGCAGCCGCTGCACATGCCGGGCCTGCTCAACCTGCCCGAAATGCTGTCGGCAGGCGGCGGTAAAGTGTGCTGGCCCGAGTACCGCTACGATGCCCGCTGGCTGCAGCGCGTGTATTCCGAGCTGCGGGTGCTGGATGTGGCCTCCGGCAAAGTTACGCGCCTCACCCCCCGGGGCCGCTACACCGCCGCCGCGCTTTCGCCGGACGGTACGCGCCTGCTGGCCGTGCGCACCGATGCCACCTACCGCACCGAGCTGGTGGTGCTGGATGCCCGCACCGGCCAGGAGCTGCAGGTGCTGCCCAACCCCGACAACCACCAGCTGCAGCAGCCTCGTTGGAGCGCCGACCAGCGCCGGGCTGTGGTAATTACGCTCAAGCCCGCTGGCAAGGCGTTGGAAGAAATTGCCCTGACGACGGGCCAGGGCAGGGAGCTGCTGCCGGCCGCGGCGCTCAACATCAGCCACCCCCAGCCCTGGGGAGACTACGTGCTGTTCAACTCTCCGCAGTCGGGCCAGGACCAGGTGTACGCCGTGCATACCGGCACCGGCCAGCGCCTGCAAGTCACTCACGACTCCCTGGGGGCCTACCACGGGGCCGTATCACCAGACGGGCAGCGCCTGGCGTTTCACGTATTCCGGAGCACCGGCAGCTGGGTGGCCGAGCTGCCGCTGAACCCCGCACTCTGGACGCCCGCTGCCCCCGGCCACGACCCAGCCGCCTACATCGAGCCCGTGGTGCGCACCGATGCCGGCGCCCGGCAGGTAGGCCCCGTACTGCCCGGCGACTCCTCGGTAGCCGCCCCGGACCAGCCGCTAAGCGTGCGGCGCTACCGCCCAGGCGCGCACCTGTTCAACGTGTTCAGTTGGGGACTTATTCAGTCGCCTTCGGGTAGCGGGCTGAGCTTGGGCGTCAGGACGCAGGATGTGCTGAGTACCTTGCAGACGGTGGCCGGCGTGGGCTACGATCAGACGGAGCGCACCGGCCGCGTATTTGCCACGGCCAGCTACCAGGGCCTTTTTCCGGTGCTCGATGCTACTCTAGAACGAGGCCAGCGCCGTACTGCGCTATTTATTGATCAAGATGAGACGCTGGACAGCCTGCGCCGCGACCAGTGGCAGTACACCAGCCTGACGGTGGGCGGCCGGGTGCCGCTGCAGCTCACCCACAACCGCTTCCGGCAGGCCCTCACGGTAGGCGCTTACTACACCGCCCAGCAAAGCCAGGGTTACGATTTGCCTTACCGTTCCCTGAACCAAGTGGGCCGCAACTCCCTGCATCTGCTGTCTACGTCCCTGTCGTACTACCGCCTGCTCAAGCAAAGCCAGCGGGACGTGGCGCCGCGCTGGGGCCAGACGCTGTTGCTCTCAGCCCGCACTACGCCATTTGGCCTCGGGCTTTCCACCTGGCAGCTGGCGGCGCAGGGCAACGGGTATTTTCCGGGCCTCGGGCGCCACCATTCGGTGCGGGTGCGGGCCGGCTTCCAGCGGCAGAAGGTAGATGCTTTTCCCCTTTCCGGGGCCGTATTCTTTCCGCGCGGGCAGAGCTACTACAACTTCACCCAGCTACTGACGGGTAGTGCCGAGTACCGTCTGCCCCTGGCCGACCCCGATTGGACGCTGGGCCGCTGGCTGTACGTGCAGCGCATTGTGGGGGGCGTATTCTACGATGCTGCTCTAGGCGACCTGCCTACCCGCACCGACGATGGGCGCCTCGATATCGTGCGGGAAAACTACCACACCATCGGCGCAGACGTGTCGTTCGTGTTCAATGCCCTGCGGCTGCGCACCCCGTTTGAGCTGGGTGTGCGCACCATCTATAACGTGCGCTCGGGCGAGTGGCTGGTGCAGCCGCTGGTGCTGGATATCGGCTTTTAATATTGTAGGTTGTTTGTTAGGAGTTGTTCGTCGGTGTCAGAATACGGACGACTAATAATAAACAACAGCAACTACCCTAAAGCGAAGGGGGGGCCGGGGCTACCGACGCGGCCAGCGGCGCGTGGCTGGGCTGCAGCTCAAAAGCCAAACGGGGCTGCTGGTGCGCGTCATCGTAGAGGTAAAGGCGGCGGCCGCTGGTTTCGTAGTAGGAAACCTGACCGAGCAGGTTCAGGTAGCGCAGCTCAAACTTCGCGGTGGCATCATCGCAGTGCAGCATGGTGGCAATGACGTGCACCCAGGAGCGCACCCGCAACGACAGCGGGCAGGAAAAGGTACCGCTACCCGCCAGTGGCTGCGGCAGCGCACTTAGCGACCAAGCCGCCGCCGAGGAAAATCCGGCGTCGGAAGGACGGGTGGTGTGAGTTGTTGGAAGCTTTTTGCCGTCGAGGGAACACAAAAGCCAGGGCGGGGAGCCCGCAGACGTGGGCAGGGCATACGCAATGCTGGCTGCCAGTAAGCCGGCAGCTAACCCACTGAATAATATAGCGTGGCGCGTAGTCATAAAAAGCAGGCGGGCAGTTGAGCTTGCGGGAATATTCGATGAATCTGCTGGGATAAGACCCTATTGCCGGGCCCAAAGGTTGCATGAGCGCAGAAACTTTAACGATAGTTGGACAAGCCGGAAGGGCGCAATAAGCTACGCAGATGGTCATGTATCCAAAAAAATCAGCCCCTACCCGGCGGTTAGCGGGCAGGGGCTGGCTCCCAGGTTGCGGCGGATATGGCTACTTGGTTTGCAGCAGCTGCGGGAACTCCCGGGCAAAGTGCTGGTAGCGCGGGGTAGATACCGTCTGGATGTACGGGTTTTCAGGGTGGTGCACGAAGTAATCCTGGTGGTAGCGCTCCGCTGGGTAAAAGACCTTGAACGGCACTACCTGCGTCACGATGGGGCTGGAGTAGCGCCTGGAGGCGTTTACCCGCTTTATCTCGGCCTCAATCTGCGCTTTTTCCTGGGGCGTGCGGTAGAAGGCAATGGAGCGGTACTCCTCGCCTGCATCAGGGCCCTGGCGGTTGAGAGTGGTAGGGTCGTGCTGCACGAAAAACACCTTCAGCAGGGTTTCAAAGCTGATGACTTTGGGGTCGTAATACACCTGAATGGCCTCGGCGTGGCCGGTGCCGCCCCGGCCTACCTGCTCGTAGGTAGGCGAAACCGTAGTGCCGCCCGAGTGCCCCGAAATAACGGTACGCACCCCTTTCAGGCTTTCAAACACGTGCTCGGCGCACCAGTAGCAGCCGCTGGCAAACGTGGCCACCGCCTCGCCCGCCTGGGGCTTGGGCAGCTCGGCAAAGCGGTGGTCGTCCTGGGTGGGCTGGCTGCCGGGGGCGGCCTCGCAGCTGGCCGTGCCCAGCACGGCCAGCAGGAGAAATAGAAGTTTTTTCATGTGCATGCTCAACATACGCAGCCGCCCGGGAGTTCGGTCGTAGCCAGACAACACACCTTCACAATTCCAGACGCACGGGGCCGTCGATAGGGTAGCCGGTACAGGTGAGCACCAGGCTCCGCTCGGTTTCCTTATCGGTCAGGACTTCGTTCAGGCTCATCCACACGCGGCCAGCGGTGCAGCGGGCCACGCAGTTGCCGCACTGGCCGGCCTCGCAGCTGTAGGGCAGCGCCAGCCCCTGCTGCCGGGCCGCCTGTAGAATAGTACTCGGGTACTGCACCAGCACTACGTGTTCCTGCCCGCGCCAGCGGATATTGACCGGGTAAGCAGCCGTATCAGGCGGCACGCGCGTGGCAGGTACGGCAATGGGGGTAAACAACTCCCGGCGGATATCGGCCAACGGCAGCCCCGCCGCGTGCAGGGCGTAGGTAGCCATGCGCATAAAGTCGAGCGGGCCGCATACGTAGGCCCGCGTGCCAGCCAGCGGGCCGGGGCTGAAGCGGCGCACCAGGTCTTCCAGCAGCGGCTTGTGCAGACGGGCCCGCTCCAGGTTGGCGTCCACGCTATAAAGCAGCTCCAGGTGCAGCCGCTGAGGAGACCGAGCCTGCAGGGCCAGCAGCTCCTCCCGAAACAACGTGCGGCTTGGCGTGCGGTTGCTGTACACCAGCAGGACGCGGGCAGTGGGGTGCGTGTGCAACGCCGTTTTCAGCAGCCCCAGAATGGGCGCGATGCCGCTGCCAGCCGCTACCAGCACCAGTTGCCGGAAGGCGTCCGGCTCCTCGGGCAAGGTAAAGAATCCGGCCGCGCCAATGGTCTGAAGCTGGTCGCCGAGGCGGGCATCATCTACCAGCCACCGCGAAATCAGCCCGTTATCGATGCGCTTGACGGTAATGGTCAGCGGCTCGCCCAGGGCTGGGGCCGAGCTGATGGAGTAGGAGCGGCGCACCTCACGGCCGTACCGCCGCAACTGGAGGGTGAGGTACTGCCCGGCTTGGTAGGGCAGCGGGGCCGGAGCCACGGGCGCCAGCACAAAGCTTTTCACCCCGGGCACTTCATCCCGGATAGCCTCAATACGCAGGGAAATAACAGCAGAAAGCAGCTCAGCCATAGCACTCGCAACGTACGCGCCCGGGCGCAGGATTCAAACCAGCCGTTACCGGCCCACCCGGAAATAAGCTACCGGCTCGGGGTTGGTGTCGTCGAACAGGCGGAGGGTACTGTCGAGCACCACGTAGCGCCGGGTGGCGCGCAGGGCGGTAAAATAGCGGTTCTCGAAGCCGGTAGCATCATCCTCGCACGTAGCCAGCGTAACGGTCAGCTGATCGAAGCTGAGCTGGTTTCCGGCGGCGGTGATGAAGGTGCCACCCATGCCGTTGCAGTACGCGTGGGCGGCCAGCCGCCCGGTGCCGGCGGAAAGCTGAAGATCGGGCTTCGCAAAAAAGTTGGGGATTTCGCTCACGGGCGTCGTGCCCAGAATCGTCAGTTGCCAGCGGGTATCCAGCAGGAGCGGCTCAGCGGGCCGGGGCTCATCTTCCACCGGGTGAATGCAGCCCGGCAGGAGGCTGGCGGCTAGCAGGCACAGGGCGGCAGAATAAAAAGTAAGGCGCATACTACAGCAGCGTTAAATCAAGCCTGATTAGGATACTTGCCCGGCTCGAAAAGTTGCATGCCAGCCTCTGCCAAGCCTTTCTGCGTTTTACAGCTTACGAAACGGGTGGGCACCCCGGGCCAGCCGCTCGGTAAACTCTACGGCCCGGCGGGCGCGGGTTTCGGGCTGCTTGGCCGTGGCTACGTGCCCGGCAATGGCCCGCTGCATGCTGCCGCTGATTTTCTGAAAGCCTGCTAACGCTTCGGGCCAGGCCTCAAACGCCTCGGCCAGCTCCTCAGGCAAGTCCACGCGGTCCGGCTCGGGGTCGGGGGCCAGCGTAAGCGAAACCAGCTGGCCTACCTGCACCCCGGCCTCCCGGCACATGTCTTTGTTGAGCATGAGGTAGCGGCCCCCACCCGGCAGCGGCAGCAGCCCCCGCCGGATGGCGCAGCCGTTGAGCGTGCCCACCACCCGGCGGGGCAGGGGCTGGCCCAGCGCTGCCAGCACCAGCGGAGGCACTACCACAATCTGGGTGGGCATAAAGCTGGGGCCGCCGTGCTCCAGCCGCGCCTCAAACACCTGCACTGCCGCCATCCTTAACCGAAACTACTTGGCTGGCGTGAGCTTGCTGGGGCCGGCCAACGCCAGCTCGCGGGCAATCTGGAACGTGAAGGGCTCGGAGGCCGACTCATCGATGCGGCGCTGCATGATGCGCAGGTGCGAAAGGTCGTCGCCGGGCAGCACGGCCACGTCGGCGCCGGTGCCGGAGCCGGGCTCGTAGCTGCGGAAGCCTACTATCCAGCCCTGGGGGTAGCCCGCGCGCTCGGCCTTGGCGGCGTCTACCACGTCGGGCTTGCCAGGAAAGGAGCCAAGGTTGATTTCCTTGGTTTCCTTGCCAACCAGCTTCAGGAACGCCTCCGTGCGCAGGGCCCCGGCTACGGGCTTGAAGCGCAACGACACCGTCAGGGCTTCGGGGCCGGGCGCGGTTTTCAGCTGGGGTGCCTCCTTGGTGGCGGGCGCGGTGGCCGTGCCGTCGGCCGCGGCGGTATCCAGGGCAGTCTGGTCGGTGGTGGTAGCTGCGGGCTGCTCGGCCGGCTGGCTGGTTTGGTTGCAGCCGGCCAGCACTACGGCCGCCAGCACGGGCAGGAAAAGGCGTTTCATCGAAGAAAGCAGAGAAAAAGGAACACTGGACTCAGCCTGTAAGAATACGCATAATTCCGGCGCGGCCCACCAGCCGCCCGGGTGCTTGCGGGAAACCTTTTGGCGGCCGGCTGGCTTATACAGCATCCCAAAACCGACTTTTCCTGCCATGAAAAAGATACAAGTTGAAATCTGGTCCGATATCCTATGCCCCTTTTGCTACATCGGCAAGCGGCGCCTGGAAACGGCCCTGGCCCGCTTTCCCCACGCCGACCAGATAGACGTGCAGTGGCGCAGCTTCGAGCTGGACCCGCAGGCCAACCCCGAGCCGGGCGTAAACCAGTACGTGCGCCTGGCCGCCAAATACGGCAAGCCCGAAGCTTGGGCCCGCGAAATGAGCGCCAACATGACGCAGATGGCTGCCCAGGAAGGCCTGGCCTTCGACTTCGACCGACTGGTGCCCGCCAACTCCCTGCGGGCGCACCGCCTAGTGCACTTGGCGGCCCGGCACAGCAAGCAGGATGCGGCCAAGGAGCGGCTGTTCAAAGCCTACCTCGAAGAAGGCCTGGATGTAAATGACCCGGCCACGCTCACCCGCCTGGGCGCCGACCTGGAACTGCCTGCCGCCGAGGTAACCCACCTGCTGGCTTCCGACGATTTTACCGACGAAGTGCGCCACGACGAGTACCAGGCCCACCAGATTGGCGTGCGCGGGGTGCCTTACTTCGTGTTCGACGACAAGTACGCCGTATCGGGCGCGCAGCCGGCCGAGCTGTTTGAAGAGGTTCTGCAGAAAGTGTGGGAAGAAGCCCGCCCGCAGCCCGTGCAGCTGGCCGGCTCCGCCGGGGCTGCCTGCGACCTGGAAAGCGGTACCTGCTAAGCTTGATTTGCTCGTTGTTTGTCATGCGTAGTTCGTATCAGTAGCCTGAAAACAACCAACTACGAGCCTACACTCCGAAGCCCCGGCTGCCGCGTTGCAGCCGGGGCTTTTTGATAGCTGCTGAGTTAGCCTAGCTTTGAACGGGATGGTAGACCAGCAGAATAGCGCCGGTAGAAAACAGCGTGGTGTCCACCAGTTTCAGCGTGGCGGGCAGGCCGTCTTCCGGGAAAAACCGCTTGCCGCCGCCCAGCATCATCGGAAACGTCATCAGCCGGTATTCGTCCACGAGGTGGTGCCGTAGCAGTGCCTGCACCAATTGGCCACTGCCGTATACCAGAATATCCTCGCCGCGCTGCGCTTTCAGGCGCCGTACTTCCGCCACCAAGTTGCCCCCGATGATGGTGGTATTGTGCCAGCTGGCGGTTTGTAGCGTGCCGGAGGCCACGTATTTGGGCAAGCAGTTCATCCGGCTGGCAAAGCCCTGCTCGTCGGTTTGCGTGGGCCACACGGCGGCGAAGCCCTCGTAGGTCACACGGCCCAGCAGCAGCGTGTCGGCGTTCAGCAGCTCCTCAAGCTTGTAGCGTTTCTGCTCTTCGCCGAAAAAGGGCATCAGCCGCTCCGGCTTTTCCATCACCCCGTCCAGCGACACAAATTCAGATACCACTACTTTTCTCATCGGTATTTTTTCAGGCGGAAAGAAAGCGCTAGGCCACGCTGAGTGCAGGTGCGGTGGCCTGCTGGCGGCGGTGGTTGAGGTAGTGCGAGGCCGCAATCAAAGCCAAGCCAATAAGAAGCGGAAACCACATGCCCGGTGGGTCGCCCACGGAGATAAAGGAATATAGCGCCCCAGTCAGATCAAACACAAAGCCGGCGTAGGCCCACTCCCGCAGGCGTGGAAAGCCGGGTACCAGAATGGCCAGCACCCCCAGCAGCTTGGCTACGCCCAGAAAAGGCACGAGGTAGGCGGGGTAGCCCAGGTGCCGGAAAAAATCCACCGACTCCGGGGAGCTTAGCACGTTGGGCACGGATGACAGCGTCATCAGCAGGGCCAGCAGCCCCGTAAAAATCCAGTACAGCAGGTTAAGCTTGTTCATGGCAGAAGTGCGTTAGAAGTGAGCAGGCTTACTGCTGAGGCTTGTCATAGTTGAGCATCCAGTCGATGCCGAATTGGTCGGCGAACATGCCGAATGTGGCGCCCCAGAACGTGTCTTGCAGCGGCATCGTGACGGCGCCACCCACGGAAAGCAGGTCGAACAGGCGCTGGATTTCCTCCAGGCTCTGGCAGTTGACGGACAACGAAACCATGTCGCCCTTGGACACGGGCCCCATACCGGAGTCGGAAGCCATTAGTACCATATCGGCCGTGGTCAGGGAGGAGTGCAGCACGTTCTGCAGGGCTTCGGGCGCTACGTGCTCGGCGGCGGGCGTACCTTCAAACGGCTGCACCATCAGCTCACCGCCCAGGCACTGCTGATAGAAGGTCATGGCCTGACAGCAGTTACCATTGAAGGTGAGGTAAGGAGTGAGGCGGGGCGTGTTCATAGTAGTTTAGGGTTGTGAGGTGAAAGAAAAGAAAGATCAGATGCGCTGCTTGCTAAGTAATGTAGTAATATTTGCTACATTTAATCTTTGAAAGCCAACAAAATTAGCAAGAGCCTCGTCCCTGAAACGGGGCAATGCCGACTAATTTGGGGTTGATTCCGACATCTGTTCCGCGTAGCTTTTTTGCCATGAAACGTATATCCATCCTGGTGCCGCAGGGCGCTATTCTGGGCAGTATCGAGGGCCCGCGCCTGGTTTTCTCGGAGGTGAATGCCCTGCTGGCCCGGCTGGGCCAGCCGCCGCTGTTTGCCATGCAGCTAGTGGGGCTCACACCCGAAACGCCCGTGTGCGGGGGGCTTTACACCATTGCTACCCCGCTTTTGCTGGCCGATGTGCCCACCACCGACCTGGTCATCATTCCGGCCATGGATGGCGACCTGGGGGCGGCGCTGGAAGCCAACCACGCGTTCCTGCCCTGGATTGTGCGGCAGTACCAACAAGGCGCCGAGGTAGCCAGCCTGTGCGTGGGGGCGTTTCTGCTGGCCGCTACCGGCCTGCTCGACGGCCGCCAGTGCACTACCCACTGGGCCGCCGCCCAGGATTTCCGCCGCATGTTCCCGGCCGTGGAGCTCATTGAGCACAAGCTTATCACCGATGAGCGGGGCCTGTATTCCAGTGGTGGGGCGTTTTCCTACCTCAACCTGGTGCTGTATCTGATTGAGAAGTACGCCGGCCACGATATGGCCGTGCTTTGCGCCAAGGTGTTTCAGATTGATATGGAGCGCGTGAGCCAGTCGGCATTTATCGTGTTCAATGGCCAGAAAGCGCACGACGACGAGCCCATCCGCAAAGCCCAGGACTACATCGAGGAAAACTACCAGGACAAGATAACCGTGGAGCAGCTGGCTGATATGCTGGCCCTGGGCCGCCGCAACCTAGAGCGGCGCTTCAAGAAAGCCACCACCAACTCCGTGGTCGAGTATATTCAGCGGGTGAAGATTGAAGCGGCCAAAAACAGCCTGGAATCCTCGCGCGACAACGTGAACGAGGTAATGTACCGCGTAGGCTATTCCGACCCCAAAGCCTTCCGGGTGGCCTTCCGGCGCATCACCGGCCTCTCGCCCAAGCAGTACCGCGCCAAGTACAGCCGGGCACTGACCGCGGGGTAGCGGCCCGTTAGGACGAGGACGCCTGCGAGTCGGGTATATTCAAACCCACTCGCTTTATAGTATATTTATGAACGCCGATATTTAGGCGGGCTTATAGGCGTCCATCGTATGAAAAAGTGCCTGATGATTTGGGTTGGCTGGCTGGGGGCTGCTACCGCTTGGGCGCAAGCCCCCGCCGATGTAGTGCTGCTGAATGGCCGGGTGTTCACGGCCGATGCCACCCACCCGACTGCCGAAGCCCTGGCTATCCGCGGGGAGCGAATAGTGGCGGTGAGCACTACGGCCGAAATAACCCGACTGGCCGGCGCCCACACGCGCCGCATTGACGTGGGGGGCGCACTATCACGCCGGGCTTCAACGATGCCCACAACCACTTCAGCCCCGAGCCACGCGGCACCACGCTGGCCTTCACCAGCCTGGAGCCGAGCTGGCCGGAAGCCACCCAGGCCCTTAGCGCCGCCGTGCAGCAGGCCCCGGCCGGTACCTGGATTTTTGGAACCGTGGGCGCTACCGTGGTGCTGAATGAGCAAGTAAACCGCGCCACCCTCGACCAGCTGGCCCCCCGGCACCCGGTGCTGCTGCATGCCCACTACGGGCACGGCTACGTGGCCAACTCTCTGGGTTTGCAAAAGCTGGGAATAAAGGAAAACCAGCCTGATCCGCTGGGAGGCTATTTCGAGCGAACCGGCCCCAAGCGCCAGCTCAACGGCCGCTTCTGGGAGTATGCGCAGTGGCAGCCCTACCGGGAGTTGGCTGCGCAGGTGCCCGATTCGGCGGTGGTGCGGCAGCTGCGGGCGTTGGGTGGCGCGGCGGCGCACTTCGGCATTACCTCCCTGCAGCTTATGTCGACGATGCCTATCGAGCGGTTTACGCGCCTGCTCAATGAGGCCCGGCTGCCCGTGCGGGTGCGGGCTATTCCCTTTGCCGTGACCACACCTCAGGGGCGCGACCTGAGCGAGGCCCGCCAGCTGACTTTCCTCTGCCAACCCGAAAGTAAAGGCCAGCGGCATCAGTGGGTGCTCGATGGCACGCCCTACGAGCGGGGCGCGGCCCTGCGCCAGCCCTACCAGGACCGCCCCGGCTGGAAGGGCAAGCTCAACTTCAGCGAAGCCGAGGTAGCCCGCATGGTACAGGAGTCGGTGGACCTGCGCCAGCAACTGCTTTTGCACTGCGCCGGCGACCAAAGTGCCGCCGTGGTGCTGCAGGCCCTGGAAAACAACGGGCCCGCCGCGGCCTGGCCTGCCCGGCGCGTACGCATCGAGCACGGCGACGGCGTGGTAGCCGATTTGCTGCCCCGGGCCAGCAAGCTGGGCGTGGTAGTGGTCCAAAACCCTATACACTTCTCCGAGCCCCGGCTGTTTCAGCAGCGCTGGGGTACGGCCATGCAGCCCCTCCGCTCCCTGCTGACGGCGGGCGTACCGCTGGCGCTGGGCTCCGACGGGCCGCTGAACCCGTTTCTGAATATCATGATGGCCAGCCTCGCGCCTGCCAACCCGGCAGAAGCCATAACGCGGGAGCAGGCGGTGCAGGCCTATACTTACGGCTCGGCCTTCGCCGAATTTGCCGAGGCCGACAAAGGTCGCCTTGCCGTGGGGCAGCTGGCGGATATAGCCGTGCTGTCGCAGGATATTTTTGCGGTGGCGCCCCCTGAGCTGCCCAGGACGAGCAGCGTCCTCACCCTGGTAAGCGGGCAGGTAGTGTTTGATGCCGGCGTGCTGAAATAAGGTAAACGGGCGCCGCCAGGCTAGCGGGAACCGGCTTGGGAGGCCTGTTTGATCTGCAGGGCTTCGGCCAGCGTCAGGGGCTTGTAGGGAATACCCAGGCGCAGGGAGTTTTCTTCCACCGTAGAGTCGAAGCCGGCTTTTTTGCGCCGCTCATTCACGCGGGCCGCGTCTTCGATGGGCCAGATGAAGGACACCGTTTCGCGCTGGCCGGTGGCGGGGCTGGGCACGCTGTAGCTGCAGCCCTGGGTACCTTAGATCTGGGCCTTGTCCTGGTACATGAGGTGCCGGTCGAGCATGCGGGCGTAGAGGTAGAACGGTACTTCGCCTTTCGCGGCCTCCTGTTCAACCAGCTTCAGGTAGCGCGGAATGCGGGTGGAGTGCTGAATCACGAGCAACGCTACCTCATTCGTAGGCTCCCCCACCAGCGTTTTGCCGGGGTAGCCATACCGCTGGATGATCTGGCCCACGCGCTGGATGTTGATGGAATCCTGCGCCACCATGCGCTGGCTGAGGTAAGGGCCCACCTGCTCCGGCGGAATGCCCGCCGCCTTAGCCACCGAGTCAAACCTAGCTTCCATGCCCGGCCCGGCCCCGAAAAGCCGGCGATACTGCTGATCTACGGCTTCCAGCTGATCCAGCTCCTGCTTCAGCGCCAGGTTGTGTTTGGGCTTGGTAGCCATTGGGGACTGGCAGGCAGCCGAAAAAGCCACCAGCACCGACAGCAGACAAAGAATACCGCAGTTGAGCTTCATAGCAGGCAAGGTAGCAACGGGGCCACGCACTGCTTTCCTGGCGGCAGCCTCACCCCCAAATTTTTTTCGCCTTTATCGGCTGCGTGAGCCCATAAAATCCATTGAAAAGGCCATTTACAGTAAACTGGGCAATATCCAGGCGTTAAACTGTCTCGTACGATTTTTCGACCTGACTCCTGCTCCTGGTTTCTACTCCTATGCCTGCTACTCTGTTTCCGAGGTTACGTTTCCTGGCTGATTACCCTAAGTCAGGATCCCGCATGCTGTTGCTACTCCTTGTGCTGGGGCTGGGGCTGAGTGGCTGTAGCACCGCGAAGGTTGGCTCGGCCACCCGCCAAAAAGTGCAGGGCAAGACCTACGTAATCATTGGCGCCTCCAGCGGGTTTGGCCGCGGCATGGCCGAGCAGCTGGGCGCCTGCAAAGCCAACGTGGTACTGGCGGCCCGCCGTACCGAAGTACTGGAAGAAGTAGCCGCCCAGGTGCGGGCTGCGGGCGGCTCGGCGCTGGTCGTAACCACCGATATCAGCCAGCCGGAACAGGTACAGCGCCTGGCCGATGCCGCCGTGAAGCAGTACGGGAAGGTAGATGTTTGGGTAAACGACGTAGGCGTAGGCGGCATTGGCCGGTTCTGGGAAATTCCCCATGCCGATTACTCCCGGCTGATTGACGTCAACCTCAAAGGCATCGTTTATGGCAGCCAAATAGCTATAAAGCTGTTTCAGACGCAGGGCCGGGGCGTGCTCATGAACCTGGGCTCCGTGGAAAGCGAGGTGCCCCTGGCCTACCATGCCGTATATGCCGCTACCAAGGGCGCCATCCGCAACCTCGGCCAGGCCCTCAACCAGGAGCTGCGCCTGAATGGATACAAGCATATTGAGGTGGTGACGATAGAGCCCTGGGCGGTGGACACGCCTTTTTGGGGCCACGCGGCCAATTACAGCGGCGGCACCCCGCGCATGGCCGCTATGGACCCGCCTTCCAAAGTGGTTAATGCCATGGTGCGTGCTTCGGTGCGGCCCCGGCAGGAGCTGCCGGTAGGCTGGAAGGCCCGCGGGGCATTCTTCTCGCACAGGCTGTTTCCCCACTTTACGGAGCGGTTATCGGCCAACATTGTGCACCGCTACCAGATTCAGACCGCTCCTCCGGCCCCGGCTACTACAGGCGCGGTGTATGAGCCCACGCCTTCAGGCCGGGGTGTGGATGACGGGGTGCGCCAGCGCATAAAGCAGGAAAACCACCAGCGGCGCCAGCAAAAAAGTAAAGAAGTGGTTTCTGCTCAGATTAGCTTGACTGATTGTCAGGAAAGGGCCCTGGCAAGCTCGTGCGTAGGAAAATGATGCGGTATGAGCGTCAACAAGCCCTTTTCTTCCTGCGTAGGAAGTGCATTGTTCCGTTTACAGTAACCAACCTAGATCATGGCTTCATCTTCCAACAATGCCCCCGCTGCTGGCTGGGTAGCGCCCGGCGGCCTTTCGCCCATTCCCAAAGAAGAACTTTTCCGCGTGCTGGACGAGGAAAATATCCAGGAGAAAGACCTCCCGAAAAAAACCAAGCACTTGGCCGACAAAATCCGCGAAACCTACGAAAAGTCGTCGGGCGAGAAGCTAAAGCCCGCCGATATGGACGCCTTCCGGGCGCTGGTTGGGCGGGAAGCCGCCGAGTGGATTGCCCGGCGGCCCCACGTGTAACCTTGAGAGCTGGAAAGCTTCTTGCACCTGCAGCATTACAGAAAAGGCAGCCTCTTCAGGCTGCCTTTTCTGTGGATGTAAGTAGTACTCAGCGGTACTTAGGCATTTCCTCGGGGCGGGAAAGTACCGTGGCTATCAGGCCAAACACGCCCATGGCCAGAAAGGCATTGCGGGCGCGGGTGTTGCGGGCAAAGCCAAACACCCAGGGAGCCGACAACGCGGTGAGGCTGCTGACGGCATCAAGCGCCAGATGCATCTTATAGGGCATTACCCGTACGGCGCCCCACTCGGCCCGGGTAAGCAGGCTCGAGGCCAGGGCCGTGCCGCTGAGAACGTAGGAAAGGGTGGTAGGAGTAGCGTCCTGCGCAAAGCCGGCGGCCGAAGGAGCGGCGGCGGCCGCAGTTACAAAGGAGTAATCGGCAATGACGTGCTGACGGCGGGAGATGGGCTGTTGCATAACGAAGTAGGCTACATGGGAAAACGGCTGCCAACCGACAGCCCTGACCTATGCAACGGGCCGAAACGCCAAAAGGATAAGGTCGAGTTTTCGGCGCCTTCTCTACGGTAATCCGGCGCTGAATCGGCAGAACCAAGGCCAGTTCACGTAGCGGGCCGGCCATTATCCGAAACTTTGCCGGCAGTTGCGGTCCGGGTGCCGGGCTTGTGCGCGGCGGCCCTCGTTTTACTGGGCTGCGGCCGTATCAGCAGCGGAGGCAGCGGTGGTGTCTACGCCGGCGTAGGCATCTTCCGGGGCAATGGGAGCGGCACCGGGCGTATCCGAGGTGGTAGTAGTGGTATCGGCGTCTTCGGTTTTATGCTCGCCGCAGGAGGTTAAACTCAAGGCGAAAATGACCGCCATTACAAAGGACGTCTTCATGAGATTAGCTGGGATGGTGAGCCCGGAAATACGCTTATACCAAATCTGGGGTTCAGCTGATTAGGTGGCCAAAAGCTACTGCCGGGCTACGGGTTTGGTGCTGACCTTGGTGTTCAGGTACCGCTCGCGCAGGGCGGAGGCGGGGCCGGCGGCTTTCAGCACGGGTATGGGCTGGGTAGCGTCCATCGAAAAGCCCTCGATCAGCTCGGGGGTGGTCCAGGGAATGTCGGCGCCGTGGAGGATGTATTTCTGAAACTCGTAGCTGATGTCCTCGTGCAGATAGGCTTGGGCCAAAGCCAGGAAACGCTCATCGGTGAAAGTCTGGCCGGGGGGCAGGCAGGCCTGGCGCAGCTCCCGCATCAGGTCGTCGAGGGAGCGGGTGTTGCCGGAGCGTTTCAGAATTTGGTTGTCGAGCCAGAAGGCGAACAGGGCCCCGCGCCGGTAGGGCAGCTTGCCAAAGGCGCGGCTTTTCCAGTAGTTGTCCTTGATGAGGTAGTTGGGCTGGTTGCGCTCCGGGTTTTTGTAGAGCTGCTGAATAACATCCTCATTAAAGGCCTTCACCCACGCTTCCAGGGTCAGGTCGCCGCTGCGGAGGCGGTTTTTGTAGGCGTAGTAATCCGTGAAGCCCTCCGTAAACCAGTTGTTGAGTTCCCCGTGGGCACCCCGGATCTGCCCGCCAATCCAGTCGTGCAGCATCTCGTGGTTGAACATGTAGCGCAGCAGGTCCCAGCTGTTGAAGGGGTTGTTGGTCGATTGCAGCTTGAAGCCCTGGTATAGTCCCTCGCCCCGCATGCTCTGCCCGCGCCAGGTGGTGTCGGCGGTGGTGATGGTCGGGCTCATGAATACGGTGTAGCGGGCGGGGCCGGCGTCGTGCCAAAAGTCGCGCTGGGCAGTAAGGGCCTGCTGCAGGGAACGGAGAAAGCCCGGCTCGTCGTAGTGGTGCCACTGCCCGCGCAGGGCCACGTACACCGGGCGGTTCTGGTACCGAAACTGGTGCAGGCGGTAGTCGCCGCCCACGTAAAGGGAGCGGTAGAACTCCGTCCATAGCTTGCCCCGAAAGGTTTGCTCTGTGACTTGCGAGGCAAACGTATTGTGCAGCACGTAGCCCGGCGGGAAGCCCACCCACCGAATGGTAGCCGTGAGGCGGGGCTCCACCGGGGAGCTGGCAATAAAATCGGGCACCATAAACAGCGACTCGCCCAGCACGTGAAAGTAGGCGTCCGTCACCCGGGGGCGGTTTACCTGGTCGCGGGTGTAGTCGGCGGCATCCTGCTTCACGCGGTAGGAAAAGCGCACGGTGCGGGTGCGCGGGTGGTACACTACCACGCGGTTGCTGTCGGGCACCACCCGGAATCGGTAGCCGGCGCCCTCGCCCGCGAAGCCACCGAGGCAGCGCAGCAGGTCCGGCTCGCCCCACACCTCGTTGGCGAAGTGGAAGTAGGTAGAGTCCTCGGCCTGTGGGGTGCGCACCTGCACCTGCACGCGCAGGCCTTCGGTGCTCAGGTGCGGGGCGTAGTGCACCTCATACCCGATGCGGGGTTGGGCCCCGGCCAGCAAAGGCAGCAGGCAGCAGAAAAACAGCAGCAGTTTCATGGGTAACGGGCACGGAGAAGCCGGCAGCCAAAGATAGGTGGGCTGACAGTCAGGGTTTTTCACATGATGATGTGAAAACCTGGGGCGGAATTCTATTGCGCCCCGCCTACTGCATATGTGCCTGCCGATGCGTAGCTTGCCTGGGTTCCTGCCTTTCGTGCCTATATGTGACGTATGCCTTATGACTACCGATGAACGTGCCCGCCTGGCGGAGCTTGCGTCGTATGATATTCTTTATTCGGCGCAGGAAAAGCTGTTCGACAACCTCGTGGAGCTGGCGGCTTACATCTTCAGCGTGCCGGTAGCGCGCATTGCCTTCGTGCACGAGCGGGAAGTGTGGCACAAAGCCAGCGTAGGCATGCCGGCTCAGGAGGCCCTGACGCTGGAGCAAACCCTCTGTACCCGCGCCATCGTGGCCGACGAGCCGGTGCTGGTGTACGCCGATCTGGCCGTAGAGCCCGCGCAGGGCACGGCTACGGCTCAGGAGCGACACATCCGGTTTTATGCCGGGGTGCCGGTGCGTACGCCCAGGGGCTTCAAGATTGGGACGGTGTGCCTGGCCGGGTACGAGCCCCGCGAGCTGACCGCGCCCGAGCAGGACCTGCTCACGCAGCTGGCCGACCTGGTGATGCTGTCCCTGGAAGCTCGCCGCCAGCTGCTAACCCGGCACCAGACCGAGGCGTGGCAGCAGCTACGCGAAGAGGCTGAGGACACGCTACACAACCAGATGGCGGTGGTGCGCTACCTCAAAGCCCGTAGCGAAGGCCTCGTGCCAGTACCCGCTGAGCTGCTAAACCCTATTGCCAAGCGGCTAGAGGAAGTAGCCCTGGTGCTAAAAGGAGGAATGCTCTCAGCTAGATAATCAGATAAGAAGAAAAAGGTGGTCAGGCTGAGCTGAAGCGGCCAGCTAGCTTAGCGGGTAGTGACCCAATGCCAGCTGGCCGAAGAACCGTGCGCGTATAAGTTGTCAGCGCACGTTCTGAAACCTTCAGGTAAATGGCTGCCTGTTTTTAAAGTTCTTCAGGAAATGACCACCTCTACCCGGCGGTTTTGCTGGCGGCCTTCGGGGTTGTCGGAGCCGTCGGGCTTGGTGTTGGGCGCTACGGGGTTGGCTTCGCCGAGGCCCTGCACCTGAAACTGCCCGGCGGCACCTGCCTGGTGCTGGGTAAGCCAGTCGGCAATGGCCTGGGCGCGGCGCTGGGAAAGGGTGCGGTTGTAGGCGTCGTCGCCCTTAGCGTCGGTGTAGCCGCTGATAACGACGCGACTTTTGGTGTACTGCTTGACCACTTCGGCCAGTTTCTCCAGGGTGGGCGTGGCCCCGGGCTTGATGTCGGCTTTGTCGAAGTCGAAGAGCACGTCGGTATCGAAGTTGATGACCAGGCCCATATCGGTCATCTGGCCGCCCAGCTCACTGGCCGCGCCCGACAAGTCGCTGACCTGGCCGGTAAGCTTCTGGCCCTGGTCGGGGCGGGGGGCGGCGGCGGGACTGGCCGTGGTGGGAGGGGAGGCACCAAAGGGAGCATCGGCAGTGCCCGTCAGGGGCTGGCCGGCTTCGGAGGCAGCAGTGGCAGCTGGCTGTTTATCGGAGCAGGCGGCAGTGAGCAGGGCCAGCAGCAGCGGCCCGGCCAAGCGGAGGCGGCGGCTCATCGTTGGATGGCGACGCCGTCGAAGGAACCCACGCCCGGCAAGCTCAGCGAGATGGTGGTGCTGGTAGCGGGCGGGGCCGGAAACCTGAAGCTCATGATGCCCGGACCGGACTTGCGGGCGTCGGCGGCCACACTTTTCTTGCTGTAGTCTAGGGGCAGGGCCATGTACAGACCTGACTGGTCTTTGAGCACGTTGTACTTGCGCGAGGTGGCATCGTCGATGTAGGATACCTGGTCGATGTCGGCCCGGACGGTTTCAACGTTGGAATCCGCGTTGGCGGGCAGGGAGGCCTGAAGTTCCACGGTGAGAATATCCCCGATGACCCGCGCTTTGGTGAGGGCTACCTGAGTGCCTTTGGGGCCAGGCTGGGTGGCCAGGGCGGCCGTGGCGGGGGCAGCGGGGGCAGCAGTTTCGGCGCGCTCTACGCCGGCGGCGGGGGCAGCAGGGGCAGCAGCGGGGGCCTCGGCGGCAACCGGAGCGGTGGTGGTTTCGGTGGCTTTCTCCTGGCTGCAGGCGGCCAGACTCAGAGCAAGGGCGCTGACTACTACAAGATGCTTTTGCATGGAATAGGGCGTATGGTTGAGCCTACCGGTACGCAGTCAATGCGTTGGAGGTTAGGTGTCTGCTGATAACGGTGCGGCAGGCCGGGCTTAGAGGAGGAAAGCCAATACCCCGGCTGCACGGGTGAAACGAGCTGTAGAGTGCCTTTGCGCACGGCGCTGCCAAACCAGTATCATATAGGTTTACAATTCGTTTCTTGGGTGTCGCAAAGGGCCCGCGAATTGTCGTGGCAACCCCTGCGGGAGGTTAGGCAGGGGAGTACTTTTACCGGCTGCTTAGTTCCAGTATCTTATGCCCAAACCCGCCGCTACCGTTGAGGAATTTCTGCGCCAGCTTGATGCGCCGCTGCGGGCGGTAGTGGAGAGCTTGCGGCAAACCCTGCTGGCCGCCGACCCGGCCGTGGGGGAGCAGATCAAGTGGAACTCGCCGAGCTTCTACTACACCGGCCCGATGGCGCCCTTCGACCCGAAGGAGTACCGGCGCGACATCGTGGTGCTGAATCTGCACCGGAGCCACCCGCTGCTGGTGTTTCCCACGGGCGCCACCATTCCCGATCCGACCGGGCTGCTGGAAGGAACTTATGCCGACGGCCGCCGCCTGGTGCCCATCCGTGACCTGGCCGATGCCCAGGCCAAAGCGGCGACGCTGCAACAGGTGGTGCGGGCCTGGCTGGAGCGGGTAGAGCCAGCCTAGTAGGCTGTGGGGACAGTAACTGCCAAGGAGATATTTACACCTTTAGAACGTCCTGCTGAGCTTGTCGAAGCATCTCTACCGCTTCGTTGGATTACGACTACAACGAAGCGGTAGAGATGCTTCGACAAGCTCAGCAGGACGAACCGAGTTTGTTTTTTAGACTGCCGACTGCACTTTTTATGACAGCAGCCGCAGTTTACAGCGTGACAACCACCTTGCCCTGGGTCCGGCCGGTGAGGATTTGGTCCAGGGCCTGGGGCAGCTCGGCGAAGGGGACCGTGAGGGAGACGTGGGAGCGGAGCGCGCCGCTGGCGAGCAGGTCGGCTACTTGCTGCATGCCGGGCTCGTTGGAGTCCACGAGCATAGCGCGGGCTTGCACCTGGCGCTGCTCGGCGCGTGCGGGAGTGTCGGGGGTGAGGCCCAGGATGCTGACCAGGGTGCCGCCGGGTTTGAGCACGTCGAGGGAGCGGAGCTGGG
Organism: Hymenobacter sp. J193; assembly: GCF_024700075.1. Taxonomy (NCBI): domain Bacteria; kingdom Pseudomonadati; phylum Bacteroidota; class Cytophagia; order Cytophagales; family Hymenobacteraceae; genus Hymenobacter; species Hymenobacter sp. J193. Next base: position 2,553,277 of record NZ_JAJONE010000001.1, read on the forward strand.
TTTCGCCGGCTACGGAGTCAAGCACAACATCCACCGGAGCTATGGCGTGCTCAAAGGCCTGCTGCTGGTAGTCGATTACCTCATCGGCGCCGAGGCTGAGCACGAAGTCGCGCTTGGTGGCGGAGGCGGTGCCGATGACGTAGGCGCCCAGGTGCTTGGCTAGCTGCACGGCGTAGTGGCCCACCCCGCCCGCAGCGGCATGCACCAGCACGCGCTGCCCCGCCTGCACGTTGGCTTGCGTGACGAGGGCCTGCCAGGCGGTGAGGGCAGCCAGAGTAGCGGCAGCGGCATCGGCGGGGCTGGTAGTGGCGGGCTTGCGCACCAGATGGGTGGCGGGGGCAGCCACGTACTCGGCGTAGGCGCGGGCGTGGCCGGGGAAGTTGATCATGCCGAACACTTCGTCGCCAAGCTGGAGGGTGGTTACCTCGGCGCCCACGGCTTCTACGGTGCCCGCTACGTCCCAGCCCAGGATGAGGGGCTGCTGGTCTTTGATGCGGCCGTAGATGCCCTTGCCCTCGGTGGACTTTGCATCGACGGGGTTGACGCTCAAGGCCTGCACGCGCACCAGTACTTCGGTGGGGGGCGGGTATGGGCGTGGGCAGGTCGGTTAGCTGCAGGGCGCGGGGGCCGGTAGGCTCGGCGAGGATGTAGGCTTTCATAGGAGAAAGGGTGTGGTTGAAGAACACGGCAAAGGTGGGGACCGGATGGGTTAGGTCTGTGGTATGATTCGGGGATAATGCGGAATGGAAACGCTATATACGGGGAGCATTAATCAAAAAATGGGCTACTTCTGCTACTATTGCTCTGTTGATGGCCTATTTTTCCCTGAATCATGCAAGTAGAGCTTTCCCACGCGCCGTTTGAGATTCTGGTAGAGGACGTGACGGAGTGGCGCAAGCGGCCGGAGAAGCACAACTTCTTCGAGCTGGTGCTGGTGGAAGAAGGGCAGGGACGGCAGTGCATCAACTACCAGTACGTGCCCTACCATCAGCACAGCATCTTTCTGCTGCCCCCGCTCAACTGCCATTCCTTTGAGGTGCTCACGCCCACGCGCTTTTTGTTCGTGCGCTTCACCAACCAGGTGTTTGATAAGAGCCGGCCGGGGGAAGTGGACTTCGAGGATTGGTTTCGGAAGATGTCCTACATCCTGGTGAACTACAACCGGGTGCCGGGCGACATCATCCGCTCTGGGTGCGACAAAGAGCACCTGATACACTTGCTGCAACTGGTGCGCCACGAGCACGCCCGGCGCGACAAGTTCTCGGCGGGCATGATTCAGAGCTGCCTGGTGACGATTCTCAACATCCTGGCCCGCAACATTGAGGGAGCATTTATGGCGGCCGGAGGCAGCGCAGCGGCCCCGCGCTTTCAGCAGGTGCTCAACCACGTGCAGCACCACCTCTTCGACAACGAGCAGCTGCGCGTGGCCCGGCTGGCCGAAGAGTTCAACGTGTCGGCCACGTACTTTGGGGAGTATTTCCGGCGCAACGCGGGGGAGTCGCTGCAGGAGTACGTGCTGAAGTCGCGGTTGAAGGTGGCGGAGGCGCGGCTGCTGTACTCGGGCAACTCGGTCAAGGAAATTGCCTACGAGCTGGGCTTCAGCGACGCCAGCCACCTTTCGCGTTTGTTTAAGAAGTACCACGGCTACACCATTCAGGCCTTCAAGCAGCGCGGAGCCTTCGACTTGCTCACGGCCGGCGCGCCCACCTGCAGCACCGTGGCTTGGCGTACATAGGGGCTTGACCTTTCGGCGGTGGGCTGCGTACTAGGTTCCCGGCCCCTGCGCGTGCTGCCTTGGCCTCGGGCGAAACAGCACGCGCAGGGGCTGGCATTGCTGAACCCTTCATTGATCCTACGTATGGAACTGCATCATATCCGCCGCGGCACCGGCAAGCCTCTGCTGCTCATTCATGGCATTGGGAGTACCTGGCACTCCTGGGAGCCCATTCTCGATGAGCTGGCCGCGCACCGCGAGGTGGTAGCTATAGACCTGCCCGGGCACGGGCAAACGCCCGCACTACCGGGCACCAATACCTTTCTGGGCCTGACTGATGCCGTGGCGGACTGGTTGCGTGACGAGCAACTGGAGGGCATCGACTGCGTGGGCTCCTCGATGGGGGCGCGGGTGGTGCTGGAGCTGGCCCGGCGTGGGGTGGTGGGGGCGGTGGTGTCGCTGGACCCTGGGGGCTTCTGGGAGGGCTGGCAGACGCCTTTCTTCTACTACTCTGGCGCGGCCTCGGTACGCCTGCTGCGCACCCTGGACCCCGTGCTGCCTACTATCACCAGCTATACCTTGGGGCGGACGGTGCTGCTGGCGCAGTTCTCGGTGCGGCCCTGGGCGGTACCGGCTCACCGGGCGCTGCGGGAGCTGCGCAGCATTGCGCGCACTTCCGTGTACGACGAAGTGCTCCGCGACCTAGTGTACGGGCCCAGGCAGCAGGGCCTGCCCGCGGGCAGCCTGCGTCAGCCGCTGGTGATTGGGTGGGGGCGGCAGGATAGGGTGTGCTTTCCCAGCCAGGCGGGGCGGGCGGTGGAAGCCTTTCCGGATGCGACGCTGTACTGGTTTGACCAGTGCGGGCACTTCCCCCACTGGGACCAGCCTGCCGAAACCGTGCAGCTTATTTTGTCGGTGACGGGCAAGCAGGCAGTGGCCGCAAACGTACCTTCGGCCCGTACGGCGGCGGGGTAGCTTTGGCGGCTAAGTAGGCTGCTTCGATTGACGCCCCCAGCCGCCTGGTTGGGGGCGTTGTGGTTTTGGGCCGGGTGTGGCCCGCGTCAGGATGGGGTGGTTGTAGAGCGGGCTCTAGCGCTGGGCCTGGGCGCCAAGCTGGGCTTCGAGGCGGCGCAGGCGCTCCTCCAGGGCTGCCGTAGTAGCCGGGGCCGGCAGGTTCTGCTGCTGGCCCATCTGCTGCACCCTGCTGGCGCAGGCGGGCGTTGTCGGCTTTTAACTCCAGTACCTGCCGGTACAGGGCCTGGATGGCAATCAGGTTCACCCCGTCGAAGTCGGCCTGGTTGATGGTGGAGTCGTTGCCGATGGTGCCGAGGGCGTCGTGGCCGAAGGCGGCGTAGAAATCCTGGGCCATGGGGCCATAGTGGCGCATGGTGCGCGGGTCCTGCTCCTTGTAGTTCCACGAGCCCAGGCGCATCCGGTTGATCTGCTCCAGAAACCGGTTGCCGTCGGCCAGGCGCACTAGCTCCTTTTTGGTGGAGTCGGAGGTGATTTGCCAGGAATTGCCGTTCGCGGCCAGGGATACACCCAAGCTCATGTTGCTGTTGGGAAACAGGCGGTAGCCCCCGGCGTAGCGGGCCGAAAACTGGTTGTTGACCGAGGCTTTGAGCGAGTCGTTGATCGAGCCATCGGCAATGGTGAAGGTGCCGCTGCGGGTGCCGGCTGAAGCGTAGCGGCCCATGACAATAGCGTAGTCGGCGTTGGCGGTGCACCGCTGCCCCAGCGCCACCGCCGACTCGCCCTGGGCTTTGTTGAAATAACCCCCGGCCACGCTGTAGCTGTCAGAGACGCGGCAGCTGCGGCCAAAGACCAGCCCGGCATCAGATAGCGACGATACGGCGTTGCTGCGGCCCAGAGCCGTGCTGTAGTGGCCGCGCACCTCATTGTCGTACCCTGCCGCGAAGGAATAGAAGCCAGCGGCAACGTTGTCATATCCCAGGGCGGCGGAGTAGAAGCCGGCATTCGCCCCGTCCCACTGGTCCCCGCCGACGCCCCCGGCGCGGAAGGCCCCGTAGAAGCTGGTCCACATCAGCCGGTCGCCCTGTCCGGAGAAGGGTGGATCCTGGGGTCCCATGCCGATGCTCGTGCGCATCAGTAGGCCGGCATCGGCGTTGGATATATGCAGGCCTATACCGTTGCTGTAGTTATTGACAGGGCGGATGTAGCCGTTGCCCAGGCGTGCCAGGCCGTTGGCATCTACGCTCAGGCCCACGGTGCCGGGCGTGGCCGCCGTGCCGCCCACCAGGCGCTTACCGTTCAGTACAATGTTTTGGGTGGCGACGTGGTTACCGAGGTTGTCGCCCGAGCGGGTTTTGTTGGGGATGAAGTTCCAGCTGCCGCTCATGGCGTACCAAAAGCCGGTGCGGCCATCGGTCTGGAATACCATTAGCCCATCGGTGGGGGAGGTGATACCGACGCGCTGGACCGAGTCGAGGCGGGGAATGAGCAGGCCCTTGTCGGTGGCGGAGAGGTCGAGCACCGCTTTGGCATCGGGCGTGCCGGCGGTGCCGATGCGAACCCCGCCGGTTTGGGCCCGGGCAGTGGTGGCGAGCAGGGCACAGAGGCCGGTCAGGAAAAGGTAGCCGTGTTTCATAGAAGTAAGGTGGCAGTGGAGGGGCAAATTAGCGCCCGGGCCTGGATGCCGCCGGGATATGGTAGTAAACAACTGCAAAGTACCAGTAGATGACCATTCCTGGTTTGTCGGGACCGGTGCGAGGGGCAGCACAACGCCCGACCTCCCTGGTGGGAAGCCGGGCGCGGCTGCTGCAATAGATAGTGCGAAAGGATAGGGGGCGACAGGCAATAAGGAAACGCGGGGGCTACTTCTTTGGACAGCAAAAAGGACGTAATGCTTTCCAGAACGTCATGCTTGATCTGGCGTCTGCGGAGTCGAAGTCTCTCTACCGCTTCGTTGGGGTCAGCCTTCCCAAGTCTCCAGGTCTATGGGTTGCCAACTGGGGTTGAACGCCGCAATCAGAGCGTCTTTCTTTTGTCGGGTTCAGCCTTTCAACTGCTTTTCCCGGGCAATGGCCTGCGTTGCGTCGGGGCACTGCTCGTAGTACACCAGCAAATCCGATTGGTACCGCCCGGTGAACTTGCCTGCATCGCCGCGGCCCTGGCTGTGCTCATACAGGCGACGCTTGAGGCCATTCGTCACGCCAATGTAAAGTACGGTTTGGGTCGGGTTGGTCAGGATGTAGACGTACATAGACGATACGAAGACATTTAGAACGTCATGCTGAGCGGCTCGCCCTCCTAAGCCTCTTGTCATGCTGAGCGAAGCGCAGCGAAGTCGAAGCATCTCTACCTCTGGCTAATCATATAGCAATGCAACGAAGCGGTAGAGATGCTTCGACTACGCTGCGCTTCGCTCAGCATGACGGTGTATTTGGTTGCGGTGGTTGCTTTGTTTACTGTGCATCTTCCGAACTGCGCAACTGCCCAGCTGTGCAACCGGGCCACGGGGGCTAGGCAGGGGTGGGCTTTTCCTTGCTGGCGGCGGTGTTGATGATCTGGCGGGCCGACTGGTAGGCGGTGTGAAACCCGGGCTGGGGCCGCCGGTAGCGCACCAGGTACTTATCGACGCGGTTGCGCAGCAGGGCGGTGGCCGTGCGCAGATCGGCGGCCAGGGCGGCGTTCTGGGCCTTGGTATCGGCGGTGCTGACGCGGGGGGCGGCTTGCTCGGCCTTGAAGGCGGCCAGGGCGGCAGCCAGATCGGTGAGCTCCTGCTGGGTGACGCCCTGCTCCTTGAGAGGCGTGAGCAGCTCGTTGGCGCGGGTGTGAATGTTTTTGGCGATGCGCGGCAGGTCGTTGTCGGTGGCGCGCAGGAGGCCTTTTTCGGTATAGTCGGCGTCGGTGTGGAGGCTGATGTCCTGGATTTCGTCGGCGTAGGCGAGGAGGGCCGCGGCGGTTTCGGCGGTGAGGCTGGCCAGCCGGGCTTTGGTTTTCTGCTTGACGGCCCCGGGCTTGGGAGCGGCGCCGGCGGCCTGCTGGGTGGCGGCGGTGGGGTCGAGGCCGGCGACCAGCGCGGCCAGGGAAAGGCGGGCGGCGGTGAGGGCCTTGTTGGTGAGGTAGAGGGGGGTGTGGTCGGTGAGGACGCCCAGGGTGGCTTGCAGCATTGCCAGCCGGGCCCGTTGCTTGTCGGTCATAAGAGGATGAGGGTTAAAGTGTAAGGGGAATATAGGAATATAGACAACTGGTTGTGAAGGCGGCGGCGGAAATATGTTGCGCTACCCCGCGCCGGGCGCTGACCGGGCTGCGAAGGCCGGTGGCGGGCGTGCGAAGGGCACTGTCGCTCATGCGATGGCCGCTGACCAGCGTGCGACAGGCCGTGGCGCCTCTGCGATAGGTGCTGACCGTCGTGCGATGGCCGCTGACCGCCTTGCGATGGGTGCTGACTGGCGTGCGATTGGCAGTGGCGGCCGTGCGATGGCCGCTGACCGGCGTGCGATAGGCAGTGGCGGCCGTGCGAGGCGCTTTGTCGGCCATGCGAGAGGCCATATCAGTGGCGCGACTGGCTATACCGGGTGCGGAAGGGAGTGGCGGAGGCGCGGCAGGCTCTGTCACGGGTGCGACGAGCTTGGCCGCGTTGCTGCGGCAGCTTCAGGCTACAGGAGAAGCGGGGTGGGAGCATTGTATAGCATGCTGCACTCCTGGCGCGAGCTTGTAGCTCGTGCCTTACTTGACGTTAGGCTTGGCCTCACCTGTTGGAACGACTAGCGCAAGGCCGAATTGCTGCCCGGCGGCAGATGAGGTACAACCTCATCGTCATTGTGGGCACGAGCTACAAGCTCGCGCCAGATGGGGTGGGAGTGCCTTTGACGCGGGTGCGGCTGAGTTACTTAGATCAGTTTCGCTCTTGTACCGGACGCTGCCACGTGAACAGAAATGGCAAAAATCCCAGCATCAGTAACGCTGAGCCTACAATCCCCAGCCGAGTAGCCAGCGGCCACGCTTCAAATGGCCACTGCAGAAAGGCTAAGCCCCTCTTGACAGCCATGCTTTCGTCGTAGTGCGTCCAGGAAGTGAGTATGGCGAGTCCAAACAGCGCAACGGGCAGTAGCTTGCTTTCGCGCCTATGCCATACCACTAGTGCTGAAAAAACACAGCTCGCCAAAATAGCTAAGAACCAAGAATATACCTGGCTCACCAACAATCCATTTATCTCTTCTGCTAGATGGGAAAGAGGTGCATCGAAAATAGCCTTCATGCCTCCCATTCTATATAGCTCTATTATCTCTGTATAGGGAATTGTGGCTACTTGTCGCGCACCCAGCACCAGAAACGGGATACCCAGCAGGTGCAGGGCCAGCAAGCGCCAGTTGATGGGTTTGAGGCGGATAGGCATATTCACTAGGCTGATACCGTTGCGGAAGTTGTCTGCTGAAGGCGTGATTGTAGCTCCTGCATTCGGTCTGTTGACTGAAGCTTTGAGCCTGTATCTATAGCATCCTGCAGCTGCTTGTGCGCAGCCTGAAGAAAGGCTTCTGCCTGGGGAGTGTTTCCTTCGGCCCACAACACGGCTGCTTGGGCAAAAAGCCCCTCCTGCGCCGTGAAAGGCTTCACTTGTTGGGCACGGTTCAGCCAATGACGCGCCTGCTCTACATCGTGGGTACGCAGGGCCGCTACGTAAGCCGCTTCACAGAACAGATACTGTTGCACCTCGGCTGAGGCAAGGTGCTTCCGATCCAGCGCCTCATTCAGGTGCCGCCGGGCGCTATCCAAGTCCTGGCAATCATCGAAATAGATATAGGCCCAGGAATGGGCATAACAGTCCAGCACATTCTCACCGATGGTTTCGCTGCTATGCGCTAGAAGGCCTTGTACCCATTCGGTATTCCACAGACGCGGCCGAGTGCCTTGGTAAGATGACCCCGAGAGCTGCAGCAGGAACAGCTGCTGATACATGGCTTTATCCCGTCGGAGCATATGCGACAGCATGAGGCTATCCTGAATATAGCCGGTAGTAGTTCTCACAGGCACGAACCCCAGGACTCCTTGCACGATGGATATCCAACCGAAAATAGAAAGGAGTGTGGAGAACAGATACTCAGGTAGTCTATTCTCTGGGGTGCTACCAAACGACTCGGGTAAAGCTGCTAAGAGTAGTAAGGCCAAGCTACCACTGAGCAGGTTAGCTGCCGGACCAGCGGCTACTACCAGCATATACCGGCGGCGTAAGTGGTCGTAGTGAGTGGTGTACACCTGAACCATACCGCCCACTTTAGCCACAAGCCTCTGCAGGCGAGCTTGCCAGCCAGTTGCCTTTCGCTCCAGATGTAAAATGCCGGCGGTAAAAGATACTACTGTAAAGCCTGCTGATAGTGCCCCTGCTACATGGCCTAGCTCATGGATAATGACGACCAGGAAATTGGCAAGCACAAGCGCAATCAGCCAAAACAATAGCAAAACAGGCCAGGGCAAGTGTAAGGCTTCGGCCTGGGAGGAGATGCTGGTAAACCAGTCAGCGCCTTTTAGCCACAGCAGCGGGCCCAGCAAAAAGGCTAGATTGAATATCCCTTGCCGTCTCTTCTTTTGCTTCAGTTGCTCAGGAGTAAGTGAAGATTCAGGCGTATCAGGCTTTGAGAAGTCGAGCATAAATTAATTACCGAAGGTAGTACAGTGCTTAAGGATAAATTGGGGGTAATAAAAATAGGCGCTATTCCCGAAGAAACAGCGCCTATCTAAAGGGGAATTGCTATTTAAACCCCACGTTTCCTCACGCCCTAACTTGTTGAGAATACGCTTGGCGGCTTGCACGTTCTTCACGTCTTCGATGCTGAGGATGAGCTGTTCCTTGCGCTCCTTCATGGAGGCCGAGCGGGTGTGGGTTTGCACGTAGGAGAGGATATTACCGAAGGTGTCGCCCTGGAAGTAGGCCTCGTTGCCCGTGGCCGGGATGTAGCCTTTGAGCAGGTTCTTCTTGAGGGTGAGCTTCTCGAAGCCCACCTGGCAGGCCTGCCAGCGCAGGCGCACGATGTCGGCGAGCTGCTCTACCTCGGCGGGGAGGGGGCCGAAGCGGTCTATCATGCCGGTGAGCACCTTGCGCAGCTCCTCGGGGTTTTTGGCCCGATCGAGCTTGCTGTACAGCTGCAGGCGCTCCGAGGCCTGAGTGTATGAGTCTGCGTGGGCAGTTACCTTTGCGTCTCATCGTTTCGACTTTCGTATGGCGTTAGCGGCACAGGAACTGCAACAGATACTTGCGCAGGGAGAAGGTATTTCAGTAGAGTTTAAGCAGGCACGCAAGGGCATACCGCGTGATGCTTTCGAAACGGTTTGTGCCTTCCTGAACCGCCAGGGTGGTTATCTCATACTCGGCGTGCGGGATGATGGACAGGTACAAGGAGTAGCTGCAGGTTTGGTGGAGCAACTAAAACGGGACTTCACCACGCTCAGCAATAACCCGAACAAGCTGCACCCGGCGATGCTGTTGGAGCTAACCGAAATATCTCTGGATGGCCAACAACTATTGTACGTATATGTGCCGCAAAGCTCACAAGTACATCGGTGCGACAACGTGGTGTTTGATAGAGGCCACGAAGGAGATTTTCGCGTTACAAGCGACACCGATATTAGTCAACTATACGTTCGCAAAAGTAGCTTCTACACCGAAGGACGGATTTATCAGTTTCTGCGCATGGAAGATTTGAGGCCGGAATTGTTGCCTCGGGTCCGTACGCTTATCCGAAACAACCGCGCGAATCATCCGTGGCTGGCGCTGGATGATCTGGAGTTTATGCGGCAGTCGGGACTATGGAAACGGGACTATCAGACTGGACAAGAGGGATTCACGCTGGCGGCGGCTTTACTGCTGGGACGGGACGAGGTAATCCAGAATGTATTGCCCCATTACCGGATTGATGCGCTAGTGCGCCGGCAGGATATGGACCGGTATGATGACCGGGTGGATATTCGGACAAATCTGCTCGATGCCTACGACCAGCTAATGAATTTCACGACTCGTCATCTGCCGGACAAGTTCTTTCTGCAGAATGGCCTGCGCAGCAGCCTGCGAGATTTTATTTTCCGGGAGGTAGTTGGCAACCTCATTGTGCATCGGGAGTACATCAATCCTACGCCCGCCAGTTTTATTATCTATGCTGACCGGGTAGAAGTACGCAATGCGAACAAGCCCACCCATTATGGCCCTATCAATCCGGAGCAGTTCGCTCCGTTTCCGAAAAATCCTACTATTGCCAACTTTTTCGGGCAACTGGGCCGGGTAGATGAATTAGGATCTGGTATTCGCAACGTCACCATTGGGTTAAGGGAGTATGCACCAGGCAAGCAAGCGGGGTTTATTGAGGAAGACGTATTCAGAACGATAATACCAATCCCTACTTCGACAGTCAGTGACCCTTTGGGTTTTGTTTTTCTCGTGAAGTTGCTAGTGCTTTATCCGGCTTAGGTTTGCCTTCTGCAGTTCAAAGCAGACTAGCTATTGAGTTAGAGATTTTAAGGATAAGAGGTTTGCAGACATCCTCCCAACTAGCCACATTAGTGAATGTTACCGCCAGAACAATTCGGCGAGACATGGCTATCCTGCGGGAGCAAGAGTTAGTCGTGCTCAACGGTAATGCATATGAGTTGCATGAAGCGTGGGAACAACTGGACGTAGGGACATGAAACGGACACGGGCGGACATCTGATGTCCGCCCGTGTCCGTTTCATGTCCGCCCGTGACCCTGCGTTACATCCCCACCGCCTCCTCACTGCCTAACTCACTGAGGATGCGCTTGGCGGCTTGCACGTTCTTCACGTCTTCGATGCTGAGGATGAGCTGTTCCTTGCGCTCCTTCATGGAGGCCGAGCGGGTGTGGGTTTGCACGTAGGAGAGGATATTACCGAAGGTGTCGCCCTGGAAGTAGGCCTCGTTGCCCGTGGCCGGGATGTAGCCTTTGAGCAGGTTCTTCTTGAGGGTGAGCTTCTCGAAGCCCACCTGGCAGGCCTGCCAGCGCAGGCGCACGATGTCGGCGAGCTGCTCTACCTCGGCGGGGAGGGGGCCGAAGCGGTCTATCATGCCGGTGAGCACCTTGCGCAGCTCCTCGGGGTTTTTGGCCCGATCGAGCTTGCTGTACAGCTGCAGGCGCTCCGAGACGCTGGTCACGTAGTGGTCAGGGATGAGGATTTGCAGGTCGGTTTCGATGTTGCACTCCTTGGGGCGGCCGGTGCCGGCGGCTTCCTGCAGGCGCTGGGTAGGGTCGCCGAGGAACAGGTCGCGGAACTCGGTTTCCTTGAGCTCCTGCACGGCTTCGTCGAGGATCTGGTGGTAGGTTTCGAAGCCCAGGTCGTTGATGAAGCCCGACTGCTCGCCGCCGAGCAGGTTGCCCGCGCCCCGGATGTCGAGGTCGCGCATGGCCACGTTGAAGCCCGCGCCCAGGTCGGAGAATTCTTCGAGGGTGCTCAGGCGCTTGCGGGCGTCGGAGGGCAGGCCGGCCACCGGGGGCGTGAGCAGGTAGCAGTAGGCCTTTTTGTTGGAGCGGCCCACGCGGCCCCGCATCTGGTGCAGGTCGGAGAGGCCGTGCATGTGGGCGCGGTTGATGAGGATGGTGTTGGCGTTGGCAATATCGAGGCCCGACTCGATGAGGGTGGTGGCCACCAGCACGTCGTAGTCCCCGTCCACGAACTTCATCATGCGCTTTTCCAGCAGGTCGCCGTCCATCTGGCCGTGCACGTAGGTCACGCGGGCGTCGGGCACGAGGCGCAGAATCAGGCTGGCCTGCTCCTCGATGTCCTTCACGCGGTTGTGCACGAAGAATACCTGCCCGCCCCGCTTCAACTCCCGCGAAATGGCGTCGCGGATCAGCAGCTCATCGAATACGTGCAGTTCCGTCTGCACCGGCTGGCGGTTGGGCGGGGGCGTGGCAATAACCGATAGGTCGCGGGCGCCCATCAATGAGAAGTGCAACGTGCGCGGAATGGGCGTAGCCGAGAGGGTGAGCGTGTCCACGTTCACCTTGATTTCCTTGAGCTTGTCCTTGGTTTTCACCCCGAAC